>NZ_VTHL01000016.1:0-114179 GCF_008271285.1 Hymenobacter lutimineralis | reverse complement strand
GGCCGGCTCAAAGAAGCGCGAGGCTTGGCCACCCGCTACGAGAAAACCGCCGCCTCTTTTTTAGCCGTCGCTCACCTGCTCGCCGCCCTGGATTGGATGCGCTGACTGTCCACACTCTCTAGTTCGTATGCGCCAACCCCGACGCTTATTTATTCGCCTGTTAGGTGGCTTTCTGGTGGCCCTGCTCGTGGTGGGCGGGGCTTTTGCCAACCTGAGCCCGGAGTTTGGGGGTAAGCCCACCAAGGCCCAGCGCGCGGCCTATGCCAAAACAGGCCACTACCGGGACGGCGAATTTCAAAACCTGGTGCCCACCACGCTCATGACGGGCGGCAGCACGTTTTCCTCGCTCTGGAAATTCCTGTTTACCAAAACGCCCAACGAACGGCCCGCTGCCCCCCTGCCCACCCAGCCGCTGACGCCCGCTCATATTCAGCAGAAAACCAACGAGACAGTGCGCGTGACGTGGTTTGGCCACTCGGCCAGTCTGGTGGAAATAGCGGGGAAAAACGTGCTGCTCGACCCCATGCTAAGCGTGCAGATGGGCCCTTTGAGCTGGGTGACGCCCAAGCGCTACAACCCTCAGTTGGCCATAACGGCCGAGCAGCTGCCCGCCATCGATGCCGTACTGATTTCACACGACCACTACGACCACCTCGACTACCAGACCATCCGCCGCTTAAAGGATAAGACGGCTAACTTCTACGTGCCGTTGGGCGTGGGGGCCCACCTGCTGGCCTGGGGCGTGGCGCCCGCCAAAATCCACGAAATGGACTGGGGCGACTCGCTGCAGCTGCCGGGGCTTACCATTGTGAGTACGCCCACGCGGCACTTCTCGGGCCGGGGCCTCACCAACCGCAACTCCACTTCCTGGAGCTCCTGGGTACTGAAATCAGCCACCAAGCGCGTGTTCTACAGCGGCGACGGGGGCTACGGCCCGCACTTTGCCGCCATTGGCCGGCAGCACGGTCCCTTCGACCTGGCCCTGATGGAGTGCGGCCAGTACGATGCCGACTGGTCCGAAATTCACATGATGCCCGAGCAAAGCGTGCAGGCTGCCCTCGACGTGCAGGCCCGGCTGATGCTGCCGGTGCACTGGGGTGCCTTCACGGAAGCTCACCACGCCTGGAATGAGCCCGTGCGCCGGGCTACCGCCGAAGCCGCCCGCCGCCAGCTGCCTATCACCACACCCCAGCTAGGCCAGCCAGTAACCCTAGACGCTGGCCCCCTGCCCCAGGTACGCTGGTGGCAGTAACAGCCTAGGTAGCAGTCAGTAGCCGGGTAAGCTTGGCAAACAGCACGGCGTCGTCGATGGGTTTGGCAATGGCGTCGTTGATGCCAGCGGCCAGGTACTCCTCCGTGTCGCTCTGGAAGGCATTAGCCGTCAGCGCCAGAATCGGGACCTGGGCTTTGCGTGCGTCGGGCAGGGCCCGCACGGCCGCCGTCACCTCTAGCCCGTTCAGACCGGGCAGCTGAATATCCAGTAGCACTCCATCGTAGGTGTTTTGGGTGATGCAGGCCAGCCCCTCCACGCCATCTTCCGCTTCTTCCAGGGTCACGCCCCAGTCTTCGAGGAGCATACGCGCCACTAACCGGTTGATGTCGTTGTCTTCTACCAGCAGCAAGTGCTTGCCACGCAATGCGCCGGTATCGTAGGTGGTGTGGGCGGGCGGGGCATCGGCCGGCTTGGGCACCGCCACGCGGGGCAGCGTGAGCTGGAAGGCAAACGTGCTGCCCTTACCTACTTCGCTGGTCACGGTGAGCGTACCATTCATCTGTTCCACCAGCGCCCGGCTGATGCTCAGTCCCAGGCCGGTGCCGCCAAACTGCCGGGTAGTATCGGCGTAGGCCTGGGTGAAGTTTTCGAAGATGCGGCCCAGCTTATCGGGGGCTATGCCCACACCCGTGTCGCTTACCCGGAACTCCACGGTTAGCTCCTCCCCGGTTTCGGCCAGGGCGTAGCCGCCTACTTTAATATGGCCCCCGGCAGGCGTGAATTTTACCGCGTTGCTGACCAGGTTCATCAGAATCTGGTTGAGCCGGTGCGCATCCCCAATCACCCAGGGATACGGGCAAGAGTCGCGCAGCAGAGTTCCTTCCACCGTAATACCTTTTTCCTGGGCCTGGTAGATGAGGGGCTGGATGGCCTGCCCCATGGAGTCGCAGAGGTTGAAGGCCGATTGCTCCAGCTCCAGCTTGCCGGAGGTAATCTTGGCCATGTCCAGCACATCGTTGATGACGCCCAGCAAGTGGCGGCCCGAGTTGCGGATAATACCCAGCAGCTCCTGCTGGCGGGTGTTCAGGGGTGTTTTGGCCAGCTGAGCGGCTATGCCCAGCACGCCATTGAGGGGCGTACGGATTTCGTGGCTCATGTTGGCCAGGAAATTCTCACGCGCTTTGGCCGCTGCCTTGGCCGCTTCCGTGGCCTGCTTTAGGTCCGTCACATCGGCACTTACGCCCAGCACGTGGGTGGGGCCATCATCCCAGCGCAGGGGCTGCTTAATGGTGTGCAGGTAGCGCAGCCTCCCATCGGGCAAGGTCATTTCGTCTTCCACTACTACCTGCTGGCCCGAGGCCAGTACGCTGGCATCGGCGGCATCGTAGCTGGCGAGCTGCCGGGCCTGGTGGCTGGCTATTTCGGCGGTGGGCTGGCTGTTGGCCAGCTGTTCGGCCAGCTCCCGCGTAGCCGAGTTCTGGAACACATAGTTGCCGGCCGCATCACGCACGTACACAAGTACCGGCACCGCGTCGAGCACCTGCCGGGTAAAGGCTTCCTGGGCCGCCTGCCGCTGTTGGGCAGCTACCTGGGCCGTCTGCTCCACCAAATACATGTTCACGTATTCTTCCTCGGGGAAAGGAACGATGTACGCGGCAAACTGACGTTCACCCAGCTTCAGCATCCGTTCTATTGGCTGGCCGCTCGTCAGCGCCTCTGCGGCCCAGCCAAACGCCTGGACGCGGCCTTCTTCCTGCACGTCAGCAGGTAATGAAGCCGCCAGCGCATCGGCGGCGGGGTTGGCAAACAACCGCTGCCGATTGGGCCCCAGCCGATAAGAGGGATTGGGGTTTTGCGCCGGAATGCGGGCTATGGTGAGCTGCTCAGCCAAAGCGGCGCGCAAGGCCAGAATCTCGGCCTGGGCATCGGCCAGATTGGTGGGCAGGGACTCGGGGGAACTGGGCGGGGTGGACATAGATAAGCAGGCAAAAGACAGCACCTTGGACCAGAAGCGGCAGCCTGCCCCAACATATGCCCAAAGATCGAGCTTCCATTGTTGTGGAGCAAGCAGCCCGTTTTCAACCCCTAACCTTCCGAAGTGTTAGGGCAGGGAGCTGAATTCCACCAGCAGGCCGGGCTGCGGACGCAGGGTAACCAGCGGCACGGGCACCACGGCAGCGGCCGACACCGGCCCTACCGCAAAGTGCCGGAGCGTTTCGAGCAGCACCAATTGAATTTCGGCCAGCGCAAAATGGTTGCCGATGCACAGACGGGGCCCGCCCCCGAACGGCAGATAGCCGTAGGCCGGCACGGGTGGCTGGGCATCGGGGGCAAACCGCTCCGGCCGAAAACTGTCGGCCTCGGGCCAGAGGCCGGGGTGGCGGTGCAGGCCGTAGAGGTAAATCGAAAACAGCGTCCCCTTGGGAATGGGCTGGCCCCGAAACTCATCGGCTTCCAGCGCTACCCGGTCCAGAATCCAGGCGGGCGGGTAAAGGCGCATGGTTTCCTGAACGACCTGCATGGAGTACGGCAGTCGGGCCAGGTCCTCAAACGCGGGAGCCTGGGTGCTCAGGCCGGCCTGGCGCAGCTCTTCGCGCACGTTTTCTGCGACCTGGGGATGACCCGCCAGCAAGTAAAACAGCCAGCTCAGGGCATTGGCGGAGGTTTCGTGACCCGCCAGCAGCAGGATGTTGGCTTCGTCCAGCAGCTGGTCTTCCGTCATGGGTTCCCCGGTATCCTCGTAGCGCACATCCAGGAGCATCTGCAGCAGGTCGTCTTGCCCGGGGCTGGCGCCGGCCGCCCGCCGCTGGCGGATGTAGCCGCGCACCAGCTCGCGCAGCTCCCGGCTCAGGGCATCGTGGTGGCGGTAGCGGCCGGCCAGCTGAAACCACGGGTGCAGGTAGGGCTGCCGGATGGTGCGCACGTAGAAGGCCTGTATCTGGGTGAGCATGTCCGACAACCGCTCCCGCTCCTGCTCGCTCATGCTGGTACCAAAGGTGGCCTGGGCAATGATGCGAAACGCCACCCGCGTCATGGCCTCGTGAATATCTACCACGGCTGGCCCCGCGGCCGTGCGCAGGCGCAACTCCCGGGTCCATTCCTCGGCAGCCGCCTGCATTAGGCGCGTAAGGCCAGCCAGGCGCTGGCGGTGGAAACCTGGCTGAATCAGGCGGCGCTGCCGCAGCCAGTCGGCGCCTTCGTTGGTGAGCAGGCCGCGGCCCAGGTAGCGAATAAGGCCGTGCGTAAGGTCGGACTTGAGGTAGCGGCGGTGGTTTTTCTGCAGAATGTGCTGCACCAGGGCCGGGTCGCGGGTGACGATGGTGGGCCGGATGCCGCCCAGGTGAATGCCTACCGTGTCGCCGAGGCGCAGGTGGACCTGGTCGAGGTTGTCGATGGGGTTGCGAGCCATAGCCAGCAGCGAACGGAGGGTGCGCCAGCGCGGCACCCACGGAATTGGGCCGGACAGCGGCTCGGCAAGGGCCTGGGCAGGTTGCGTGCTCATGCAGGGAAAGCCAATGGTTTCTGAAGGGAAGGTACGCACGTTTCCTTGTTCGCTTTCCTCCGCCTTTACCGCAAACACAACCCCACCCTACCCTCCCCGCGTACAGCCTGTAGGCCCTGGCGCCTCACCTCCCATCCTTTCTCCAACCAAACACCCGGTTCTTATGTGGATTCAGCAAAAAAATACGCCAGCCCCCCTCGACGAGCTGCAAGGCCGCACGGTAGGGCTTAAATTCGAATGTAATTCTTGTCAGACGGAGGTATTCACCGACCTGATCGGGGTGCCCGCCGCCGACCACCTGGCCAACTCCACGGAGGACGACGGCCAGTTCGAAACCGAGGAAATCAAATGCCCCGGCTGCGACATGACCCACGAAATCACGGTAAAAAGCACCTTCGACGGCGTACACTTCGAGGTGTCGGACGTGAAGCCCGAAAGCGTAGCCTACCAGGTGAAAGCCTAACCCACGGATTCGAGCGGATTTTTCGGATTTCGCGGACGATTCGCAGTAATTGTCTGTCATCCTGAGCAGAGCGAAGAACCTTTGCACGGCGGTATTACTGTCGAACGGCCTCGTGCCGGCGTGATAAGGTCCTTCGCTCCGCTCAGGATGACAAAAGACAAAAAGCCTCGCACAAAGTGTGAGGCTTTTTGCTGCCTGATTGCCAAGGCTGATATCGTCCACAAAATCCGTGAAATCCGAAAAATCGGCCCGAATCCGTGGTTTACTTCTCCCGCTCGATGGTGTAGTTGATCAGCTGCTCCAGGGAGGTGCGCGAGGCGGAGGCCGGGAAGGTGTGCAGCACCGCCAGCGCCTCGTCGCGGTACCGCTCCATGGTACGGATGGCGTACTCCAGCCCGCCCGACTGCTTCACAAAATCGATAACCTGCTGCACCCGGTCTTTGCGGCCTTCGTTGTTTTTCACGTTAAAGATGACGCGGCGCTTGGTTAGCCAGTCGGCCTGCTGCAGGGCGTAGATGAGGGGCAGCGTCATCTTTTTCTCCTTGATATCGATGCCCACGGGCTTGCCGATTTCGGCCGTGCCGTAGTCGAACAAGTCGTCTTTGATCTGGAAGGCCATGCCTACTTTCTCGCCGAACAGGCGAGCCCGCTCTACGGTTTCCTTGTCGGCCCCGGCGGAGGACGCTCCCACGGCGCAGCAGGAAGCAATCAGCGAAGCCGTTTTCTGGCGGATAATGTCAAAGTACACGTCCTCCGTGATATCGAGGCGGCGGGCTTTTTCGATCTGCAGCAGCTCGCCCTCACTAAGCTCCTTCACGGCGTTGCTCACAATTTTGAGCAGGTCATAGTCGTCGTTTTCCAGGCTCAGCAGCAGGCCTTTGCTCAGCAGGTAGTCGCCCACGAGCACGGCAATCTTGTTTTTCCAGAGGGCGTTGATGGAAAAGAAGCCGCGCCGGTAGTTGGATTCGTCCACCACGTCGTCGTGCACCAGCGTGGCCGTATGCAGCAGTTCAATAAGCGCCGCGCCCCGAAAAGAAGCTTCCGGCAGTGGACCCTCGGACTGGTTTCCGCTGATTTTGGCGGTAAAAAACACAAACATGGGCCGGATCTGCTTGCCCTTGCGCTTCACGATGTAGCCCATGATCTTGTCGAGCAGCAGCTGCTTGGTTTGCATGGACTGCCGGAATTTCTTCTCGAACTCCTCCATTTCGGCGGCAATAGGCGCCTGTATCTGGTCCAGCGTAACGTTCATGCGGGTATTTTGGGCGCTGCAATGATACGGGTAAAAAGGAGAAATGAGGCGGTTAAGCCATTAACAGGGCGCGGACGCAGGCCATTTCGCGCCTGCCACTGCTGCCTCCGCCTAAACAACCCGCCAAGCCCCGAAAGGTAACCAGCACCAGTCTTACCCGGGCGCGGGACGCAGCACTGCGGTCCTACCCCCCGCACCCTGCTCCGGGCCTGCGCAACGCCTTAAGGCCGGCTGGCCCGGCCCTGCCCGTAATGACCGGCCCCCTGCTTATCTTCGCCGCTATGCCAGACCAGCCCGTCCAACTGCATTTTCAGCTGTCCAGTCCGCGCCATTCCCGGCCCTTCACCGCCGATGCCTGCCTGCTGCCCGATGGGCAGCCCAAGCCGGTGGTGGTTTTCGTGCACGGCTTCAAGGGGTTTAAGGACTGGGGGCACTTCAACCTGCTGGCCGACTGGTTTGCCCGGCGGGGCATTGTCTTCGTCAAGCTCAACCTCTCCCACAACGGCCTCGTGGTGGGGGGCACCGGCGACCTGGAAGACCTGGAAGCCTTTGGGCAAAACAACTTTTCCCTGGAGCTGGACGACATTGGGGCCCTCCTCGACCAGCTGCCGGCCCTTTTGCCGGCGGCCGAAGTTGACCTCGGACGCCTGGCCCTGGTTGGGCATAGCCGCGGCGGTGGCTTGGTGCTCCTGAAAGCGGCCGAAGATGCCCGGGTGCACGCCGTGGTCACCTGGGCTGCCATCAACGATGTAAACCCCGGCTGGCCCGAGACCCTGCTACAGCAGTGGCAGCAGCAGGGCGTTTTTCACGTGGAAAATGCGCGCACCGGCCAGCAGTTGCCCCTGTACTTTCAAATTGTGGAAGACTACCACCAGAACCGCCTGCGTCTCGATATCCGCCACAACGTGCGCCGCAAGCTCGGTGGCCGCCCCCTGCTCGTGGTGCACGGCGACGAAGACGAAACCGTGCCCGTACGGCGCGCCCATGAGCTCAAGGAGTGGTATCCAGCCGCCGAGCTGGCCCTGCTGCCCGGGGTCACGCACAACTTCGGAGGCGCCCACCCGTGGAACGTGGCCGAGCTGCCCGAAGCTGCCCGGCAGGCCGCCAAGGCTACCCTGGATTTTTTGCGGCGCGTGCTGTAGTGCCCATGCCTACGGCTTACCTTTTACTGGGCTCCAACCTCGGCAACCGGACCGAGTATCTGCGTACGGCGGTACAGCACCTGCAGGAAACCGCCGGCACCGTGGAGGCAGTTTCGAGCCTGTATGAAACAGCCGCCTGGGGCCTCACCAGCCAGCCGGCGTTTCTAAACCAGGCCGTGCGGCTGCGCACCCTGCTTACGCCGGCGCAACTGCTGGCCACCTGCCTGGCCATTGAGCAGCGCGCCGGCCGCGAGCGGCACGTACGCTGGGATGCCCGCACCCTCGACGTGGACATTCTGCTCTACGGCGACCAGGTGCTGGATACGCCTGCCTTGCAAGTGCCGCATCCCCGCCTGCCGGAGCGCCGGTTTGCTTTGGTGCCGCTCTTCGAAATTGCCCCGGAAGCAGTGCACCCGCAGCTGCAGTGCACCGTAGCTGAGCTGCTCGTTGCCTGCCCCGATTCGCTGGCGGTGGAGCGGGTAGGCTAGTGCCGGCCCGTTCCGGCTAAGCGGGACGTGGCAAGAAAGAAGTTGGCGCCTAAGCGAGCAGTTCGCGGCGCAGCTTTAGTAGGCGCACATCGTGTAAGGACAGCATACCCAGCATGGAAATAAGAATCTATAACGCTCAAGAGCAAACCACTACCACCCTGGCCGTGGAACCAGTGGCTGATAGGGTATACCGGGCCGTTGAGAATGACATAGTCGATGACCGGCTGACTTACGGAACGACATTCGGAACAGTCCTGCAGGAGAGTGGCGCGCACGAGGTGGTGTCCATCATCGAGCCTTCGGCATATACTACGTGGCGCTTTGTGCTTTCCCCACGTTACAAAGAATCGGAATACCGGCTGCTGGGCGACGAGATTATGCGGCAGGGCGGTTTTTGGCAAGTTGATTTCAACTGCTTTGCTACGATAAACTTACCTCCCCACAGCACCCTCCCCCTGGTCGAGCTGTTCGAGCTGTTTGACTTGGAGCCTCCGGAAATGGTAGAATAAGACCTATACTACTGCCCTGTTGCTTTGGGCTACGGCAAATTCTCTTCAAGCATCCATCCCATTATTCCCATGAACACTGCCTCATTTAACGAAGATTTAGCATTCGACGAAAACCGGGTTAAAACGAAAGTTTTACTGGAGACGTCCTTTTCCAAGGAAATCCGCATCCTGCTGAAGGCCGAGCAGATAATGAAGGAGCACAAAACGCCCTATCCCATTTTGATTCACGTTCTGGAAGGCCGGATTGCGCTTGGTGTACACGGCACTACGCAGACCATGGAAAGCGGCGCCATCATATTCTTGGAAGGCAATGTTCCGCACGACCTGACGGCGGAAGAAAACTCGGTGGTCCGGCTTACCCTATCTAAGCAAGACAAGGTGGAGCGCCTGCAGGAGGTAATCAACAGCTAAGAATGTAGGAACGTAAAGGCTTGCTCTCTGCCGGTATGAACTCAGAAAGAACTTCTTTTAAGTATTCGTCTATCCCAAAGCGCCCTGCTGGAACTGTCCGGCAGGGCGCTTTGGGGTTTTGGCAGCAAGAAGCTACACGGCTGCTGAGGCCACAGCTGCCTCCGGGGCAATTTTCTTGACGAGGCCCTGCAGCACTTTGCCGGGGCCGCACTCCACAAACTCGGTAGCGCCGTCCTGCACCATGCGCTGCACGCTCTGGGTCCAGCGCACGGGAGCGGTGAGCTGGCGCACCAGGTTCTCACGAATTTCGTCGGGGTCGGTGTGGGGAGCGGCGTCTACGTTCTGGTACACCGGACAGATGCCGGGCGAGAATGTGGTGCGGGCAATGGCCTCCGCCAGGGCTGCCTCCGCCGACTGCATCAGCGGGGAGTGAAAGGCGCCGCCCACCGGCAAGGGCAGGGCACGCTTGGCCCCGGCCGCTTTCAGCTGCTCGCAGGCCAGCTCAATGCCTCGCTGAGAACCCGACACCACCAGCTGACCGGGGCAGTTGTAATTGGCAGCTACCACTACGTTGCCGGCAGCGGAAATTTCCTGACAAATGCGGGCCGTAGTATCATCATCGAGGCCGAGGATGGCGGCCATAGTGCCGGGTTGCTCCTGGCAGGCAGCCTGCATGGCCTGGGCCCGCTGGGCTACCAGGCGCAGGGCATCCTCAAACTTGAGCACCTTGGCCGCTACCAGCGCCGAAAACTCGCCCAGGGAGTGTCCGGCTACCATTTGCGGCTGCAGGTTAGGCACTACCGCCGCCAGAGCCACCGAGTGCAGGAAAATGGCGGGCTGCGTCACGTCGGTGCGGCGCAGGTCCTCCTCAGAACCCGTAAACATGACGTCGGTGAGCGAGAAGCCCAGGATATCATTGGCTTGCAGCATGAGGCTGCGGGCCTCGGGGTGCTGCTCGTACAGGTCGCGGCCCATGCCGCTGAACTGGCTGCCCTGACCGGGGAAAATAACGGCTTTCATACAGTGAAAAATCAAGGGGAAAGATGGATGGGGCGGCAAGATAGCCGAAACACAAAAAAGCCCGCTCCCAGATGGCAGCGGGCTTTGCTGGAGACTTGTTGGGACGGCAACTGGCTTACCGCACAATTTCAACCCAGCCTTTGTAGGTCTTTTTAGTGCGGGCAAAGTCGGCAAACTCTACCTCAGCCAAATAGTAGTAAATGCCATCCACCACCCGGGAGCTGGGCGTGCTCAGGCCTTCGGTAGTGGCTTTATCGGTGCCATTCCACTCAATAAGCGGGTTCTTGTCTCCTTCGTACACCTTGCGGCCCCAGCGGTTGAACACCGTGAACTTGGTGCGGATGATGGGACTGGCCACCTTGGGCCGGAAGGTGTCGTTGGTGCCGTCGCCGTTGGGCGTGAAGATGTTGGGCAGCACAAAGAACAAACAGGCATCCTGGCAAACAATATTGCTGGGCGCACTGGCCCGCTTGTTCTTATCCACCGATACCACGTAGTAACAACCCGCCGGCGTAGCCAGGTCGCGGTCGACGAAGCTCTTGACCGTGGTAGAGTCAATTAGCTGGAAATCGGCCAGGTTTTGCGACTGGGTGGCGCTAAAGTAGATGCGGTAGTAAGCAATGTCGGTGCTGCAGTCGGCCGGGTTGTTCTCGTCCAGCGTCCACGAGAGGCGGTTGTTGTAGGGCGTGTTGGAAAGGTTGGGGAAGTACGGCAGCGCGGCCAGACTGTCGCAGTTAGTAGGCCGCAACGTGAGAATGGGCGGGCAGGGCACCGTGGCCAGGAACACGCATTTTTCCTGGCTCTTGTTCAGCAGGGGGCCAATGGGCGGCGTTTTGTACTCCCCGTTAGTTTCTACATAGTAGCAGTACTCCTGGCTTTTCTTCAGAGGTTTATCCAGAGTACCTTTATCGAGGTAGGTACCACCGGTGGCACCACCCGGCACCGTCGTCAGGAGCGTGTAGGTGGCCGCCCCGGGGTCGCGACGGTAGATGCGGGTGGGCCGCACCGTGTTGTCCCAGGGTACTTGGTACTGCCACGTCAGGTTGATGCCATCACTGGTAGCTGTGGGCGCACCTTCCAGCCGTACCGACGAAGCCGGCAGAGGTTGTTCCAGAATTTCCTCGGTTCCACCCTGCACTTTGCTGCTGAAGAACTCAATGCGGTAGGTATAGGCCAGTTCCTGGGTGTTCAGGTTGGCATCCACATACACCGTATCGTTGAGGTTGCGAATGGTAGCACCCACCTGCTGGGTAGGGTTGGAATTGATGCCCTCACTACGGTACAGCCGGTAGCCGGAAGGCGTAAAGAAAGCGCCCGAGGCCAGCACTGGCTTGGTCCACACTACTTTGATGGCGCCATCAGTAACGCCGGTCCGCTCTACCGTCACGTTGGTGAGCAGAATCGGGCGGCCTTCAATCTTGGCGCACACCTCTGCCGAGGCCAGACTCTTGCCCCCGGCCGGCAGCGGAAACTCGGCGTAGATACGGTAGCAGAACGTTTTGCCGCGCTCCAGGCCCCGTCCGTTATTATCGTCGCGGAACTCGGTCGTATTCTTAGCTACGTCCCCGATTTCCACGTAGCCAGCCGAAGCCGGTATGCCGGGGTTACAGGTGTCAGGCTCAAAGTTGCCGGAGCCTTCGCGCCGGAAAATGCGGATGCGGCTGGCGTTCTGGCACTCATACAGGTCCCACGTCAGGTTGATGCCCAGGGCCTGCGGAGTAGCTTTTAGGTTTTCCGGCGGCGGCCCCACCACCTTAATGCGCCAGACGCCCTGGTCAATCAGGGGCACCTCGTTGGCAGCAGGATTATCCGATGCCCGGAAGACGATTTGATAAGGCTGCTCGGCTACATCGGCACAGGTAGAGCGCCAGCGGAAGACCCCGCTTACAGGGGCCGTACGCTGCTTCTGCCGGAACGTAGCCCGGAACCGCTCGTAGCCTGTGGGCTGGAGCACGGGCGTACGGGCCAGCAGCCCGCCAAAGGCCGTCAGGTCGATAGGGTCGCCATTGGGGTCAGTGGCGCGCACCACGCCCCGGGCTGAGTCACCGGCAATGATGCAGATGTCGCGTGGCAGCGTCAGGATAGGGCGCAGGTTATCGGTGGGGGCCACGGTAATCTGCATATCCCGCAGTATTTCCCCAATCTTCACGGCGCGGGCACCCGCCACCCGGCGCCATTCCTCCACCACAAACGCAATGTTATAATCACCGGCCGTACTGGGGGAGTTCCACACAATCTGGCCCGTCACCACGTCCTGGGTAAACGTAGCGGGCTGCCCAACCTGCGGGGCCGGCGGCCCCCCGAACGGCACCTGCACCCCACCAGGCGAAACGGAAGCCGCCTGGTCGTTGGGGTAGCGGTAGACGGGGACATCCTGCGGAACGGGGGTATTATTCCGCACGCTGGCGACGCCGCCCGGTACCCACTGGCACACGCGCAGCTTATAAGCCAGACTATCCCCATCGGCATCCGATCCGGCGGGGTTGTGCAGAAACACCTGCCTGATAGCGGCCTGGTCGATGGGCGGCGCGCTCAACACAGGGGAACGGTTGCCTCTCAGCGCTGGGTTCACAATCACCGTCGCGGAGAGATACATATTGATGTTGACCGATGCTCCCCCGTTGATATTACGGATATTGGTTTTGCGGTTTTCGCCGATGTAGTGCAGCGTATACACCCCGGGCGCGTTGTATATATGGGAAAACCGGTACACGTTCCGGCTGATATTATTGGCTAACGGCGTCTGGCTTTCCCGTACAATAGCATCAAGTCCGCTGGTTGTACCATCCCCGAAGAAGATGGTTTCCCGGTCATCAGTGGAGGCGGGCTGGTTGGTTACGGAGTACGTAATCAGAGTAAAGAAATACCGGCCCGTAACGGGGTTGGCGGTGGTATCGGCAATGATTCGGATATCCCCGGCGCGTAGGTGAGTGGCCTGGGCCGGGCGGGCACCCAGGGCGGCCAGCAGGACCAGCCCTACCGCCCATAGCCGACGCCACTGTTCCGGAAGTAAGAGTCTATTCATAAAGGAAGGCCATACAGCTGACTGGCAGCCAGCAAAGAAGGTCGGAGTATTTACGACGGAAACCTAACAAAATTGTGCGTAGCGCGGTTATCTCCCCGTCTAGCGCGTGTTACGAGAACGGCCGAGGATAGATGCAAACGTTTCGGCCGGATTGTTTCGTACATGGTTGGCACCTACCTTTGACCGATACAACCGCCCTACCCAAAACCCTTCAGTAGTTTCTATGAGTTGGATCAGTAATACGTTTTCCAGCAGCATCGGCCGCAAGATCATCATGTCCGTAACGGGCTTGTTTCTCTGCTCTTTTCTGGTCGTCCACTTAGTCGGCAATCTGCAGTTGTTTAAAGACGACAACGGCGTAGCCTTCAATGCCTACTCCGAGTTCATGGGCCACAACCCCATTATCCGCACCATTGAATGGGTGCTGGTACTGGGCTTCGGGTTCCATATCTACCAGGGCCTGGCTCTGGCCGCCAAAAACCGGGCGGCCCGGGGCAGCAACTACGTGTCCGACCACATTGAGCAGAACAGCAAATGGTACTCCCGCAGCATGGCCTTGCTGGGCAGCATCGTGCTGTTCTTTTTGGTAGTACACCTGTATAACTTTCTCGGTTCCCTGCGGTTTATGGATGTACCCCGCGACGCCAATGGCAACGAAGACGCCTACGGTCTGGTGGTCCAAGCCTTCCGCAACCCCTTCTATGTAGCTCTCTACGTGGTGGCGCAGGTGGCTTTGTGCTACCACCTGCTGCACGGCTTCCAAAGCGCCTTCCAGACGCTGGGCCTCAACCACCGCAAGTACACTCCTGCCATTAAAGCACTGGGCTTCGGCTTTTCCATCATAGTGTGTGCTTTGTTTGCCGCTATGCCCGTGTACTTCTTCTTCTTTAAATCCTAACCTCGTCCACCCGATGATCCTGGATTCCAAAATTCCCGAAGGGCCCCTGGCCGAGAAGTGGGAAAAGCACAAGTTCGATGTGAAGCTCGTCAACCCCGCCAACAAGCGGAAGTACGACATCATTGTGGTGGGCACCGGCCTGGCCGGCGCTTCTGCAGCGGCTTCA
Source organism: Hymenobacter lutimineralis (assembly GCF_008271285.1). Taxonomy (NCBI): domain Bacteria; kingdom Pseudomonadati; phylum Bacteroidota; class Cytophagia; order Cytophagales; family Hymenobacteraceae; genus Hymenobacter; species Hymenobacter lutimineralis. Next base: position 100,090 of record NZ_VTHL01000016.1, on the reverse strand, counting down.
CTGGCCGAGCTGGGCTACAACGTGAAGGCCTTCACCTACCACGATTCGCCCCGCCGGGCTCACTCCATTGCGGCGCAGGGCGGTATCAACGCCGCTAAAAATTACCAGAACGACGGCGACTCTGTTTTCCGTCTGTTCTACGATACCATCAAAGGTGGTGACTACCGTGCCCGCGAAGCCAACGTGTACCGGCTGGCGCAGGTGTCGGTAAACATTATCGACCAGTGCGTGGCCCAGGGCGTGCCCTTTGCCCGCGAATACGGCGGGCTACTGGCCAACCGCTCCTTCGGGGGTGCACAGGTAAGCCGCACGTTCTACGCCCGCGGCCAGACTGGGCAGCAGCTCCTGCTGGGCGCTTACTCGGCCCTGAGCCGTCAGGTAGCCTACGGCAAGGTAAAGCTGTACACCCGCTCGGAAATGCTGGATCTGGTAGTGGTTGATGGCAAAGCCCAGGGCATTATCACCCGCAACCTGATTACCGGCGAAATCGAAACCCACGCCGCCCACGCGGTAGTGCTGGCCACCGGTGGTTACGGCAACGTGTTCTACTTGAGCACCAACGCCAAGTATTGCAACGTGACGGCCCCGTGGCGTGCACACAAGAAGGGCGCCCTGTTTGCGAATCCCTGCTTCACCCAGATTCACCCTACCTGCATTCCCGTATCCGGCGACTACCAGTCCAAGCTGACGCTGATGTCGGAGTCGTTGCGCAACGACGGGCGCGTATGGGTGCCGGCTACCAAGGAAACAGCGGAGCGCCTCCGCGCGGGTCAGATTCGGGTACAGGACATTCCCGAAGAAGAGCGTGACTACTTCCTGGAGCGCAAATACCCCGCTTTCGGTAACCTCGTGCCCCGCGACGTAGCTTCGCGCAACGCCAAGCAGATGTGCGACGAAGGACGCGGTGTGGGTGGTTCGGGCCTGGCCGTGTACCTCGACTTTGCCGATGCCATCAAGCGCAACGGTGCCGACTGGGTAGCCCAGAAGTACGGCAACCTGTTCGATATGTACGCCAAAATCACCGGCGAAAACCCCTACGAGCAGCCCATGCGCATTTACCCGGCCGTGCACTACACCATGGGCGGCCTGTGGGTGGATTACAACCTGCAAACCACCATTCCGGGCCTATACGCTACGGGAGAGTGCAACTTCTCCGACCACGGCGCCAACCGCCTGGGGGCTTCGGCGCTGATGCAGGGCTTAGCCGATGGCTACTTCGTGATTCCCTATACCATTGGCGACTACCTGGCTAAAACGGCCCCGAAGCCGGTAACCACCCAGCATCCTGCCTTCCAGGAAGCCGAGGCGGCCGTGCGGACCCGCATCGAGAAGCTGATGAGCATCAATGGCACCCGCACGCCCGACGACTTCCACAAGGCACTGGGCCACATTATGTGGGAATACTGCGGCATGGCCCGTAATGCCAAAGGCCTGGAATTTGCCAAGGCGGAAATTCAGAAGCTGCGTCGCGAGTTCTGGAGTGACCTGAAAATTACCGGCCTGAACGAGGAGCTTAACCAGACCTTGGAAAAAGCCGGCCGCGTAGCCGACTTCCTGGAGTTGGGCGAACTGATGATAGACGACGCCTACGACCGCAACGAAAGCTGCGGCGGCCACTTCCGCGAGGAATATGCCACAGAAGAAGGCGAGGCCCAGCGCAACGACGACGAGTATGCCTACGTGGCGGCTTGGCAGTACATGGGCGACAACCAGCCCGAAGTATTGCACAAGGAGCCGTTGCATTTCGAAAATGTGAAGCTCACCCAACGCAGCTACAAGTAATTTTTAGGCTGTTAGCTATTGGCTGTTGGCCGTTGGCATTGTCCGACGGGGTGACAGAACGAGAAACTAACAGCTAACAGCCCATAGCTAATAGCCAACCATATGGCCGGAAGTAACCCCAACGCCAAACCGATGAATCTCACCCTGAAGGTGTGGCGGCAAAAAAACCGCGCTGCCAAAGGTGGCATCGTGGAATATAAAGTAAAGGATATATCCCCGGATATGTCCTTCCTGGAAATGCTGGACGTACTCAACGAAGACCTGCTGCGCAAAGGCGACGAGCCAGTAGCCTTCGACCACGACTGCCGCGAGGGCATCTGTGGTTCGTGCAACCTGTTTATCAATGGCCGCGCCCATGGCCCGGAGAAAGGCACTACTACCTGCCAGCTTCACATGCGCAAGTTCTCGGATGGCGACACCATCACCATCGAGCCCTGGCGTGCCAATGCCTTCCCCGTTAACAAAGATCTGAGCGTAGACCGCTCCGCTTTTGACCGCATCATTCAGGCTGGTGGCTACGTGAGCGTCAATACAGGGGGAGCCCCCGACGGCAACGAGATTCCGATTCCCAAGGAAATTGCGGACCGCGCATTTGAGGCTGCTACCTGCATTGGGTGCGGGGCCTGCGTAGCTTCGTGCAAAAATGCTTCGGCGATGTTGTTTGTTTCGGCTAAAGTAAGCCAGCTGGCCTTGCTGCCCCAGGGCAATGTAGAGCGCAAAGCCCGTGTAGAGAACATGGTAGCGCAGATGGACAAAGAAGGCTTTGGTGCCTGTACCAACATTGGCTCCTGCGCCGCCGAGTGCCCGGTGGGCATTTCCTTGGAGAATATTGCTATTCTGAACCGGGAGTTCCTGGCCGCCAAGGCTACATCCAATAACCTTGTGTAGCCCTTGCCGGTTACATACCAGGATTTCCGAAAAGGCGAAACGGTAACCCGTTTCGCCTTTTCTTTTTGCACGCATCAGGCTTCGTAAATGATAACCGTTATATCCGGCACCAACCGCCCGAACTCCCGGGCCCGACAAGTAGCCAGCTTATATACTTCTCTGCTGGACGAGCTACAGACCCCCCATCAGCTGCTGGACTTGGCCGAACTACCTACCGATTTTATGACGGAGGCCTTGTACCACAACGCCGGGCGCCACGCGGGGTTCAACCGCCTCGTGCACTTGGCCGAGCAGGCAGATAAGCTGGTATTTGTGGTGCCGGAGTACAACTGCTCCTTCCCGGGGGTACTGAAGACGTTTATCGACGGCCTGCCCTACCCCGGCGGCATCCGCGGCAAAAAGGCAGCTTTGGTGGGCCTCTCCGCCGGGCAGCAGGGTGGCATCCTGGCACTCAACCACCTCACCGATATCCTGATGTACCTGGGCACCACCGTACTGCCCGCGCGCGTACGCCTCCCCGGCATCGACGCTCACCTCACCAAAACCGGGGAGCTCCCGCACCCGCTGTTTCTGCAATTACTGCGGGAGCAGGCGGCGGCCCTGGTGAGCTGGTAGCCGCGGGCGTGAGTATTACACCCGCGTTCCTACCTTTGCGCACCTCAGGTCTTATCCGGTTGCTTTCTTGACGCGCTTTCTGGCTTATTTTCTGTGCTTCCTGCTGTTGCTCCAGACGTTTAATCGGGAGTTGCTGGTAGTGAATTATCAGTTGCAGAAGGACCAGATTACGCGCTTGTTTTGCGTGAACAAGGACAAGCCCCGCATGCGGTGCAACGGGCGCTGTCACTTGGCCAAGCAGCTGCGCAAGGCCTCTGATACCGAGCGTAAAGGTCCGCAGGCAGGTGTGGCCAAGCTCAAATATGAAGTGCTGCCACCACTGGCCCGCTTCCTACCCTCTCCCCTACCCACGTACCCGCGGCCCGTGCTCTTTGCCCCGCTGCCGGCCAATGGCTATGCCTTGGCTTTGGTACAGGCCATTTTTCACCCACCCACGTTACGCGCCTGAAACTCGTCAGCAAGAGCTTAATGGGCTCTTGCCTCGCAGGTGCGCCCTTTTCCGAAAAGGCGCTACCGGCTGCATTTCCAGTTTTCCGCCTAACGTTTTTTGTATGTTCCTTCGCAGCTTTCCTCTGCTATGCCTGTTGGCATTTGCCAGCTTCTTTACCGCCTGCACCGACGATACCGATACCAACTTAAACCCCGCTCCCTCCCAGCCTGGTACGCTCGATGTCGAAATTGACCACGTAGCGGGCACCGAGCCCCTAGCCTTCAATACCACCTACACCACGGCGGCCGGCGACAAGTTTACCGTGTCTAGGCTCAAGTATTACCTGTCCAACTTCACCTTGGGCAAGACCGACGGCTCAAGCTACCTGGTGCCTGAAAGTTACTTTCTGGTAGACGAAGCCGACCCGGAATCCAAGTTCTTTACGCTGGCGGATATTCCCTCCGGCGACTATACCTCCCTATCATTCACCATTGGCGTGGATAGCACGCGTAACGTATCGGGCGCGCAAACCGGGGCCCTCGACCCGATCAACAATATGTTCTGGACCTGGGACTACGGCTATATTTTCACCAAGCTGGAAGGCACCTCGCCGCAGGCCCCTAATCAGGCTCTGGTATTTCACATTGGAGGCTTTAAAAAGCCCAACAACACGATTCGCTCGGTTTCGCCTACGCTACGGGGCATCACCATTCCCATCCGTAAGGACCGTAACCCAGCCGTACATCTCAAAGCAGATGTGTTGCGGTTGTTTACCGGGCCCAACACGATTCGCTTTGCAACGACTCCGAACGTGATGGGCGGGGCCGATGCAGTTAAAATCGCCGACAACCAGCGGGCCGGTTTCTTCACCGTCGACCATGTGCATACCAACTAAGGTATGTGGCCACGACTTTTCCAGCTGACAGCCTTAGCGCTGGCGGGCAGCCTGTGGCTGGCCGCTTGTGGGCAGGCAGAAACGGCAACTCCCGTAGCGGAAGTGCCTGGCGTAACTGTGCCGGGCAACTTTCCGGCTCCCGTTTACGCCGCCGAAGCAAACCCGCCCACGCTCCCCGCCTTCGAGTTGGGCCGCGCCCTGTTTTATGACCCGCAACTGTCGCGCACTAAGGACGTGTCCTGCGGCAGCTGCCATCAGCAGTTTGCGGCCTTTGCCCACGCCGACCACCGCGTCAGCCACGGGGTAGACAACCGCCTGGGTACGCGCAATGCGCCTCCGTTGCAGAACCTGCGCTGGCGCCGGGACTTGCTCTGGGATGGTGGGGCCAAACACCTCGAAACCATGCCACTGGCCCCGCTCACCAATCCCGTGGAGATGGATGAGACCCTGCAAAACGTGCTCCGCACGCTTAATGCCGACGCCAAGTACGTGCAGCAGTTTGCCCAGGTATACGGAAAAAAGCCCATTGACTCGCAGCAGTTCCTGAAGGCGCTGACTCAGTTCACGGCGGCTCTCACGTCCAGCAACTCGCGCTACGACCACTATGCCCGCGGCGAGGCCGGTGGCACCCTTTCGGCGGCTGAGGTACGCGGCCTGACTCTCCTGCGGCAAAAGTGTAGCGCCTGCCATAGCACTGACCTATTCACCGACGAATCTTTCCGCAACAATGGGCTTGCCGGCGGTTTTGCCCTGGACTCGGGGCGCGCTCATATCACAAGGCAAGCCAGGGACCGAGGACGCTTTAAGGTGCCCTCGTTGCGGAACGTGGCGCGCACGGCCCCTTACATGCACGACGGCCGCTTTCAGACCCTGCCGCAGGTGCTGGCCCACTACGACCACGGAGTCACCGAATCGGCCACGCTTGACCCGCTGTTGCGCCAGTCCGATGGCCGGCTGGGTATTCCGCTCACTTCCGCGGAGCAAGCCGATCTGCTGGCTTTCCTGGCGACGCTCACCGATGAGCAATTCTTACACGACCCACGCCTGAGCGAAAAACCCCGCTAAGAGCCGCTCTACGCAACCTCCTTCTGCATTTCCTGCCATGAAACGACAGTTTCTTTTTGTTTTAGCCGGCCTGTTGCCCCTCTGGGGCCGGGCCTGCGACATCTGCGGCTGCTTTATGGGCATCACTCCCTACGACAACCAAAGCAGCATATCCCTGATGCACCGCTACCGGGCCTTCAATGGCTACCAGCAGTTAGGGCAACAGCACCGCTTTTTTCCCGCAGGCGTGCGGCCCTTTTTTCCGGCTGCTCTGAACCGTGACGACAATTACCGCCACGCCCATAAAGGCGATGCGCACGATTACGAGGTATTTCGGGTAGCCGAGCTGCGCGCTAAGTACTTTCTGGCCCAGCGTGTGGAGCTGAACGCCTTTGTGCCTTTTGCCATGAATACTTCCTACGCCAATGGCCGGGAGCTAACCCAGTCGGGCCTGGGCGACGTGACGTTATTTGCCGGCTACCATCTGCTGCGCGCCATTGAAACAGCGGGAATGCAAAGCCGCCTGATTGTGGGAGGCGGGACCAAGCTGCCCACCGGGGACTTTCGCCGGCGCAACGCGGAAGGACGACGCTACCCTACGCTTACCCAGCCGGGGACCGGCACCACCGACGGCTTTGTTTACGCCAATTACATTGGCAGCTACCGGAACGTCGGCATTAGTTTGAATACCAGCTACCGCCGGGCCACCCGCAATGCCTTCCAGGAAAGCACCGCCCCCAGTTCCAGCACCTTTGCCAACCTGTTTTACCGCCTCCCGCTCAAGGGCAACTGGCAGGTGTATCCCTCGGCGCAGTTTTTCTACGAGAAAACCAAAGGAGAAACCTTCGAAGGCCACCTCACCGGGGAGCATGCCATGAACAATGCGCTGCTGGGCCCTGGCATTGATGTGTACTACCAGAACGTTTCGCTGAATGCCAGTGCACAGTTTCCGGTATATACCGCTACTACTGACCACCCCGCCAGCGCCGGCCGGCTGGTCTTGGCCCTGGGCTATAGCTTTAAGCAAACCAAGTACTTGTTTTAGCACCCCAAGCGTTTAGTTGCCAACCAGGCTGTCCAGCTTCGGAGTGGCTTCGCTCCCGTCGCGGTGAACGAGGCAGGCGCACCCCAGTGTTCAGCTTTAAAACTATCTTTCTTTGCCTCAACCAAGCACGGCGCCGCGTATGGGCTTCTCTTCTTTTTGGCGCTGCTGGCTGGTGGTTGCCGCGGTATCAGCCCTACTCAGTGGGTGCGAGCCGGATCCGCCGTCCCCCACGCCCTTCAGCGCTACGCCTTACGACCTGCAGATTCCGGGAGGGTTGCCAGCCAAGCCGGCAATACCGGCGGATAACCTGCTCACTGTAGAAGGCGTAGCCCTGGGGCGCATGCTATTCTACGAGCCGCGGCTTTCCCGCAACAACACTCTTTCCTGCGGTAGCTGCCACCAGCAAAGCAAGGCTTTTACCGATGGCCGGGCCCGGGCGCTGGGTGTAGATGGCCAGCAGCACCAGCGCTCCACCATGTCGCTGGCCAACGTGTTGTGGGAGTTTAGCCTTAACTGGGACGGCGCGGCCCGAAGCCTCGAAGATCAGGCGCGGCTGCCCCTCGAAAATCCCGTGGAAATGCACCAAACGCTGGGCGAAGGTGTGCGCAAGCTCCAGCAGACAGACCTATACCCACCCCTGTTTGAAAAGGCGTTTGGCAGCCGACTTATCACCGAAGCCAACCTGCTGAAAGCTCTGGCCCAATTTGAGCGCACCTTACTTTCGGCCAACTCGCGCTACGACCGTTACCTCCGCCGTGAAGCCGACCTGACGCGCGACGAACAGATGGGGGCGCTGCTTTTTCGAAGTCATCCGGGTGAAGTAGGCGGCATTTTTGTGCGGGGTGCGGCTTGTCACCATTGCCACCTCGAAACCACAGGCCTTTTCAGCTCCCCAGAGTTCTTCAACAATGGCCTGGACGCCGCATTTGCTGACACCGGCCGTGGAGGCATTACTGGCCAAGTGGCAGATCAGGGCAAGTTCCGGGCACCATCCCTGCGCAACATTGCACTTACGGCTCCCTACATGCACGATGGCCGTTTCCAGACGCTAGAAGCCGTGGTAGACCATTACAACGAGCACGTGGAGCGCGCCAGCCCTTTCCTCGACCCCAACCTTTTACTTTCCAATACCCCCAATGGAACCAAGCTGGATCTGACGGCCAAGGAGAAGCAGCAGCTAATAGCCTTTCTGCGCACTCTCACCGATTCGGCTTTTATCAAAGACCCACGTTTTAGTAATCCGTTTCAACCCTAATCTTCACGGAACTATATAGTTACTTAAATGCGTTATATTTTTACTAGCTAGTAACTCCCTGATTAACCTTTCGTATCAGGCGCATAATGAAACGCATCTTCTACCTTTTGTTGCTGCTTTCTCCGTTATTCGGAGCGTGTAGCCATGCCGTTACGCGCCCGCTCTCTGTGGACCGCGAAATAGCTGAACCAACTAGGCTTGTGGCAACCACCGATACCATTGCAAGTACCCTCCTGGTTGAGCCCGTCAAGCCTTAAACTCACACCTTCTTAAAAAGAAAACCCCGCTGAGATGTCCCAGCGGGGTTTTCTTTTTAAGAAGGTGTGGTTCCAGAGAACCTAATCTACATTATCGTGCAGGAACCGATTGTCGCCCAGCAGCTCGTTGTCGTCGGACAAGTTGAAGCGCGAAATATTCCGCTCACTGGAAGGCACTACATTCTCTAGCTTTACTTGGCGGCGCAGATAGGCAGGCGTATCCAACTGGTCCTTGATTGCTTCGTTCGACAAGCCGTTGCTAAGCTCCTGCAAGCGCCGCCGCCGCTCCTCGGCCCGGGCATCCAGCGCCGGGCGGGAAGCTAAGGGCTGCGCAGCGGGTACCGGATGCTGAAACACAATGGGCTCAGGCGCCGGGGTAGACGGAGCCGCTACCGGCGGCTCGTACGTATATGGCGACGTTTCCAGATCAAAGGTTACTTTCGGCGGCTCCGGAGCTGCGGGCACCGAAGCTACTGGCACCGGCATTCCGAAAGAAGGAATTACCGTCGTAGGCGCCGGAGCATCCTGCCGGTCTTTATCGAAGATATTGATCTGCGGGTCGGGCGCAGGAAGGGTTTCCGACGAAGTAGAAGACGAGGCTACCTGCGTGATGTTGTGCGCATCACGGGCAAAGCCGGTAGCAATAACCGTAACCCGAATGCTCTGGCCCAGGGTTGGGTCGATACCGTGGCCGAAGATAACTTCAGCGTTCTGGCCGGCCTTGTCCTGGATGTACTCCGTGATTTCGGTCAGCTCATCCATTTCCAGCTCGGCCTGGTCGCCCGACATGATGGAGAGCAGAATCTTCTGCGCCCCGTGGATGTCGGTGTTGTTGAGCAGCGGCGAGGCCAGGGCTTCTTCGGCCGAGCGGCGGGCCCGGTTCTCCCCTTCTGTGATGCTGCTGCCCATTACGGCCGCTCCCGAGTCCTTCATGACGGTTTTCACGTCTTCAAAGTCCACGTTCACGTCGGCCGTTACGGTAATGATTTCCGCAATGGATTTGGCAGCCGTGCTCAGCACGTTATCGGCCTTGGCGAAGGCCGCGCGGATGGGCAGGTTGCCGTAAATCTCGCGCAACTTATCGTTGAGAATTACCAGTACCGTGTCGCAGTTGTCGCTCAGGTCCCGGATACCCATTTCGGCTTGCTGGCGCTTTTTCTTGCCTTCAAACATGAAGGGCGCCGTCACGATGCCCACCGTCAGAATACCCAGCTCCTTGGCCACTTTGGCAATAACAGGGGCTGCGCCAGTACCAGTACCCCCGCCCATACCCGCCGTGATAAACACCATTTTGGTGCCGTTGCTCAGCAGCTCGCGGATCTGTTCCCGGCTTTCAATGGCTGCTTGCTTACCACGCTCTGGGTTGGCCCCGGCACCCAGCCCTTCGGTCAGGTCCATGCCGATCTGCAGGCGGTTAGGCACCGTCGAGGAAGCCAGAGCCTGCTTGTCGGTGTTGCAGATAATAAACTCTACGTCCTTAATGCCTTGGCTGAACATGTGGTTTACGGCATTGGAGCCACCACCGCCCACGCCAATCACCTTAATGATGGACTTAGATTGGGAAGGAATATCGAATTTGAAATCCATGACGAGTGTCAATTAATAATTAATAATTAAGAACCAAGAATCAGAATTGAGAGCTGGCACCCCAACATATCAGCAGCGCTCCGCCAACTCAATTCTTAATTATTAATTCTTAATCATTAACTGACTTTAGTACTGTTGGTCGTCGAAATCGTTGATGAGCAACCCTTTCGTGCGGCTGATAATATCCTGGAAGAACTTACCAGCGCCCGAAGGCTTTTTCGGCTCGGATGGCGCCGGTGGCGTTGCCGGAGCAGCGGGCTGGCTGGCCACTGGCCGTACTTCCGGAGCCTGACGGTATACCTCCTCCTCGTAGCTGTTCCGGTTCTGCCGCTCATCGAGGGAACGGTAGCCCGACAGCACCAAGCCCACGGTAGTAGCATACATCGGCGACTTTACCGCTTCAATCTTGCTTTTGCCCAGGTGCTCGTTGGGGTAGCCAATGCGGGTGTCGAGGCCGGTTACGTACTCGGTCAGCTGCACCAGGTTCTGCAGCTGCGAGCCGCCGCCCGTCAGCACAATGCCGGCGGCGAGTTTGTCGCCGTGGCCCGTGCGCTGAATTTCGGCGTACACCAGCTCGATAATTTCCTCCATCCGGGCCTCAATGATGTAAGCCAGATTCTTGAGGGAAATTTCCTTGGGGGCCCGGTCGCGCAGGCCCGGGATGCTCACGATTTCGTACTCGGAAGCTTCCTCGGCAATGGCCTTACCGAACTTCACCTTGAGCTGCTCAGCCTGGTTTTGCATCACCAGGCAGCCTTGCTTAATGTCGCTGGTTACGATGTTGCCGCCGAAGGGCAGCACAGCCGCGTGGCGGATAATGCCGTCTTTGAAGATGGCCAAGTCGGTGGTGCCGCCGCCAATGTCAATCAGGGCCACACCAGCTTCCTTTTCCTCCTCGCTCAGCACCGACATGCTCGACGCCAACGGCTCCAGAATCAGGTTGTCGATTTCCAGCCCTGCCTTGGTCACGCACTTGTTGATGTTGTTGATGGCCGTGCTCTGCGCCGTGATGATGTGGAAATTGCCTTCCAGCCGCACACCCGACATGCCCACCGGGTCCATAATGCCCTCCTCGTAATCCACCTTATAGTCCTGGGGCATCACGTGGATGATTTCGGAGCCGGGTGGGGTTACCAGCCGGTACATATCATTGGTGAGGCGGTTCACGTCGTCCTGCGTGATTTCGCTGTCCTGCGAAGCACGGGTGATGCTGCCGTTGTGCTGAAGGCTCTTGATGTGCTGACCGGCAATACCCACGTTCACCACGCCAATATTGATGCCGGACTGCTCTTCGGCCTGACGAATGGCTTTCTTGATAGCATCCACGGTTTTGTCGATGTTCGACACAATGCCGCGCACTACGCCTTCGGACACGGCTTTGCCCATGCCCAAAATCTCAAGCTTGCCGAACTCGTTTTTGCGCCCTACCAGCGCGCATATTTTGGTAGTACCAATGTCGAGGCCGACTACAATCTTATCGTGTTGCATGAGACGGAGGCGAGTGAAGTTGGAGGGTTCGGGGGGAGGATGTTTTGCAAAAAACGCCTATTTGAGGCGTAGAAGCAAGCAGAAGCTTACTCACAAATAATTTGATCTTTGAATTCGACGTTGACGCGGTGGTACGTATTCCAGCCCAATACAGGCGGTATCTGCCGGTAAAATACCATTAGTTTCGCAAATTTTTCTGAAATATTCTCGGGAAAGCCAAATTCTACACGCTGGTCACCAACCTGTTGTGTAAATGATAATTTTCCATTAGGCCCAATAAATACTTCTGCCACCTGTGCCCGCCAGAACGGATGCTCATCCACGTACCGGAGGAAATCCAAATACCGGCGCCCCGTGGAATCCTGAAAAAATGCAGGTTGCAAGGATTGATTTCCCTGGCGCGTAATGGGCACTACTCGCGCCGTGAACAGGGAGGAGAGCGGCAGGTGTTGCCCATCTGCATCGATATAGCTGTCGAGACGGGTATTGGCGTGTACCAGGCGGGCTATGGGCCGGTTCTGGCGCACGTCGGCGTGCAGGTTGCCCGCCAGGTCGCGGTATACCTGGGCGTCCTTTACGAAGCTATGAGCTTTCAGGCGCGTTTCGAGGGCTTTTAAGTTTAGCTCTTCGGGCTCGGCTCCTTCCAGGCGTTGCCGCCCGTTGTGGGTGAGCAGGCTCGTTACTTCCCGCTCACTGATGAAATAATTATTGAATTCGTTGCCAATGGAAACCACAACCTGCCCTACCGGGCGCTGCATTTGCCGCACGCCGGCAAATACCGCCAGCGCGGCAAACAGTACCAGACAGCCGGTAGCGAAAAGTAAATTATTAGCCTTACGCTTCAGATCCATTCCAACGGTTTTGTAAAATATTTTTTAAGCGCGGCACCAACTGATCAATGTCACCGGCACCAACGGTTGCCAGCACGTCGAAAGATGTATCCGTTTGGGCGTCGCGCACTACTTCTTCCTTGGTTTGCAGGAGTTTAGATGGCGAAGTAATATCGTGGAAAATTATTTCGGAAGAAACTCCATCAATAGGTAACTCCCGCGCTGGATAAATATCCAGCAAGCGCACTTCATCCGCAATGCTTAAACTTTCGGCAAAACCCGCAGCAAAATCCCGGGTACGAGAAAATAAATGCGGCTGAAAAATTACACGCAACCGTTTTTGCGGGTAGAGCGCCCGTAAAGAGCGCAGGAAAGCCTCTATTTCCCGCGGGTGATGCGCATAGTCGTCCACGTAAATATTATTCTGGGTGGTTACGACAAACTCAAACCGCCGCTTCACGCCCCGGTAAGCGGCCACGGCTTCCCGCAGCATAGCTGGTTCTACCCCGTGCAGCAGCGCCACGTAGGCGGCCGCCAGCATATTTTCCACGTTGTGGTAGCCTGGCACTGCCAGTTCCAGATTGCTCACTACGGCTTGGGCACTGTGCAGGTCGAAATGAAACTGGTGACCCTGCGCGCTGATGCTGGCTGCATACAGCTCGGGGCCTTGGCTGGCGGTAAGGCCATAGCGTACTACTGTGACGCCGGCCGGAGCCGCTGCCGCTACGCTCTCGTCGGCCGTGTGGTTGATGATGAGCGTGCCACCGGGCTCTATCTGTCGCACAAACTGCCGAAACGATTCTACCAGAGCCTCTTTGTCGCCGTAGATGTCGAGGTGGTCGGCATCGGTGCTGGTCACGATGGCTACGGTGGGCCGCAGCGTTAGGAAAGAACGGTCGTACTCATCGGCTTCCACAACCACAGGCACCTTATCGGCATCGGGGCCAGCAGCGGGCAACAACAGGTTAGAGCCCAGGTTCACGGAGATACCGCCCAGGAAGGCCGCGCAGTTCACCCCACTGTGGTGGAGCAAATGCGCTACCATGCTGCTGGTGGTAGTTTTGCCGTGCGTACCCGCCACAGCAATGGTGCGGCGGCCCTGCGTGAGCACGCCCAGCACCTGACTACGTTTGCGAATGTCGTAGCCCTCGGCCCGTAGCCAAGCCCACTCCTGATGGTTTTTGGGAATAGCTGGCGTGAGCACCACCAGCGTCTGCTCGCGGTTTTCGCGCACCACGGCCGGAATGCTCGTTACTGCGTCGTCATAGTGAATGGTAATGCCTTCGGCTTCCAGGGCCTGGGTGAGCGGGGTCGACGTTTTGTCGTAACCGCTTACCTGGTGGCCGTTGGCGGCAAACCAACGCGCCAGCGCCGACATGCCAATGCCACCCACGCCCAGAAAATAGACATACGGAAAGGATGCAACGGGATTCATCGGCGGGATATCAGTTTTTCCAGTTCATCGACAATGGCGCCGGTAGCCTCCGGGTGCGCCAGCCGGCGGATGTTGGCGCTAAGCTGCTGTTGGCGGTCGGGCTGGCCTAGCAAGGCCAGGGCGGCCTCATAAAGCCGGGTTGGCGCCTCCGCATCCGACACGAGCAGCGCGGCATCCTGGTCGACCAGGGCACGGGCGTTTTTGGTTTGGTGGTCTTCGGCCACATTGGGAGAAGGCACCAGCACGCAGGGCTTTCCCGTCAGGCACAGCTCAGACACCGACAAGGCCCCAGCCCGCGAAATAACCACGTCGGCCACGGCGTAGGCCAGGTCCATGCGCTGCACAAACTCCAGCGCGTGCTGCCCTGTGCTGCTGTAAGCGGCGGCTTCCTGCTGCGCCGTGGGGTAATACAGCTTGCCGGTCTGCCACAGCAGCTGCACGCCGGCGGCCTGCAGGCGTGGTAGGGCTGCCGCCGTGGCCAGGTTAAGCGTACGGGCGCCCAGGCTCCCCCCTACTACCAGCAACACCGGGCGGGCAGGGTCTAGTCCAAAGAACTGTAGGGCTTCGGCCCGGTCGCCCAGGGCAATTTCCCGCCGCACGGGGTTGCCCGTCAGTACTAGCTTTTCGGCCGGAAAGAACTTTTCCATGCCTCCGTAGGCCACGCATATTTTGTTCACGCGCCGCGCCAGCAATTTGTTTACGAGGCCGGCGTAGGAGTTTTGCTCCTGAATGAGGGCGGGAATATTGCGCGAGGTAGCGGCCAGCAGCACCGGGGCCGAGGCATAGCCCCCCACCCCTACTACGGCATCGGGGCGGAATTCTTCCAGCAGCTTACCGGCCTTGCGCACCGACCGGAACACCCGCACCGGAAACAGCAGGTTCTTGGGCGTGAGCCGCCGCTGCAGCCCCATGATATCGAGCCCCACAATGCGGTAGCCGGCCTCGGGCACGCGCGTCATTTCCATGCGGCCATTGGCCCCCACGAAGAGAATTTCCACGTCGGGGTAACGGCGGCGCAGCTCGTTGGCAATGGCCACGGCTGGGAAAATATGGCCGCCCGTGCCTCCACCGCTGATGATGACGCGGTAGGGCTGGGAGGACGAAGTATGGGGAGTCAAGGTTGACATTCAGGTTCAGGTATTCTGCCTTCTTTCGCGGCGAGCAACTACTTAGGCCAGCGCCGTTTTCTTGGGAATGCGGGCGGTATCGGCGGGCTCCCCTACCATGGGGCGTACTTCCCGCTCGCCCCGGCTCACCGCTAGGATGATGCCGATGCTAATACCGGTAAAGATCAGGGACGTGCCCCCCATGCTCAGCAGCGGCAGCGGTAACCCGGTAATGGGGCCCAGCCCCACAGCTACGCCCATGTTCACCATGGCCTGCAAAACCAGGCTGAACGTAAGCCCGGCCGAGAGCAGCCCGCCAAAGGCCCCGTAGCTGTTCATCACCGTAATCAGCCCGCGGTACAGGAAGGCCAGGTAGAGAAACAGCACGGCAACTCCACCCAGCAACCCATATTCCTCAATGATAACGGCATAAATGAAGTCGGAGTATGGGTGGGGCAGGATATTACGCTCCGTGCTTTTGCCTGGGCCTTTGCCCGTGACGCCGCCCGTGGCAATGGCTATATAACTGTGCTCCAGCTGAAAAGGCACAGGCTTGCTCTTATCAGTAAAGCTGGCAATGCGCGACTGCACGGTTTGGAAGCGCTGCCCCGAAGCTAGCCCAATGCCCCCCACCACAATACCAATGGCCACCATCACGGTCATTTGCTTGAGTGGTACACGGCCGATGAACATCAGCAGCAGACAGGTACCAAACAGCAGCAGGGCCGTGGAGGTATTGCTCAGAATGATGATGCCGCAGATCAACCCTACCCACAGCATTACGGGCAGCAGCGTGGTTTTGAAATCATCGACGTGCTGCTGGCGACGGCTGAGCATGGAAGCCACGTGAGAAATCAGGGCCAGCTTGGCCAGGTCGGAGGGCTGGAAGGTTTGGTTGATTACCGGAATGGTCATCCAGCGGGAAGCCCCGTTGATTTCGCCCCCCATGAAATAGGTGAACAACAGCAGGGGCACCGACACCAGCAGCGCGTACAACGACAGGCGCGAGTAGTGCCGGTAGTCGATGCGGTGAGCCAGCCACATAAAGAACAGCCCCACGAAAATCAGTCCGGTGTGCTTCACCAGAAAGTACTCCGTGTTGCCGCCCATTTTTTTGTAGGCTAGCGTGCCCGTAGCCGAGTACACTACTGCAATGGAAATGAGCGAAAACAGAATAACAATTCCCCACAGCACTGGGTCACCCTTCAAATTGCGCTGTAGCCAGCTTTTGATAATGTCCATCCGGCGGTGAATGAGTGGTTGAGTGGATAACGGAATTCGGCTGATTCAGGAAAAGCTTGGCTACTCGCCGGCTTCCTCCCGGGTCTGGTCGTCGGCAAGGGCCTGCACAGCGGCTGTGAATTGCCGGCCGCGGTCCTCGTAGTTTTTAAACAGGTCGAAGGAGGCACAGCAGGGCGAGAGCAGCACCACGTCGCCGGGTTGGGCCAGCTCCAGCCCCTGGCGCACGGCATACGCCACGCTTTGGGTTTCCTCCAGATGCGGCACTACGGGTCCAAAAGCTTCCCGCAGTTTGGCATTGTCTACACCTAAGCAGATAAGTGCTTTCACCCGGTTCTGGGCCAAAGGAATGAGCGTGGTGTAGTCGTTGCCTTTATCGGTACCGCCCGCAATCCATACAATGGGCTGGCGGATGCCGTCCAGGGCGTACCAGGCGGCTTCCACGTTGGTGGCCTTGGAGTCGTTGATGAAGCGCACCCCGTTGATGTCGCCCACGGGCTGCAGACGGTGGTCGGCGTTGTGGAAAGTAGCCAGCGCTGCTTCAATCTGAGAGGCCTCTACGCCCGCTACCCGGGCACAAAGCAACGCGGCTAGCATATTCTGCCGGTTGTGCTGCCCAATCAGCGGAGAAGCCGCCGTGCTGATTTCCTCGGTTTTGCTGTAGTAGCCGGGCTGCAGATCCACGCACACGCTGGCTTCCCCGGTGTAGTACCCGGCCAGGTGGTAGTCGGGTCGGCGGTGCAAGCTGAAGGGCAGCTGCTGCACCGGGCGTAGTGCCGCCTGGAAATAGCGCTGGATGTTCTCGTCGTCGGCGTTGTAAATAAAGTAGCCGGCGCTGTCCTGGTTGCGCATGATGCGCAGCTTGGCTTGCGCGTACAGCTCCAGGGAATAGTCGTACCGGTCGAGGTGGTCGGGAGTGATGTTGAGCAGCACCGACACCCAGGGCTGAAAATCGTGGGTATCGTCGAGCTGGAAGGAGCTCAGCTCGACCACGTAGTAGTCAAACGGGTCTTCAATCACCTGCTCGGCCAGGGAGAAGCCCACATTGCCGGCCAGGCCCACGCTCAGGCCGGCTTCCTTCAGCAAATGGTAGGTGAGCAGCGTGGTCGTGGTTTTGCCGTTGGTGCCCGTGATGCAGATGCACCGGGCCCGGGTGTAGCGCCCGGCCAGCTCAATTTCCGAGATAATGGGAATCTGCTTTTCGCGCAGCGCCTGCACCACGGGTGCCTTCTCCGGAATGCCGGGGCTTTTGACGACTTCCGTAGCCTGCAGGATTTCAGCCAGGGTGTGCTGACCTTCCTCGTAGCGGATGCCGGCTTTGTCCAGCTTCTCCCGGTAAGCCGGCTTCAGCGGGCCGCCGTCTGACACGAACACGTCGTAGCCTTTGGCCTGCGCCAGCAGCGCCGCCCCTACTCCACTTTCGCCCGAACCAAGGATTACGATTTTCTTAGACATGAGAAGTCAGAGCTTAGAGCTTAGAAGACGTTCAGCGAGAAAGGCAAGAGCCTAAGTTCTAGGCTCGCCTTTCTCCGTTCTGAATCTTAGCGCAGTTTCAAAGTCACCAAGGTGATGACGGCCAGCATAATACCCACAATCCAGAAGCGCGACACGATTTTGCTTTCGTGGTAGCCCAGCTTCTGGTAGTGGTGGTGCAGGGGCGACATGCGCAGCAGGCGGCGGCCTTCCCCGTACTTGCGCTTGGTATACTTAAACCAGCTCACCTGCACCATCACCGACAGATTTTCGACCAGGAAAATACCACAGAGCACCGGAATCAGCAGCTCCTTGCGCACAATGAGGGCCAGCACCGCAATGATGCCGCCAATGGCCAGGGAACCGGTGTCGCCCATGAATACCTGGGCGGGGTAGCTGTTGTACCAGAGAAAACCCACGCACGCCCCCACGAAGGCCGTACAGAAAATAACCAGTTCCCCGGAGTTCGGGATGTACATGATATCTAGGTAATCGGCCAGCAGGGCATTGCCGCTCACAAAGCAGAAAATAGCCAGCGTAATACCGATGATGGCCGAAGTGCCGGCCGCCAGCCCATCGAGGCCGTCGGTGATGTTGGCCCCGTTGCTCACGGCCGTAATAATCAGGATGACGATGGGAATGTAGAGGAGGCTGTAGAGCCCGTTGAAGTAAGGCCCGGCGTAGCTGAACAGGTTGCCGTAGTTCAGCTCGTTATTCTTGGCGAAGGGGATGGTGGTAATCATCAGCTTCACGTCCTGGTACACGGTGCTGGCATCCACCGCCGACAGGTCGCCGTTGGGCAGCAGGTACTGGCGCACGGTTACCTCGTTGCTGAAAAACAGCACCCAACCCACCGTCAGGCCCAACCCGATCTGCCCCAGCACCTTAAAGCGCCCGGCCAGACCTTCCTTATCCTTCTTAACTACCTTGATGTAATCATCAATAAACCCGATGAGCCCCAGCCACACGGTGCTCAGAATCATCAGCACGATGTAGATGTTGTCGAGCTTGGCAAACAGCAGCACCGGCACCAGAATGGCCAACAGAATGATGAGCCCGCCCATGGTAGGGGTACCTTTCTTCTCCATTTGCCCCTGCAACCCCAGGTCGCGGATGCCTTCCCCAATCTGGCGGCGCTGTAAGGCCTTGATCAGCGGCTTACCAAAGTACTGGGCAATGATCAGCGACGTGACTACCGCCATAGCGGCCCGGAACGTGGTGTATTGGAACACGCCGGTGCCGGGGATATGGTAAGTTTTGTAGAGGTAGGTGAAGAGGTAATAAAGCATGTAGTCGAGGTCAGCAGGTCAGGGAGAGGAAAAGCCGGACTACAAAGGTTCCGCTTTTTGGTGAGTGGTTCAAGGTTGTATTTCTGCTGATTTGGGATTATTCAGTTACGGCGGGCAGCTTATTTGCCCAGCAGCTCAAACATTTCCAGCAGCACGCGTTTGTCGTCAAAATCAGTTTTTACGCCTTTGATTTCCTGATACGACTCGTGGCCTTTGCCCGCTACCAGCACAATGTCGCCGGGGCCGGCCAGCGCACAGGCCGTTTTGATGGCCTCGCGCCGGTCGGCAATGGTGAGCACCTTGCCCAGGTCCTGGGGCTTCACGCCGGCCTGCATCTGGGTTAAAATATCGTTGGGGTCTTCGAAGCGGGGGTTGTCGGAGGTCAAAACCACACGGCTCGACCCTTGGCAGGCGAGGTTGGCCATAATGGGCCGCTTGGCCCCGTCGCGGTTGCCCCCACAGCCGACCACCGTGATAATCTGTTGGCTGGGCTGCCGAATATCGGCAATGGTCTGCAGCACGTTTTCCAGCGCATCGGGCGTGTGAGCGTAGTCTACAATGCCGGTTACACGCGTCCTGGCCGATACCACGGGCTCGAAGCGCCCCGGGGCCGAGGTCAGCCCCGACAACACCGTGAGAACTTCCGTGGGGTCTTCGCCCAGCAGCACCGCCGCCCCGTACACGGCCAGCAGGTTGTAGGCGTTGAACACCCCAATCAGCCGAAACTGCGCTTCCCGCCCGTCGAGTTCGAGGTGCAGGCCGTGCACGGCATTTTCAATGAGCCGGGCCCGAAACGTAGCGGGCCCGCGCAGGGAGTAGGTTTCGCGGCGGCCGGCCACGTTTTGCAGCATCACCGGGCCGCGCTTGTCGTCGGCGTTGGTGAGGGCAAAGGCCGACTTGGGCAGGGCATCGAAAAAGCCTTTTTTGGCTTTCAGGTAGTTGTCAAACGTGCCGTGATAGTCGAGGTGGTCGTGAGTGATGTTAGTAAACACGCCGCCCGTGAAATGCAGCCCCGTCACGCGGTGTTGCACCACGGCGTGCGAGCTGACCTCCATAAACACGTGCGTGCAGCCCGCCTGCAGCATGCGGGAGAGCAAGGCATTCAGGCGAATAGCGTCGGGCGTGGTATGCGTAGCCGGAATTACCTCCTCGTCAATCTGGTTCTGCACCGTGCTCAGCAAGCCCACGTGGTAGCCCAGCTCCCGAAACAGCTTGTGCAGCACCGTAGCGCAGGTGGTTTTGCCGTTAGTACCCGTCACGCCTACCAGCTTTAGTTGGCGTGAGGGGTGCCCATAGAAGGCCGCTGCCACGCGGGCCATCGTCTCGGCGCTGTCGGCTACCTGCACGTAGGTGGTAGCGGGATTGAGTTCAGCCGGCAGCTCTTCCACCACCACGGCACTAGCTCCCAGCTCCACGGCTTTGCCCACAAACTGGTGCCCATCGACGGTAGCCCCGCGCAGGGCGAAGAACACCGTACCGGGTGCCGCCTGTCGTGAGTCGAGCGTAAGGCCGTGCACGGCCACGCTGGTGGGGCCGTGCACGGCCAGCACCGGCAAGCCGATCAGCAAAGAAGAAAGCGAATGAGAAGGCGTTGTCAGATCAGGCATGAGCAAAACAAGCCGGCGGCTGCGCGCCGGCCGGAGGTAAGCGTTATTTTCGGTTGGATTTGGTGGGCTCGGCCGTGCGGGCCTGGGCTTGCTCGGTGCCCCCGTTCAACTGCTGGCGCAGCTTGCGCTGGCGCTCCAGCAAGGCAGCTTTCACCTTGGCGGGGTCGGGCTCGGCGGGGGTAATCAGCTTGTTTTCGGCCAGGTCGGGCATTTCGGGGGCAGCCACCGGGGCCGCCGGTGCCGACGTTTGCCCAATGGGCTGCAGGGTGAGCGTAACGGTAGTGCCGCGCTGCAGGGGCATGCCCGCCGCAATAGACTGGGCCCGCACCCGACCACTACCATTCAGGCGCACCCGTAGGCCGCGGTTTTCCAGCAGGAACAGGGCGTCGCGCAGGCTCATGCCTACCACGCTGGGTACGCGGCCGCGCTTCACGGGGTGCTCCTGCCAGGCTAATGACTTGGCGCCCTGCCCGGTATCGGCGCGCACCCAATCCTCCGCGCTGGCCGCCGCCTGCGACGGGAGTCCCATGTGCTGGGTCACGAGTTGCAGCTCATCCTGCATGCCTACCCCGATGGTGGGCACGCGCTGTTTTTTCTGCGGAGCCCGGGCCAGCAGGGGGCGCTGGCTGGCCGCGTCGCGGGCCATGGCTTTGTCAGCCACTTCGCGGAAAACCGGCGCGGCTACGTCGGCCCCGTAGATGCGGCCCTTCTTGGGCGAGTCCACCACTACAATGCACGAGTACTTGGGCTTATCGGCGGGAAAATAGCCGCAGAAGCTGGTGGAGTACACCTTGGTATACGCGCCGTTCTTAAACTTCCAGGCCGTGCCGGTTTTGCCCGCCATGGTGAAGTCCTCGGAGCGGATGCCGCGGGCGGTTCCCTCCGTTACGACGCCTTCCATCATGGCCCGCACCTTAGCCAGGGTTTCGTCGGAGCAGATTTTGGGATTCAGCACTTTCGTTTCGAAGTGCTCGAGCACCTTGTCAGCCTGCTTGATTTCCTTGACGATGATGGGCTGCACTTTCACGCCCCCGTTGGCTACGGCGTTGTAGAACGCCAGCGTCTGGAGCGGGGCCAGCTTCAGCTCGTAGCCAATACTCATGGTGGTGAGCGAGGTGCGGCTCCAGCTCCGGTCGCGTGGGTCTTTAATATACGGCCGGGCCTCCCCTGCCATCTGGAAGCCCAGGGGCTTATCGAGGCCGAAGCGCTTGAGGTAATCGGTGTACTTGCTGGGGTCTTTGCTGAAGGTATGATCGGCCAGCCAGGCCACGCCAATGTTGGAGGATTTCTCAAACACCTGCTTCACCGTGATTTTGCCGTAGCCGTGGGAGTCGGTTTTCACGGCCCCACCCACGTACATGCGGCCGTTGCCGGTATCCACCATGTCTTCGAGGGAGAGTTCGGGGTTTTCCTCGAAAATGGCCATCATGGAAGCCAGCTTGAACGTGGAACCTGGCTCGGTACGGCCCTGGTCGGCAATGGCGTAGTTGTAGTCTTCGCGGTACACGCCCTCGGCCACTTTGCCCAGGTTGGCTACGGCTTTGATTTCGCCGGTCTTCACCTCCATCAGGATGACAGTGCCGTACTGCGCGTTGTTGTCGACCAGGGACTTGTATAAGGCATTTTCGGCCACGTCCTGCAGGTTGATATCGAGCGTGGTCTTCACGTCGTAGCCAGGCACGGGCTTCACCTCGGTGCCGTCGTAGATGGGCTTATTGCCGCCGGGCAGGCGCTCAAACAGGGCTTCCCCGTCTTTGCCGGCCAGGTGCTGGTTGAAGGTGTACTCCAGGCCCGCCCCGTTTTTGTCTTCATTCACGAAGCCAATGGTGCGCTGAGCCAGGCCGCCAAACGGCCGGAAACGCTTGTCTACTTTCTCAAAAATGGCCCCGCCGCGGTTTTTGCCCGCCCGGAAAATGGGCCAGGTAGCCAGCAGTTTTTTCTGCTGGAAGTTGATCTGCCGCGAGTTCAGCCGCAGGTAGCGTACCTGGGGCTTGGCTTTGTAGGCGTTGGTGAGCTTGCGGTAGTACTCGTTCTTTGATTTGTCGCCGAAGAACTGCGACAAGTTGAGGGCCAGCGAGTCGATATCCTTCTCAAAGGTTTCCTTGCTGACCACTGATGGGTCCCAGGCCACCCGGTAGAAAGGCAGCGAGGTCGCCATAATGCTTTCATTGTCGGAGTAGATGTTGCCGCGGGTAGCAAATACCGGCTGGTACACAATGCGCCGCTCCTGCTCCAGGGCGCGCCACCGCTCCCCTTCCTTGAATTGGATTTGCCACACCTTCACCACAATGGCCATGGAAAACAGGGCCACCCCCAGGAAGGCCAGCCGAACCCGGGTGACTATCGATTTTTTAACGTTTCCTTTCATTGCTACGCGGGGCAGAACGAGGGGAAGAAATAGCCGGTGCGGTGCCAGCCTCGGTGGTGGGCACGCCTACAGGAGCGGGCGGAGCCCCTACCAGCTCATCGTCGGCGGTACCGTTGAGGGGGCCAGCGGCCTGCTGGGCCCGGGCAGCGGAGTCGGCAATGGCCTGGGCCGCTACCGAGTCGGCCGAAACCAGGGGCACGCGCTCCAGCTCCGCTTCGTCGAGGCGGCCGGCGGGCACCGTAATGCGGAAGGGCGGCGAAGAGCTTTCTACCAATCCGTAGGCAGCTACTTTGCGGGCCACTTCGCTTTGCTTGCTGGCTTCCATGTAGTCCGACTTCAGGGTGGTGTAGTCGGCGCGCAGGTCCTCGGTTTCCAGCTTCAGCTTCTGGATGCTGCGGTTCATGCGCAGGGCGTAGTGCGTATTGCCGATGTAGACCAGCGTCAGGAACATCACGAACAGCACGTGCGGTAGATACCGCACCGGCAACCCGTCCCGAAACAAGCCATCCATGCTGGAAACCCGGTCCAGCAGCGAGAACACGCTCCAGGTGCTGCGCGGGCCTTCTTCCCGCTGGGGCTGCTCGCGCACCTCCGGTTCGGGCTCAGGCTGCGCGGGCTCGGGCAGGCGCACGGGCTCCGGGGCGGGCACCACTTCGCGCGGGGCATTGCTCCGGACGGGCTTAGCGGATGGACGAACAGTATTTACGGCCATGGGACAATCTTACTTCTTAATTCCAACGCGCAATTTAGCACTGCGGGCCCGGCTGTTCAGGGCCACCTCTTCCTCGGAAGCCTCCACGGGCTTGCGGGTCAGAACTTCAAAAGGGGTGTTGGTGCGGCCAAACAAATCTTTTTCCACCTCGCCGAAGAACTTCCCCTTGGCCAGGAAATTCTTCACCAGCCGGTCTTCCAGGGAGTGGTAGCTCATCACCACCAGCCGCCCCCCGGGGCGCAGCACCTCGGCCGTCTGCTGGAGCATTTCCTGCAGGGCCGTCATTTCGTCGTTTACTTCGATGCGCAGGGCCTGAAAAACCTGGGCCAGGTACTTATTTTCCTTACCACGCGGCGTGCAGCTGGCAATGGCCTTCTTCAGTTCCCCAATGGTTTGGATGCCCGCGCCGCGCCGGCTGCTCACCACGGTACTGGCCAGGGTGCGGGCGTTGGTTACTTCCCCGTACATCCCGAAGATGCGGTGCAGGTCGGCCTCGCTGTATTCGTTGAGCACGTCGGCAGCGCTGGGGCCATCCTCGGCGTTCATGCGCATGTCCAACGGCCCATCGAAGCGAGTGCTGAAACCGCGCTCAGGCGTATCGAACTGGTGCGAGGAAACGCCCAAGTCGGCCAGCAGGCCATCAACGGGCAAGGCTCCGTGGCGGGACAGCTCCTGGTGCAGGTGACGAAAGTTGCTGCGAATAAAGGTGAACTGCGGGCGCGCCAGTTGGGCGGCTTCGGCCTCGGCATCGGCATCCTGGTCGAAGCTGTAGAGGTGGCCGGTGCTCAGGTGCTCCAGCATGCGGGCCGAGTGGCCCCCACCCCCAAACGTGACGTCGACGTAGCGGCCCTCTGGGCGCAGATCCAGCGCCTCCAGGCACTCGCGCAGCATCACCGGGCGGTGGTAGGCGGCATCGTTCAGGTAAGTTTCGGGAGTGCTCATGCGGCCAAGGGGCTTGGCCCGGTTTCAGTGGTCAGGAATTTCTGGGCGAGCTTGGAGAAGCTCTGCTGGTCTTTGATGAGGAAGTCGTCGTAGCGGGTGGGGTCCCAGATTTCGCAGCGGTTGCCCATGCCCACGATAATGGCCTCTTTCTCGATGCCGGCGTAGCGCAGCATGGTGCGCGGCAGGCCAAAGCGGCCAATGGTATCGAGTTCCACCTCCGTCATGCCCCGAAAAAAGTTGCGCTGGAACTGCCGGTACTCCTCGTTGAACTCGTCCAGCGCCATTACTTTCTCATGAATCACGCGCCAGGCGGCCCGCGGGTACAGCACCAGACAGGGCTCGAAACCGCGCACCAACACCAGCTGGTTGCCCGACGATTCGGGCAGGCTGGCCTTCACCTTGGCGGGCAGCACCAGACGCCCTTTCGGGTCCAGCTTGCACTCGTATTCGCCAGAGAGAAGATTCATAGAAAGCCAGGCCACGGGGAGGGTATTAGCAAAAGTACGTAACCCCAAGCAAAAGGCAACCACCATTTACCATTTTCTACCACTTCTCTAAAACCGCATTTTTACCCTCTATTCGCGCTTTTTTTCCTAAAAAATGGTTAATCTACAAAAGGCCCGATCAAGCATTTGCCCCGATTTGTCAGAATGTCAGGCTCCGGAAAGCTGGCGGCCCAGGCCCGAATTTGCCACGTTGGCTTTGGCTTTTTGCACGCAACCCTGCCGAAGTTGCCGTATCTTTGCCTGCATGAAACGCCCGCTTGCTCATCGGCTTTTTAGCGTCTGGCTTGCCCTGCTGGTGCTCACCTCCTCGGTGGGCCTGGCCGTGCAGCAGCATACGTGCCGGGTGAGCGGGAAGCATACGGCGCACGTCGTCTTCAGCACGGCGCAGCACGGTTGCCCCCCGGCCATGCCGGTTGCAGAATCGGGGCAGCACTCGAAGACCAAGCTGCAGAAAACCTGCTGCGAGTTCAGCGCCCAGCACCACAAGGTGGACCTGCCCACAGCGGGTATAAAAGTCTTAAAGCTCGTGCCCCTGGCCCTCCTCGACTGGCAGCCCGCCAGCGCGTGGCCCCAAGCCCCGCTGGCTCCGTCGGTGTTGGCGCAGGCAGCTATCTGGCACGCGGCGGATGCTTCGCCTCCCCGACCCGCAGGGCGGCAGCTGCTCACCTTTGTTTGTCTTCTGGTAGTCTAGCAGTGGTTCTGCTGGCGGCCGCGGCCCTATGCCCGGCCCGCTCAGGCGCTTCCTGCCCGGAGGCGTCAGGTAGAAACCTGTTATGCTCTTCCCAGACTATGAATCGTTTTTTCGGGTATTGCGGGCTTTGGGCCGCAGCCCTCTTCTTTGCTATTCCGCAGGGGCTGGCGCAAACGGCCGCATTGGCGCCCGTGCGGGGCCAGATAACGGATGCCACTTCAGCCTCTCCCCTACCCGGGGCCATCGTACGCTGGCTGGGCACTACTGAGGCCACTTCGGCCGATGAGCAAGGCCTCTTCTCCCTGGTGCGCCCAGCCCAGGCCGGCACGGGCCGACTAATTGTAAATTTCTTAGGCTACCGGGCCGATACGCTGGTAGTTGGGGCGGAAGGGGCACCTTTTCTACGTGTAGCGCTGCGGCGCGCAACCGAGCTGGCGGAAGTGAAAGTGGAAGGCCGGACGCAAGCCTATTCGGCCCTGACGCCCACCAACTCCCAGGTGATTACCAGCCGGGACCTGACCAAATCGGCGTGCTGCAACCTGGCCGAGAGCTTTGAAACCAACGCGGCCGTGGAGGTTTCGACCACCGATGCTGTTTCGGGGGCCAAGCAAATTCAGCTCCTCGGGCTGGATGGCGCTTATTCCCTGCTTACCGTGGACAACCAACCCGCTTTGCGCGGCCTGGCCACGCCCTACCGGCTGGGGTATTTGTCGGGCACCTGGATTGAGAGCATCGACATCATCAAGGGCATGGGCTCGGTGGTGAATGGCTACGAGTCAATTTCCGGCCAGGTGAATGTGCGCCTGAAGGAGCCCGACAAAACCGACCGGCTGCTGTTCAACGCCTACGGCAACGACCTGGGTAAATTCGACCTGAACCTGAACGTGTCGAGCCCGGTTGGCAAGCGTGGCAGCACTGTTCTGCTGCTTCACTCCGACCACCTGGGCCGCCGCGTAGACCGCAACGGCGACCAGTTTCTGGACCTGCCGCTGGCTACGCAGTACAACGTCCTGAACAAATGGAAATACAAATCGGAGAAAGGACTGGTAGCTGAGCTGGGCGTGGGGGCCCTGCGCGAAACCCGACAGGGCGGACAGGTAGACTACCGCCCGGACGTATCCGGCAGCTACTACGGCACCACCATGACGGCTACGCGGTATACGGGCTTCAACAAAACCTCCTACACCTGGCCTTCGCGCCCCTACCAAAACCTGGGCCTGCTGCTGAATGGCACGGCCTACCGCTTTGATTCGCAGTACGGCCGCCGCACCTACGACGGCACCCAAAACACGGGACAGGCCACGCTGCTTTTCCAGAGCATTCTGGGTACTACCGCCCACACCTACCGGCTGGGGCTCAGCTACCTGCACGACAACTACCACGAAGTATACAGGACGGGCCTTACCACGCTTCCCGAAACGCCCGAGCAGCGCTACGCCCGCGAAAACCGGTTTCGGCGGGAACGGGTGCCGGGGGCTTTTGCCGAGTATACCTACCAGAACGCCAAAAACCTGACGCTGGTGGGTGGCCTCCGACTAGACCGGCACAACCTGTACGGCTGGTTTCTAACCCCGCGCCTCAACGTGAAGTACGACGCCACGGCCAGCACCATTCTGCGTCTGGCGGCCGGACGCGGCACGCGCGTAGCCAACCCGCTGGCCGAAAACACGGGCATGCTGGTTTCTTCGCGGGAGTTCATCATCGGTCAGAACCTGGCACCGGAAAAAGCCTGGAACCTGGGCGGCTCCTTCACGCAGTACTTTACCGTAGCTGGCCGCCCCGCCACCTTTGTAGCCGACTACTACCACACCGAATTTCAGAACCAGGTGGTGGCGGATATGTACTCCTCTCCCAACCAGCTCGTGCTGCTGAACCTCTATGGCCGCTCTTTCTCACGGAGCCTGCAGACGGAAGTACAGGTTGAGCCGGTGAAAGGCCTACAGGCTAAAGCAGCCTACAAATTCCTGGACGTGCAAACCAGCTACGCTGGCAACCTGCTGCCTAAGTTCCTGACGCCCCGGCACCGGCTGTTTGCCAACCTTAGCTACGCTACGGCCTTCGATAAATGGCGCTTCGATCTGACCGGGCAGTGGTTTGGGCGCCGGCCCCTGGCCACTGGCCCCGGCCACGGCTACGACCCGCTGCACGACCCTGCCCCCGCGGCCCCTACAGCTTCCGATCTGCAGTTTACTTCGCGCTACGTGCTGTTTAACACCCAGGTGACGCGGGCTTTTAAGCGCTGGGAAGTGTATGCCGGCGCCGAAAACCTGTTGAACTATCGGCAGGCCAATCCTATTATTGGAGCATCTGACCCCTTCGGCCCGAACTTTGATGCCGCTATGGTCTGGGGGCCCGTTGTGGGCCGGGTTACCTACGCCGGTTTGCGGTTCCAGCTCCAGTAAGTTTCTGTTTCTCTGCCTTTACCTTTTCCTGACTTTCTATGAAATTCTTCTCAACCTTGCTGTGTACGCTGGCCCTGCTCCTGAGCGCGCAGTTCTCCCAGGCCCAGACAACGCCCGCCGCGAAAGCCAAAAACTCCGCTGAGTCGCTTAAAATCAAGACCTCGGCCGTGTGTGATATGTGCAAAGCCCGCCTGGAAAAGGCACTAGCCTACGAAAAAGGGGTGCAGTCGGCGGTGCTGGATGTGCCCTCGCAGGTGCTTACGGTAACCTACCGGGCCGATAAAACCTCCGCTGAAAAGCTCCGCGCCGCTGTGCAGCAAACCGGTTACGATGCCGACGCGGCCCCCGCTGACGAGCGGGCCTACACCCGCCTGCCGGAGTGCTGCAAGAAAACCAATGCCGTGCACGGCGCTGAGTAGTTCTGCTTCTCCCTACCACCGAAGGCCTGCATGCAGGGCAGCTTAGGCGCCTTACATGCAGGCTTTTGATTTTGTGGGCCAACCGGCTGCTGTTTCCAAGTAGCAGGCTGCCTAGGGCCATTTTCCTCTGCCAGCGGCCACTTTCTGACTGCTAAGCTGCTGTATATTCTAGCTTTATTTTTATATTTAATAGCACCATTTGCTTATACTACCGCGCTATTACCTTCTGCTCGTCTCGTCGTTTTTCGCCGCCATGAAAATATCCTGCGCCTTACTCGATGACGACCCGCTGGTGCTGGACCTGCTGCAGGCCTACGCTGCCCTTACGGATGTGCTGGACGTAAAAGCGGCCTTCAACGACCCCGTAGCGGCCCATGCCTACCTGCTCCACCACGAAGTACAGGTGCTTTTTTCCGACGTGACAATGCCCCACCTGAGCGGCCTTGATCTGGTACGGTCCTTACAGCATCCGCCCATGGTGGTGCTCATGACGGCTCATCCGCAATACGCCATGGAAGGCTTTAACCTCGATGCGGTGGATTTTCTGCTTAAGCCTATTACCCTGGACCGATTTCTGCGGGCTGTAAACAAAGTAACCGGCTTGCTGCAGACTACCTTACCGAATGGCGCCTCGGGCGAAACTCTGCCCGAGCTGGGCTCATTCTTTATTCGTACCGATGCCCAGTTTGTGCGGCTCCATTACCGTGATGTGCTGTACATGGAAGCCCTAAAAGACTTCACCAAGATCAACACGGCCGATGGGCGCACCCACCTTACGCTGGTGAACCTCAAAAACCTGGAAGAGCAGCTGCCTGCGGGGCTATTTGTGCGTACGCACCGCTCGTACTTGGTAAATGCAGCCCTCATCGACTCCGTCAGCAACCAGGAAGTGCGCGTGGGCGCCCAGGCCCTCCCGCTGGGCCATACCTACCGCGACCAAGTAACGGCGCGCATCGTGCACCGGGCGCTTATCCGGCGCCAGCACTAGCCTCCGCTGCTGGCAGCGTAAAGCGAAATACAGAGCCCTGCCCAACTACGCTCTCAAACGTGAGCTGTCCGCCGTTGAGCTCGGCAAATTCCCGGCACAGTCGCAGTCCCAGCCCCGTACCCTCTTCACGGTCCGTGCCAGGCGTGGTATAGCCAATGGTAGCCTGGCGCAGCTTTTCCTGATCGGCGGCGGCAATACCGACACCCGTATCCGCTACCGAAATCTCCCATGTATCCGCCCGCCGCCGTCCCGAGAGGGTGATAATTCCTCCTTCAGACGTAAATTTAATGGCATTACCCAGCAGATTACGCAAAATCAGGCGGCACATATTCTCATCGGCTTTCACCAGGCAGGCGGGCAGTGTGTTTTGAACCTGGACCTGTTTGCGCTCAGCATCCAGGGCCAGCAGGCTCACGCATTCTGCGGCAATGCTTTCCAACGCCAAAATTTTAAGCTGGGCGCCCTCATCACGCATCTGCGCCATGGCCCAGTTCAGCAGGTTATCCAGTAGACCCAGCGTGCTATTGAGCGTACGGGTGAGGCGCTCCATGTGCGTTGTCAGGCGCTCGGGGGGCACCCCGCCCATATTAAGCAGCGTCAATAGAGTGTAGAGGGAACTGAGCGGAGCGCGCAGGTCGTGCGAAATCACTGAGAACAGCAGATCCTTGCTACGATTGAGCCGGTTGAGTTCTTCTTTCTGACTTTGGATAGCTTGGTTCTGGCGCGTGAGCAGGCGGTTGATGCTCGCCTGCCGTCGCCGGGCCAGAAACAGGGCGCCGGCCAGCACCAGCAATACCACGGCCCCCAAACCCAGCCCGTTACGCCACCACATCTGCCGCCGCAGGTTGGCTTCCTGCCGTCGCCGCTGCTTTTGCAGGACAATGATTTCCTGCTCCTTTTTTTCGGTTTCGTACCGCATCCGGATTTCGGCCACCTCAGCTTGGCGCTGCTCGGCCGCTACGCTGTCGGCTAGCTGGATATGCCGCGTCAGGTAGGTGAAGGCGGCCCGGTACTGGCCCTGGCGCCGGTGCAGCTCCGATAACCGCAGATACAGGTTGCTCAGGCGCCGTTTATCGTCACTTTGCAGGGCTAACGAAACGGCCTGCTCCACGTTCTGCCGGGCTCCGGCCAGGTTCCCCGTTGAGTCGTTGATATCGGCCAGCGCTTCGTAAAGCATGGCCAGCAGCATAGGGGGCTGGCGCCGGGGTACCATGGCCAGCGCCTGCAAATACTGCTGCCGGGCGGCCGTGCTGTTGCCTGCGGCGGCGTATACCTGTCCCATAGAGTGCAATACATAACCCACCGCTACGCTGTCGTGCAGTTGCCGTCCACCCCGGGCACTTTGCTGCAAATAGTGCAGCGCCCGATTATAGGCTCCTTGCGCTAAGTACATACGCCCCACGGCGTGCAAGCCAATGGATGCCCGCGAATGCTGCGCAAGTTGCTGCCAGATGGCACTGGCCTGGCGGTAGCTTTCTGCTGCCTGCAGCCAGGCGTGCTGGCTGGCATATAAATCACCCAGATGCTCGTGCACTACGCCCTGGTTCCAGGGGTCATCTAGCTGCGTAAACGTCTGCAAAGCCCGCTGGTACCACTGGTGAGCCCGACCACTGTCGCCGCGGGCGGCCTGTACACGCCCAAGCAGATCGTAGGTGTGCGCCGTGTTGCGGGCATCGTTGCCGGCTTGGCTGTGGCGCAAAGCCAGCAAGGCATGTTCTAGCGCCTCGTGGTAGCGCCGCAGATCCAGTAGGGCGCTGGCCATGCGCATGTGCGCCTGGGGCCGCAGCGGGGCCTGCATGGGCAGTTCCAACTGGCGGCGGGCTACCCGCAACGACTCGGCCGGATCAGGAGAGGGTAAAGGCTGGGGCGTAGCCTGCTGTTCTTCGGGCGTAACTCGCACGAGTCGGCCCTGAAACGGCGGTTGCTGCCACGCAGCATAAGCCCACCCGCCATTCGCGCAGAGCCAAGGCATCATCAACAGCAGCAGGCAGGCGCGAAGTGTACAAAACATAAAGCAGCGGTATCATCGACCACGTACTAAGCGGGCCTTATAAATATAGTATATTTACTATATCATTACTACTCAACCTATGCTCAACTGGTGTTGCTACCGCTTGGCTTGCCACAGCCGCCACCAAGGTAAAAACGGCTGGTCGTGGTGCTCGTAGTGGTAGCCGAAGAAGTAGCAGCTCACAAAGGCCCATACGTGCTGCCGCAGCTGGCTGCGGGATTTGTGCGGATTATCCGGGGCATGCTCTCCCCGGTGAGGAAGATACGTACCAAAGTAGAATAATTGCAAGGTAGCCAGCACAGCGGGTATCATCCAGAAGGCTATTACCTGCTCGGCGGGAAAGAACAGCTTGAGAACATTGTAGGTGGCGGCCATCAGCAGCACTTGCCACACCGTCACGTAGTTCCAGGCAAAACGAATAAACCACGGTACAAAACCCGGATGCCGTGCGTCGTGGTAGTCGGGGTCGTCGGGGGTGGCCACGTGCCGGTGGTGGGCATGGTGCTTGGGCAGCATCCGGGGAAACCAGTTGAAGGCAAAAAGTCCGGCCGTGAGCAGACCCAGGGCGTCGTTCAACCGTCGGTGGGGGCTTACCACGCCGTGCATGGCATCGTGCGCCGTGATAAAGAGGCCGGTGTACAGGTGGGTTTGCGCCAGTACCAACAGATAAGGCCAGGGCGTTTGCCAGTCCGGCCGATAAAACACCAACAGGAAGACCAGCAAGCTCGCCCAGGCCCCGATAATCAGGCTGGCAGCTACCACTCCCTTGTAACCCAGCGCTTCCGGACGGAGGCGCCGCGCGGGTGAGGTGGGCAGCGCCGGGGAACTGGCAACAGAAACTTGCATAGAAAGCGGGCTAAAGGGCCAGCAGGGCATCCCGCACCTGCTCCATCAGCCACATGGGCGTGCTGGTAGCCCCGCAAATACCCACCGACTGCCCCGGCCGGAACCACTCAGCGCGCAGCTCATCGGTTTTGGAAATGAAGTGAGTTGCCGGGTTGGTGTCCTTGCACACCTGAAACAGAACTTTCCCGTTGGAGCTTTTCGTGCCGGAAACAAACACAATCTGGTCAAACTGAGCCGCGAAGCGCCGCAGGTCTTTGTCGCGGTTGCTTACCTGCCGGCAAATGGTGTCGTTGGCATTTACCTGGTAACCACGCTGCTCCAGCTCGTTTTTGATGCGGTAGAAGGAATCGGTGCTTTTGGTAGTCTGGCTGTACAGGGTGAGGTTGCTGGGCAGCTCGTGGCCGAGCAATTCGTCCAGGTTTTCAAACACGACGGCCTCGCCCCCGGTCTGCCCCAACAGGCCGCGCACTTCGGCATGACCGTGCTTTCCGTAGATGTAAATCCGGTCCTTACGGTCGAAACTGGTTTTGATGCGGTTCTGTAGCTTGAGCACCACCGGGCAGGAAGCGTCAATCAGCGTCAGGTTGTTTTCCAGGGCCATCTGGTAGGTGCTGGGCGGCTCCCCGTGCGCCCGAATCAGCACCGCCTCGTCGCGCAGGGCGGCCAGCTCCTCATAGTTGATGATGCGCAGCCCGCGCTGCTCCAGGCGCTCCACTTCCTCATCGTTGTGCACGATGTCGCCCAGGCAATACAAGTACCCTTGCTCATCCAGCAGGTCTTCGGCCATTTGAATGGCATAGATGACGCCAAAGCAAAAGCCGGAGTTGGGGTCGATACGGACGCTCAGGTGGTACGGCATAGCTGACAGAGGAACTGTCTGTACGAACAGGGAAATAGACCTGGTTTGCTTAAGATAGGAATTTTTCGTCGGCTTCTTTCCGGGCAGCAGCTCGACAATAGGTCCTTTCCTATGCTAACAACACCGCCAGCGAATAGTTGGGCCGTTTTCAGATAATTTCACGAACTCCCCGCCGAGCACTTACAAGCGAGCTAGTTTTTCGGCCTCGGGACCTGAGACGTGCCCCCGGTCGACGAGGAAGTTGCGTACCAGCCCAAAGGACTCCGCATCAAGGCCAGAGTTAGGGTGCTTTAGAAGCGTACTCACCAGAAAGGCGCGGTCTTCGTCCACGTGCTGGCTCAGGCCCAGAAAGCCGGGCAGGTTGCTTTCCACGCTCAGCCGCAGAAACCGGATTTCGGCATTGTCACGGTCCAGCTTTACGGCCTGCTCAAACTGCTTGCTGGCGTTCTGCACGTAGGTCAGCTTGTTGAACATCGACGCATCCCGGGCCCGAATGGCTTCCGCGGCTGCTTTGTAGGCCAGTACCACGGCATCCTGCTGGGTATAGGAGGCCATGAGCTTGTGAAATTTCTCGCCGGCTTCTTTGCTGGCCGCCGCCTGCTGGTAATGGCGGCGTAGCTGGGCTACGTCGTAAGGGTTGGCTTCGAGGGACACGGGGGTGGAAAAAGTGAGGAGCAGGATGAGAAAAAGAAAGCGGGGAAATGTCACCGGCAGACAAGGTTCGTGGCTAGATAGCCCGGAGGCGGTAGCGAAAATACGAACCCAGCAGCAACAATAGCTTGGTATTGTCCGGCACCCGCACCCGCTCGCCCAAAATACTGGCCGAGGAAAGCTGGCGAATTTTGTGAAAAAGCTTTAAATAATACACATAAGCGAGGTACACGCCCAGTCGGGCGGCCCGCGGCAGCTGCACGATGCCCGCGTAGCCAGCCTCAAAATCGGCGCGGATATCGGCCTCAATCGTGCGCTTTACTTCGTCCGTGAACCGCTCGTATTGTACCCCGGGAAAATACACGCGGCCCCGCTCCTCGTAGTCGGAACGAATGTCGCGCAGGAAATTCACTTTCTGGAAAGCTGAGCCCAGCCGCCGGGCCGGCTCGCGCAGCCGCTCAAACAGCGCCGCATCTCCTTCGCAGAAAATGCGCAGGCACATCAACCCCACCACTTCGGCCGAGCCATAGATGTATTGCTCGTAGAGGGACTGATTGTAGCTCCGGTCGTCGAGGTCCATTTCCATGCTGAACAGGAAGGCCTCGATAAATTCCCGGTCGATGCCGTAACGCCGCACCACGTCCTGGAAAGCGTGCAGCACCGGGTTCAGACTAAGGCCGATTTCCAGCGCCTCGTAGGTCTGACGCCGGAAGTCGGCAAAGAGCGCGGCTTTATCGTGCCCGTGGAAGGTGTCCACGATTTCGTCGGCCCAGCGCACGAAGCCATACACAGAGTAGACGGCCAGGTGAAACCGGGAGTCCAGGGTCCGAATTCCCAGCGTGAAGGAGGTGCTGTAGCGCTGGGTGATGAGCTTGCTACAGGCGCGGCTGGTTTCCGTAAAGAGCGCAATGTGGTCCATCTTCTTGAATTAATAAGGAAGAATTAGCCATGAAGAATGGACTCGTGTCGCCACAAGTCGCTTCGGCTTTACCAATTCTTAATTCTTAATTATCCATTACTAATTCTCCTTTTGCACTTCCCGGGCTACTACCTGGCCGGAGATGAGCGACGGCGGCACGCCGGGGCCCGGCACCGTCAGCTGACCCGTAAAATACAGATTACTGACCTTCTTACTCTTGAGAGAAGGTTTGAGAATGGCCGTTTGGCGCAGGGTATTTGCCAAACCGTAGGCATTGCCCTTGTAGCTGTTGTAGTCCTGCCCAAACTCCTGGTGCGCGTAGCTGCGCTTGTAGACTACCGCATCCCGGATGCTGGTGCCGCAGTGGCTTTCCAGGCGGTCCATCAGCAGGTGGTAGTACCGCTCCCGCGTTTCCTCGGGGTCGTCCAGGTCGGGGGCTACCGGTACCAGCAGGAAGAGGTTTTCGCAGCCTTCAGGCGCCACGCTGGGGTCGGTTTGGGAAGGAGCGCAGGCGTAGAACAGCGGGCGGCTGGGCCACTGCGGCTCCTCGTAAATCTCATGGGCGTGCAGGCTGAAGTCCTCGTCAAAGAACAGATTATGGTGGCGCAGCTTGGGCAGGCGCTTGTTTACACCCAGGTAAAACAAGAGCGAGGAGGGCGCCATGGTGCGCTTCTGCCAGTAGTTTTCGTCGTAGGTGCGCCACTCCGGAGCCAGCAGCTGCTGCTCGGCGTGGTGGTAGTCGGCGCCAGCCACCACTACATCGGCCGCCCGAAACCCCTTGGTGGTTTGCACGCCCGTGGCGCGGCCTTTCTCCACCACAATCTGCGTGATAGGCGTGTTATACTCCAGGCGCACACCACGCTCCTGGGCCAGTTGGGCCATGCCTTCCACAATCTTGTGCATGCCGCCCATCGGATACCAGGTCCCCAGGGCCAGGTCGGCGTAGTTCATCAGGGAATAGAGCGCGGGGGTATTCTCCGAAGTAGCGCCCAGGAAAAGAATGGGAAACTCGACGAGCTCCAGCAGCCGGGGGTCTTTGAAGAACTTGCGCACGTGCTTGTGCATGCTCTGCAGCAAGTCCAGGCGCACGGCATCTACCAACAAGCGGGGGTCAGCAAATTCCAGCAGCGAGCGTCCGGGCATGTGCACGAATTTGTTGATGCCGGCCTCGTACTTGTAGGCTGCCTGGCGCAGAAACTCATCCAGCTGCACAGCGCTGCCCGGCTCAAACCGCTCAAACAACGCCCGGAGCTCCGTCATCCGGGCCGGAATATCTACCGCCTCCGGGCCTTTGAAAATCACCTGGTACGAGGGGTCCAGCCGCACCAGGTCGTAATAGTCGGCTACGCTTTTGCCAAAACGGGCGAAGTACTGTTCAAATACATCCGGCATCCAGTACCAGCTCGGGCCCATATCGAAGGTGTAGCCGGCAGCCCGGAACACCCGGGCCCGCCCGCCCGGGCCTTCATTTTTTTCCAGAACCGTAACCTGGTACCCCTGCTGGGCCAGCGAAGTGGCCGCGGACAGCCCCGCAAAGCCAGCTCCGATAACAATGACGTGTTTACTCACAAAAGCAGTGAAAAGAGAAATCAGGCAATAATACCGCGTGGACCAAAGCACGAAGATGCACGTTCAAGCCGAACCGTTGGGCAAGTACGTCAGGAAAAAGGTGGGGCCGGCAGCGGCTGACCAGGGAGCCGGCCGGAAACAAACCGGGCCGCGAGCAACGAAGCTTGCGCTTCCGTCACCCGCGGCCCGTGATACGCCCGGGGCGGTTGTACTCTCTCCCTATTCCCTACACGCCGGGGGCGTATACCTTTAATACGTCTTTCAGCTCTTTTCGGGCAATGTGAATCCGATTTTTTACGGTCCCGATCGGAATTTGCAGCTTCTCGGCTATTTCCAGGTACTTGTAGCCGATGTAGTACATCATAAAAGGCGTGCGATAATCGGCCGACAGACCGGCAATGGCCTCGTTGATGTCGGTGACCACAAAGTCGCTGGTAGCGCCGTTGTGGGTGATGTAGCTTTCATCCGTGTTGAAGTACTGGAAGTACTCCGTGCTGTCGATGTTGCTGTTGCGCTTCGTTATCTTATTGTAGTTGTTGATAAACGTGTTGCGCATGATGGTGTACAGCCATGCCTTCAGGTTGGTGCCCGCTTTGAACTTGTCCTTGTTCAGCAGTGCCTTCAGCAAGGTTTCCTGGACCAGATCCTTAGCATCGTCAGCGTCGCGAGTCAGGTTCATCGCCACGGGCTTTAGCGAGTAAGAAATCTTCTGTACTTGATTGGTGAATTCCAAAGAGGTCATACTGTTTAGCTTTTCGTGGCAAAAAGTTAAACAAATATACGAGAGGAATTGAAACTCGCATGGTTGTACAAAAGAAAATTTTCCACAACCGAGTATTAGAGCATTTTAATGCCGCCTAATTCTGTAACCACTTGATTTATAGGGACAATTTTGAGCGTATAAAATTCCGCTCCCGGCTTGGCAGCCGGCAGAAATCTGCTTCGGAAGTAAATGAGGCGGCAGAACCTGGTGTTGCAAAGCGCCCGAAAGCGGGCTAAGCCACGGAGGCAGCCTCCGGACAGGTGCACAAACTGCTGGCCAACGCCAGGAAATCCGTCATCAGGCGCACCCGCACCGTATTGGCAGGCAGCCGCAGCCCCTCCTGCTGGGCTAGTGGACCGTAGAGGTACACCATCACGCCCGGACACAGGTGATGCACTTGTTCTACAAACGCCTGCACCCGGTCACGCTCGGGCATGGCCGTCATCACGGTACACACGGCATGCGGCTGGTAGGTTTCGCACACCGGCCCGAGCTCCGTGGTAGGCAGGTTCTGGCCCAGGTACAGCACGTGCTGTTTACGGGCCCGCAATACATAGCTCATAAATAGCAGAGCCAGCTCATGCATTTCTCCCTCCGGCAGGAAAAGCACCCACCGCCGGGCCTCTTGGGGCTGCACAGGGGGCAGCGCATCAATGCCGGCCATCATCTTCTGGCGCAACAGGTTAGTTACCAAGTGCTCCTGGGCAGGGTTGACGGAGCCGGCCTGCCACATTACACCAATGCGCTGCAGGAACGGATAGGCTACCCGCATAATGGCTTCCTCGAAGCCCAGCTCCTGGATGGCCGTGTCGAGAAGGCAGCATAGGCGGCGCTCATCCATAGCCAGCATGGCTGCCAACAGCGAGTTTACCTGTTGGAAGTAGTCGTGCGCGTCGTCGCAGCAGGAAATTACGGCCCGGCTAAGTTCCTCCGGGGCCAGCTGAGCAATACGCGAGATGCGTTGGCCGCGCGCGCAGAGTGTTGCTACGTTCAGTAGGCGCCGCAGGTCTTCGTCGCAGTACGTGCGTATGTTGGTAGCCGTGCGTACCGGCTGTAAGATACCGTAGCGCTGCTCCCACATGCGGATGGTATGCGCCTTAATGCCGGAAAGCTGCTCCAGGTCGCTGATCGAAAACCGTCCCACTAGGCTTGCTTTTGCTGCTTGGTACTCGTCACTCGGCGCTCAGGAGCCGGCCGCCGCCACGCCAGAGTGTAGTACTTTGGTGATACCCATAGCATCCCAAACTCCTCCGACCCGTCGCGGCCGGTAGTCTTATGGTGCATTTTGTGCGCCATGTTCAGGGCCCGCAGGTAGGCATTGCGCGACTTGCGCCAGAAGCGCAGGCGACCATGAATCAGCACATCATGCACGAAGAAATAGACCGACCCGTAGAGCGCAATACCGATG
The DNA here is from genome assembly GCF_008271285.1 of Hymenobacter lutimineralis. Classification (NCBI taxonomy): domain Bacteria; kingdom Pseudomonadati; phylum Bacteroidota; class Cytophagia; order Cytophagales; family Hymenobacteraceae; genus Hymenobacter; species Hymenobacter lutimineralis. Next base: position 61,771 of record NZ_VTHL01000016.1, on the reverse strand, counting down.
CCAACCCAGAAAGGCCAGTCTTTCGTAGCCGAACCCGCCAGAATGCACAGCATAGAAACCGTGCCGTAGAATAGAAAAAAGAAGTCGTTGCGCTCAAAGCGGTGCGGATGACGCACGTGGTGCGAGCGGTGCAAAAACCACAACGGGCCGTGCAGCACAAATTTGTGCATGCCCCAGGCCACGCCTTCCATTGCTAAAAAGGTAGCCGCGGTAACGGCTACGGCTGCCAGAATTGTCATGAGTTGGTAACCAGCCAGAGGTTAAAAAGTTATGAAAATGGCGCCACTCAGCTCGACAAAACGCTCCTTTGGTAGGGCAAGTTAGAAAAATACCGGCCCGACTCCACTCCTACGAAGTGAAATCGGGCCGGTACCTGGGGCAGGTCTGGGGCGGTTACTGGTCCCAGCTGATTTTTTCTTTGTTCAAAAAGGCGGCTATACCCCGGCGGCAGTCCACGGAACCGCGGGCCTCGGCATTCATCTGCGCCGCATAGCGCAGACCGTCTTCCAGGGCCATTTCGGGGAGACGGGCCAGCATTTCCTTGGTAGCCTCCATGCTCTGGCCGGAATTTTCGGTGCAGAGCCGGCGCGCAAAGGCGTATACCTGCTCGGCCAGCTCATCGCGCCCTACCACAAAATTTACCAGCCCATACTCGGCGGCTTTCTGGGCGCCGATGATTTCACCCGTCAGCAGCAGCTGCTTGGTGCAGGCCTCCCCGATTTTACGCAGCAGGAATACGCTGACAATAGCCGGCAGGAATCCGATTTTCACCTCCGTGTAGCCAAACTTGGCTTCGGGCACGGTGAAGGCGAAGTCGCAGATAGCCGCCAGGCCGCAGCCGCCCGCCAAGGCGTGCCCCTGCACTTCCCCTATCACCACCTTTTTGAGGGTATAGATCTGGTGGAAGAGCTGCATGAGGTGGGTGCTGTCGGCCAGGTTATCGGTGTAGCCAAAGCCCTGCAACTCCTGAATATAACTCAGATCGGCGCCGGCGCAGAAAGCAGCCCCGTTGGCGCGTAGCACCACTACTTTGCAGTGCTCGTCTTCTTCGGCGGCTGTAAAAGCGAGCTTCAGCTCAGTTACCATTTCCGCACTCAGGGCATTGCGCTTTTCGGGGCGGTTGAGGGTGATGTAGCCGATGGCGTCCCGGCATTCGTACTGGATGAAGCGCAGGGCCTCCAGCTCTTGAGTAGGCAGATTGTCCATGGTCGTTGTTACTGGCGTGCAAGTAAGGGGAAGCGACGCAGAAGCCGGGTGCAGGCACCACAGCCAAATCAAACGTAACAAAAATGATGCTATGTCTGAATACCCCGCTGGCGCTTTGTACGCTAGTTTTCGGTTAAGAGGTTTGAGAAGCCGCTCTACCGCCGGGGCGCCACGATGAACGCCCCGCGCATCGTGACGTCATACGTACGGAAACCAGCCGCCCGCAGGATTGAGTCCTGCCGCGCTACGTACCAGGCTTTACAGGAAGAGTCGAACACGACGGGCGCAGCCGTACCAAAAGCCGCCGCCAGCTGCTCGGGCCACACCCGCGCGTTGCGCCGCAAAATAATGATATCTGCCCGGCTAGGCTGGCGGGCCGCCGCTAGTCTACCGTCGATGAGCAGAACGCGCAGGCCGTGCCACACCAGCAAAGTCGACTGTCCCAGGCGCCGGGCGGGAACAGGAGCCTGGGGCCAGCCCTGGAAGTACAGCACCCGTCGTGCTTCCCGCTGAATACTGCCGGGCACAATGCGGTAGGTGCGTTCCGTCTCGGAGAGAGGCAGCGAATCGGCCATGACGATGTCCCCAGCGGGACCCTGCCAGAAACCCAGCACCGAGCGGCGCGGAATGCTGTATACCACCAGCTTTCGGTCGTCGGCCAGCTGGCGGGCAGCCCACACTTTGCTGCCGGCCAGTACGCCGGCCAGGGCGCACACTACCCCCAGCCAAGTCAGGTGCCGGACCTCGAAGAAAATCAGCAGGGCCATGATGCTGGCAAACAGCAGCCAGGTTTGCGACGCCGACAGGTGAATTTCCTTGAGCAGGGCCCCGGGCATGGCCTGCCCCACCCAGAAGATGTACTCGTTGAAGAACCAGATCATCCACTCAAACACGAAGCCTATTGCTTGCGGCAGCCAGTTCAACCACGCCCCCGCCGCTGGCAACGCTAGGGCCACAACGGCTACCAAGCCCTTCACAACCAGCAAAGCCAGCCCCACATACACGGCCGCGCTGGAAATAGGCACCGCAATCAGGTTGGAGGCCAGAAAGCTCAGGGGGAACTGGTGAAAGTAGTGCAGGCTCAATGGCAACGTAGCTACCTGCGCCGCGAGTGAGAGGGCCGTAGCCTGCCACACCACGTCCCCGAACCAGCTGCTGGCTTTCCAGAATTTTTGCACGGCCTTTGGCTGCCAGGGGCGTTGCTGGTCCAGGAAGAACTCTCTTACCCTCAGCCTGGCCACAATGCGCGGCTGCAGGTACACAATGCTGAGCACGGCCAGGAAGGACAGCTGAAACCCAACATCTACTAACAGGAACGGGTTGTAGCACAGCAGCGCAAAGGCGGCCAAGGCCAGGGTGTTGAAGATGTTGCTCTGCCTGCCGGAAGCCCGCCCCACAATAATGAACGTAAACATCACCGCTGCCCGCAGCACCGAAGCCGAGAGGCCCGTCAACAGGGCATAGCTCCAGATAACGGCTAAACCCAGCCCCGCGGTACCAAACCGAAACAGCGGGCCGCGGCGCCCGGGCAACAAGCTCAGCAGCCAGGTAACGGCCGCAAACAACAGCCCCACCTGCAGCCCCGATACCGCCATAATGTGGGTAGTACCGGTATTAGCATAGGCCTGCCGGGTTTCCTGGTCTACGTCGTCTTTGATACCCAGCACCAGCGCCGAGGCCAGCGCGTATTCCCGCTTGGCGTGCACATACTGCCGAAATACGCCATCCAGAACCCGGGCAGCGCGCATTCCCAGCGCCGTCCATTGGCTGGGCACATCCACCCCGAGCTTCAGGTATTGATCGGGGTGAATGAACTGCTGATGATAGACCTGATGATACTGCAGGTAGCGGCGGTAGTCAAACTCGCCGGGGTTAAGCGGAGCCTTGCTGGGCGCAGGCGCCCCGCGCACCAGCCATACATCACCGTATTGGGGCACCGTACTACCTGAGTCCCGGGGAATGGACACGCGAATACTGCCAACGGCCGCTTGCCACTTCCCGGCTACGCGCACCGCCGAAACCCGCACGGTGGAGGCGTATGTGGCCGGGCGGATTACGGTATAATCATCAACCACCGCGCGGTAAAATTCGATGCGGTTGCCGAATCGTAGCAAATGATTTGGGGCCCGGCTTTCGGTGGCTTGCTGCGTGAGGGCCAAGCCAACCAGATAGACCACTCCCAGCGCCAACAAGCCCAGCCCATCGAGTAGGGCGGGTGAAGCCTTGCGGCCCGCCCACAGCTGCAAACCAGCATATAGGATACTCAGCCCGATAACCAGGCCGGTAAGCGGGGGTAGGCTGGTCCCGTAATACAAATAGGTAAGAATGCCAGCCGCCAGTGCCAGCGTCAGGCGCACAAAGGCGTATGGGGCCCATTGTATCATATTGTTCAAAGATTATGCTGTAACCATAGCTAACTATCTGAGGAATAATCTGTAGAAAAATACCGAGCAAGTCAAGTCACAGCGCGCCAAGCCCAGGGAAACAAAAAGCCCCGGACAGCTTTGCCCGGGGCTTTTTATTCAAGTTTCTGTACCGGCTTTACGGGCGCTGCCACCGCATCTTATAGTGCTCAATGTCGCACTCCGTAAACTGGGGGCCGTCCTTCACAAAGCCATGCCGCTCGTAGAAGCGCACGGCTGGCAGCTGCGCGTGCAGATACACGGTAGCATTCGGGTAAGCGGCGGCTACATCCTGGAGCACTTGGGTTACCAGAGCTGCTCCGGCGGCCTGGCTTCGGTAGGGGGCCAGCACGGCGAAGCGCTCCAGCTTCACGCCCTGGTTGGTGGGCCTCCAGCGCGCTGCCCCGCAAGGAGTGCCATCATCGGCCCTGGCCAGGTAGTGAATGGCGTCGGTATGGTCGTGTTCATCGTTTTCGGCTTCGCGCGGGACCTGTTGTTCGTCCACGAAAACGGCCGTGCGAATAGCAAAAGCCTCCTGGAGTTCGGCAGGCGAAGTGATGCGGTAAGCTTGCATGGGAAACTAAGGAGTACTGAATAAAGGAAGAATTTGACGAATACTTCGCTAGCTGGCGGCAAATACCCGCAGCTAAGGGGCCGCAAGTATATCGGTAGCAAAAACAACTGCCCGCGAAAGCAGGCAGTTGTTTTTGTTCGTCAGCGTGTGCTGGACCAGACTAAGCTTGCTCGTGGTTGATGGGCAGTTGCTGCATGCCATCGTCTTCCCGGCGAGCATCGGGGTGTTTGGCTGGGTCGGTAGGTTGAGCCGGGCCGCCCGGCCGCCGATACGGGATATGCTCGCGGGGCGGCCGGTTGGCCTGCTCTTTCTGCTGCTCCGTATCAAACCGGTCGTAGGCCTGCACAATCTGCTTTACCAGGCGGTGACGCACCACGTCTTCCGAATTCATTTCTACGAACCCGATGCCGTTCACCCCGCGCAGAATATCCAAGGCCTGGTTTAGCCCGGATTTTTGCTTGGTGGGCAGGTCAATCTGGCTACGGTCACCGTTCACCATCACCTTCGCCGAGGGGCCCATCCGCGTCAAAAACATCTTGAGCTGCGAAGGGGTGGTATTCTGAGCCTCGTCGAGCAGTACAAAAGCATTGTTGAGCGTGCGGCCGCGCATGTAGGCCAGCGGGGCTATTTCAATGGTCTTGTTCTCGAGGTAGAACTTAAACTTCTCGGGGGGCAGCATATCCTCCAGTGCGTCGTAGATCGGGCGTAGGTAGGGGTCCACCTTTTCCTTCATGTCGCCGGGCAAAAAACCGAGGCTTTCACCGGCTTCCACCACGGGGCGGGAAATGATAATTTTTTTGACCTCCTTGTTTTTGAGCGCCCGCACCGCCAAGGCCACGGAAATGTACGTTTTGCCCGTGCCGGCCGGCCCCAGCGCAAATACCAGGTCGTTTTTCATGACAGCATCCACCAGGCGCTGCTGATTGGCCGTCCGGGCTTTGATGACGCCGCCCTTGGCCCCAAACAGAATAACATCAGGCGAGGCCGCCAGGCGCGCCTCTTCCCGCTCCTCGTCGGAAGCGCCAATGTATTGGTTCACGGTCTTGTCGGTTACCTGCCCGTACTCATGGTAGTGCTCAATCAGGGCCGACAAAATATCGTTGATGCGCTGGATGACGGCCGTCTGGCCCTGGATTTTGATTTCATTGCCCCGCGAGATAATCTTACTCCCGGGGAAAGCAGCCGCCAACTGCCGAATGTTCTGGTTATCAGCCCCCAGGAAATCAACCAGGGACACGTTTTCGAGCGTGATGATTTTCTCGACCAAATCAGGGTGTTTTTAGCAGTGTATAAAAAAAGAAGAAGCCCGGCAGAATGCGTTGGTTCGCGTCAAAACGCCTACTTTTGCCGCCTTCACCAGGGTAAACAATAGTACGAAGAACGCAGCATTTTAGGCATGGGGCTGATTACGTTTCTGTCAGATTTCGGCTACCGCGACCATTATGTGGCGGCGGTGAAAGCGCGGATTCTGCAACTGGCCCCACAACAAGCGGTGTTTGATATTACCCATGCTGTTGAACCCTTCAACATCGCGCACGCCGTTCACGTTCTCGGGGCAGTATATAATGATTTTCCGGCCGGTTCGGTTCATCTTATCGGCGTCAGCGACTGGGGCCGTGGCTCGGGCGGCTGGCGAGCTGCCCGCTACCAGGGGCATTATTTCGTCGTGGCCGACAACGGCTTGCTGCCATTGCTTACCGATGGGCAGGCCGATGAGTTGGTAGAGCTTTCTTCGCTGGGCCCCACGGCTTCGCCCACGCGCGATGTGCTGGCACCAGCCGCGGTGCACCTGGCCCGGGGAGGCAACCTCGCTGATTTGGGCCGCCCGGCGGCTACGCAGTATCAGCTGCTCAACCGGCAGCTACGGCTGCAGGACCACCGCATTACGGGTCACGTGATTCACGTGGACCACTACGGTAATTTGATTACGGATATCACGCGCACTGCAATTGAAGCCGTAGGTCATGGCCGCTCGTGCACCGTTCACTTCGGCCGGGAAACGGTGCGCGACATCCTGCCCCATTTCCAGGCGTCGGACCCGGGCGAGGCCGTCTGTATTTTCAATAGCCAGGACCGACTGTGCATTGGCATCAACCAAGGCAATGCCGCCGAATTATTGGGCCTCAACTTCGACTCCCAAGTTGATGTGCGCTTTCCACTCCTTTAGTATAAATGCCTAAAAGTCAATCTGTTAATTATATTTATTTATTATGTTAACCAAACTACTCTTCGAATTAAGCTGCTGAAATGTTGATTCGTATTGTTCGCATGACATTTAGGCCTGAGCATGTGGCCGATTTTCTTGTTCTCTTTCGGGAGCATGAACAGTTGATTCGCGCTCAACCAGGCTGTCGGCACTTAGCGCTTTGGCAAGATGCCGATATTCCGCACGTATTCTGCACCTACAGTCACTGGGAAACGCCAGCTGCGCTGGAGAACTACCGCCACTCTGCGTTGTTTGGGCGAGTATGGCCTGCTACAAAGCGCCTGTTTTCGGCTCCGGCCCAGGCTTTTTCCGTAAATGAGGTAACTCCCAATGGTTACTAGTCTCTACAACCACAACTTATGCTGTCAGCCCACTGCTGCCTTCTCCTCTGCCCATGAACTATTTTGACTTTTATAAGCTACCCGAATCATTTCTCCCCGATACAGCGGCTTTAAAGCGGCAGTATTACGCTTACAGCCGGGAATACCACCCCGATTTCCACGCGAATGCTCCGGCTGAACACCAGGCCGAGATTCTCCGGCTAGCCACCCTTAACACTGATGCCTACCGTACCCTTTCTGACCCTGACTCACGCATGGCATATATCCTGCAAAGTCATGGGTTGCTGGAAGAGGGAAAGCAGGACCTTCCGTCCGATTTCCTCATGGAAATGATGGAGTTGAACGAGCAGCTGATGGAGCTGGAATTTGCGCCAGATGGCGCAACTCTGCGTCGTGTTGAAGCGGAAGTAAACACCCTTACTGAAGTCTTGGACGCTGGCATTGAGCCGGTACTTGCTGGCTATGAAACGCTTCCGGTTGATAAACAGCCGCAAGCCCTCAAGCAGGTTCGCACCTATTATCTTAAAAAGCGCTATTTGTTGCGCATTCGCGAAAGTCTGGCTAAGTTTGCACCCCGTTCCTGAGCTACCGACAGGCACGGATTTAACGCCCGGATGGCGGAACCGGTAGACGCGTCGGTCTCAAACACCGATATCGAAAGATGTGCCGGTTCGACTCCGGCTCCGGGTACAATAAAGAAGCTCTTGGTTTACGCTAAGAGCTTTTTTATTGTACCTTGGATCTAGGAAACTAAATAAAGTCGAGGTGGACCAAGTTCTTGCGTGTGCAGGTCTCATTTCACTAAGCTTGGGCCAGCAGTTACAGTCCTGTTATGGCAACACAGTTCATTGATAAACTGATTATTACGGTATAATTTACAATTCTAACCGAGCCTTTGTAACCCAGCACAGGGTTGACCTGCGTGACGATGTTTTTTCTCTGCGCTGGGCATTAGCCGTGCTACCTGCTATGCAATTTTCGCGCAGGGTACGGCAGGCATTGGTCACATAGGAGCCACTCGTGAACAGCGCAAAGCTGACGATCGGGTCCATATCATTCAGTTGCAGTTGTCCGTATTCGGCGGCTATGGCTGCCGGCAAATCCGCCCCGATTGTATATAACAGCTGAAATTTTCTATAATCTGCTGCATCTGGGTGCCGCAGTAAATACTTTCGAAAACAGCTCATTAGCCGAGAAAATCGTCTTCAATTCGGATGATTTTCCTAGGAAAACGGCTTGGGCAAATGCGTTGGGGCTGAAAGGTAACGGCCCAGGTGAAAATCCTTGTTTGAGGGTGCTGGCCGCCCGGCCGGACGCTGGATAGCTGAACAAATACACTCCCGGTCATTGCGTGGTTGGCCGGCATCAGTGTAATATTGTCGGGTGCCAGTCGGCTCATGCGGGCGGCCTCTCTATTGTAGCTGTGGTATCCTGAATGTCTGTTTATTCGCCGGGCCTGCACGTGCTGGCCACTTTTGCTGCCCCCGCCGGCGCGCTGACCAATGCGGCGGCCTGCCAGCGCTTCTTCGATGAGCAGATTGCCGCACTGGGCCTAACCAAGGTAGGTGAAGTGTACCACACGTTTCCCAATGGCTCGTTCACGGCCGTTATTGGCCTCACTGAGTCACACCTGAGCATTCATACCTGGCCAGAGCATGGGCAGGCCACCTTCGACGTGTTTCTATCTAACTACCGCCGCGACAATGCCGACCGGGCAAGGGAGTTGTATGCCGCCACGCTGGACTTTTTCGGCGGAGTCGAGCAAAGTAAAACCGAAGTGCGCCGATGAGCCATGTACCCGCTACCTCCGCTGCCCCAGCCCATGTGCCCTGCCCGAAATGCCACCACCAAGTGCCGTACTTCGACCAGGAGAACAGCACCTTTTTTGTATGCCCTGCTTGCCACGCCTATTTCAAAGCGGAGGACGACAACGCGCCGGTAAGCCTGGGCAAATTTGAGGGTAATCAGAAGCCAGTGCTCCCGTTAGGGGCCGTGGGTACGCTGCGCGGGCAGCAGTACCGCGTGCTGGGCTGGATGCTGCGCAAGGAAAAGCAGGCTATCTACCAGTGGCACGAATACATGCTGCGCCACGAGGAAACCGGTATTCAAGCTCAACTGGCCATGTACGAGGGCCATTGGATGCTGGTGGGCCCTGCCGGCCGTGATTACAAAGTTTCTGGACGAGCCACCAGCCGCGGGGCCCAAATCCTCGATGAGGATACCAGCTACGACATCTACAACTCTTACTCGCCGGTTACGCTCTATGCAGAAGGTGAGTTTGACTGGGAAATCCATGAGGCCAGTAAGCTCACCGTCACCGAATACATTGCACCGCCCCACATGCTGGTGCGCGAGAAGCAGGGCCACCAGGCCGCGCACTGGTACAGAGCCCTGCACATAGAGCCCTCGGAAGTAGCCGAAGGTTTTCAGGTGCCCAACCAACGCATGCCCTTCCGCACGGGGGTGGGCGCCATCCAGCCGGCGCCGGCTCAGAATTCGTGGCCGGCGCTGCGTTCATTCAGCCTGAACATGGCACTGCTGGTGATTATTACGCAGTTGGCGCTACTATTCATCAAACCCGAAAAACAGGTACTGCTTCAGGACTTCTCTACCGGCCGCGAAACTGTGCCGACCGGCGCCAACGCGGAGGCAGTGGCCGCGGGCAGCAACCGGGTGCTGGTTTCGAAGGCGTTTGAGATAGAGGGGCCGGCGGCACTGCAGTTTGCGCTAACATCGTCGCTGGCCAACCAGTGGCTGGAGGTGCCCGTGACGCTGGTGAACGAGCGCACCGGCCAGCGCTACGAATTCACGAAAAGCCTGGAGTATTACTCGGGCGTGGAAGACGGCGAAAGCTGGAGTGAAGGCTCGCAGGACCAGGATGCCACGCTGGCAAACATTCCAACGGGCAGGTATCATCTTACGCTTTACCCCGTCTCCGAAAACGGCCAGGACCTGCCCCTGCATCTCGGCGTCAGCCAGCACACGCCGCTGCAGTCGAATGCGGTGGTACTGCTGCTGCTGCTGGCGGTGTACCCCGTCATTCAGTACCTGCGTCGCCACTCGCACGAGCATAACCGCTGGGCCAACAGCAACTACGGTCCTCAAGACGAATCTTAGCCCTCAAACAGCACCGCTGCATGAATTATCTGCGCTCCTTACTTTCCATCCGCTATTACGTGCTGGTGGCGCTCTTGGCCTACGGCGTGTTTGTGTGGGCTGGCCTCCAAGGCAGGCGCCTGCTCGGCGACGACAACGAAAATCCGGAAGGTGCCCGCACGTCTACGGCACGGAGCGGCCACGCCCGCTTCTATCATAAATAGTGAATTTCCCCACTCGTATGGAATACCTCAACTTTAAGCTCATTGCTGCCTCCATCATCTACTCGGTGCTGGGCATCGTGATTCTGGTCGTGTCGTTCATTATCATCGAAAAGCTCACGCCCCGCATGCTCTGGAAGGAAATCGTGGAAGAGCACAACACCGCCCTGGCTATTGTGGCGGCCGCTTTCATGATTGCCGTGGCTCTGATTATCAGCTCCGCTATTCATGGCTAATGCCGCCGCCGAAGCTCCGGCGCCTGCTTCACCCGGCACACCGGAGCGGGCCAGGCGCGGCGCGGCGCGGCAGGAAGCCCAGTCGGTGCTGCTGCTGGGGTCGGTGTTTGTTATTGCCACCTGCGGGCTGATTTACGAGCTGATTGCGGGCACGCTGGCCTCCTATCTGCTCGGCGACTCGGTCACGCAGTTTTCCACGATCATCGGGGCCTACCTGTTCTCGATGGGGGTAGGATCGTGGTTGTCGCGCTACTTGGGCGGGCCGCTGCTGAAATGGTTTATCCGGCTCGAAATTCTGGTGGGCCTGGTTGGTGGCTTTTCGGCGCCGCTGCTGTTCGTGCTGTTCGAGTACGTGGCCTCTTTCCGCCTGATTCTGTATGCGCTGGTGGGCCTGACGGGCATCCTGGTGGGCCTGGAAATTCCGCTACTGATGCGGATTCTGGAAAACCGCTTCGAGTTCAAAGACCTGGTCTCCAAAGTCTTCACTGTCGATTACATTGGGGCGCTGCTGGCTTCCCTCATTTTCCCGCTGGTGCTGGTACCCCAGTTGGGCCTGATGCGGACGTCGCTCCTGTTTGGAACCCTGAACGTGGTAGTGGCTGCCGTGGCGCTGTACCGCTTTCCGGAAACCCGGCCCTACCGTCGGGCCTTCGCCAGCCTGATGGGCGCGGCGCTGCTGGCCCTGGCTGTTACGTTTGGCTACGCCGGCCGCATCCAGCGCTATACCGAAACGCTGGCTTTTCAGGACCAGGTGATTTATGCCAAAAGCACCATCTACCAGCGTATCGTACTCACCAAAAACCAGCGCGAGCTGCGCCTGTTCCTAAACGGCAACCTGCAGTTTAGCTCCCAGGATGAGTACCGCTACCACGAAGCCCTGGTCCACCCCGCCATGCAGGCCCTCCCGAATGCGCGCCGCGTGCTGGTGCTGGGCGGCGGCGACGGGCTGGCCGTGCGCGAGCTGCTGAAATACCCGCAGCTGCAGCAGATTCGGCTGGTAGACCTCGACGCGGGCATGACTGAGCTGTTCAAGCAAAACCAGCTGCTCACTTCCCTCAACCAACGCTCCTTTTTCAACCCGAAGGTGCAGGTTATCAACGGCGACGCCTACCAATGGGTACGCCAGGATACGACCCGCTACGACTGCCTGATTGTGGATTTCCCGGACCCGGCCAACTATTCTATTGGCAAGTTGTACTCAGCGGCATTTTACCAGGAGCTGCACCGGCTGCTAGCCCCGGGTGGCAAACTGGTAGTGCAGAGTACCTCGCCATACGTGGCGCGGCAGTCGTTTTGGTGTGTTGCGCATACGCTGCAGGCCGCTGGGTTCCACACCATTCCGTACCACTGCTACGTGCCGTCATTTGGCGAATGGGGCTTCGTGTTGGCCGGCGAAAACGGCCACTGGCGCCCCAATGCCGGGCCGCTGCCGCGCGACCTACGCTACGTCACGCCCGTCACCATCCGCCAGATGCTGGACTTTCCGCCCGATATGGCCGAAGTGTCCACCGATATCAACCAGCTCAATAATCAGGCCTTGGTGCGTTATTTTGAGGAAGACTGGGGCCCCTACGTGCACTGATCAGGCAAGCCCAGAAGTTCCTTTATACTTCGACTGTGCCCCGTCGTGGCAGCCTTTTCAGATTATCTTCTTATACGATGCCGCCCAAGCCCTTTCCCTCATCCAGCCCTACCAACCCTAGCCGCCGGGATTTCCTGGCGCGGACAGGCGCGGGGGTGGCGGGGATGCTGCTGGGGCCAGGTGTGCTGTTGGAAAGCTGCAGCCCGGCCGGCTCCGCCACCAGCCACATCCAGGGCGGCTTGCGGGGTGCCGACCATGCCGTGGGGCACTTGCTGCGGACGCCCGGCCGCTTGCCTGCTCCCAGCCAGGAGCTAAGCACTGACCTCCTGATTGTAGGCGGCGGCGTGGCCGGCTTAGCGGCCCGGCGCGAGCTAGCCCGGCACGGCCACGAGCCGCTACTACTGGAGCTGGAAGCCCGGACCGGTGGCAACGCAGCCAGCGGCCAGAATCAGGTTTCGGCTTACCCCTGGGGCGCTCATTACCTGCCCGTACCCGATGCACGCAACCACGACTTACTGAGTTTTCTTCGAGAATCGGGGGTGGTTACGGGCTTCGATGGTGCTTCCGGCCTACCCATCTACAATGAGTACCACCTTTGCCACGACCCCGAAGAACGGCTGCTGCTGAATGGCCACTGGCAACAGGGACTAGTACCGGAGGTGGGCGTCCCGGCCGCCGACCGGGCTCAGATTGCGCGTTTCTTCCAGCTTATTGGCGAGTTGAAGCAGGCCCGGGGCACCGACGGACGCGACGCCTTTGCCATTCCGCTCGACCACTCCTCCACCGATGCGCAGTTCCGCCGCCTCGACCAGCAAAGCTTTGCCGCCTACCTCGATCAGGAAGGCTTCACGTCGCCTTACCTGCGCTGGTACCTCGACTACAGCTGCCGGGACGACTACGGGGCCACGGCGGCGCAGGTGTCGGCGTGGGCAGGGCTGCACTACTTCGCCGCCCGCAAAGGTCGCGCCCACAATGCCACCGCCGCCGATGTGCTAGCGTGGCCGGAAGGCAATGGTTTTTTGGTTGAACAGCTCCGCCAGCAGGGCCAGGGCACTATTTTATCGCGCATCGTGGCCTGCCAGCTGCAGGAAACGCCGACAGGGGTAGAAGTGCTGGCCTACAATGCAGCAGCTCAGCGCACCGTGCGCATTCGGGCACGGCAGGTACTGCTGGCCGTTCCACAGTTTGTGGCGCAACGCTTACTGGCCGGCGTACAGGGCGCCGTGCACCCCGCACAGCCACTGCATCATGCGCCATGGTTGGTAGCCAACCTCACCGTTACTGGATTGCCGCAGGGCCCCGGCCAGCCATTGAGCTGGGACAATGTAGGCTATGGGGGAGCTTCGGTGGGCTATGTGAATGCTAATCATCAGCACCTCAGCCTTTCCGCCGACGGGCCCAAGGTAATTACGGTATACTGGCCTCTTTCCGACGCGCCGCCTGATGTGGCGCGCCGCCAAGCCTACCAGACCACCTACGCCGAGTGGCTGCCCCGCGTTCTGGCCGAGCTGGAGCACCTGCACCCTGGCGCTACTCCTTACGTGCAGCGCGTGGAAGTCTGGGTATGGGGTCACGGCATGGTTGCGCCTATTCCGGGTTTCCTGTGGGGCCCCGAACGGGCTGCTCTCGCTCAGCCTTTGCGGCAACGCATTTTCTTTGCTCACTCCGATTACAGTGGCATGTCTATCTTCGAGGAAGCCTTCTACCAAGGGCTACGCGCCACCCGCGAAATGCTAGCTGCCGTATGAAATCAGCCCTCCTGACACCTAAAGCCCCAGCTGCCAGCCGCCAGCCCTGGATTCGGTCGGCGGCGTTTGATGGGCTCTGGATTCTGGGGCCGCCGTTTCTGGCATTGCTGGCCGTGGTGCTCGTGCCGCCCGTTTTTCGCACGTCTGCCCAGATGCCTGTGTGGGCCTGGGTAATCCTGGTAGTGTTTATTGACGTGGCCCACGTTTACAGCACCCTGTTTCGCACCTACTTCGACCCGGTACGGCGGCGGCGCTTCCGTACGCTGCTCTGGTTGGTGCCACTGACCTGCTACGCAACAGGCGTGGCACTGCATTGGGTGGCGGGGTTGTGGTTTTGGCGGGTGCTGGCATACGCGGCCGTTTTCCATTTCGTACGGCAGCAGTACGGATTCCTGCGCCTCTATTCCCGCCACGAAACCACTTCACTCTTCAGCCGCCGCCTCGATACGGTGCTGGTGTATGCGGCCACGCTTTACCCGTTGCTTTGGTGGCATCTGTCGCCCCCCCGTAACTTCAACTGGTTTGTGACCAGCGACTTTGTGCAGTACGACTGGCCAGCGGCGCGCGGGCTACTGACCGCGCTGTATGTCGCGTTGCTGGTAGCGTATCTGGTGAAGGAAATCCGCCGGTGGCACCACACCCGGCAATTCAACCGGCCGCGCAATCTGCTGCTATTGGGTACGGCGGCTTCGTGGTACGTCGGTATCGTGCTCTTTAACGGCGACCTGGCTTTCACCCTGCTCAATGTGGTGGCACACGGCATTCCGTACCTGGCGCTTATCTGGGCTACCAGCCAGCCAGCCTCCCACACGCCTGCCAGGGCCCAAAGCTGGTGGCAGCGCCGCTACGGTATAGCCCTAGCGCTGGGACTATTGTTTGGGCTGGCTTACCTGGAAGAAGGCATCTGGGACGGCTTGGTGTGGCGCGAGCATGCGGGAGCGTTCGGCCTTTTTCAGCAGCTGCCCCCCGTGTCCGATTCGTTGGCCCTCAGCCTGCTGGTGCCCTTATTGGCGCTGCCACAAGCTACCCACTATGTGCTGGACGGCTTTATCTGGCGGCGTAACTCCTGAAGCATCCAAACAACGGCAAGTTCTTTAAATTCAAACAGATAAACCTTCAGCCATAAGGTTTTGTGTTTAACGCGGCGCCAGGCTACATCAGCTAAGGGCCCTGAAACTGCGGCAGCCAGAGCTTCGACAACGACGCCATACTCGGGTGAGTAGATGGTGCGGTAGTGCCCGTAGCCGCTCACCCCTTGTGGCGGCGCTCTGCCTACAGCTGTATTTCTACCAGCACCGCCGTAGAGCCCCCGGCATCATCATCCGTTACTAGTACCAGTTCGTACCGATTCTCACCAATCCGACGACGTACGGCCACACTTTCCACTTTGCCCCGGTAGGGTATGCCATCAGGCAACTGTAGTTTTGCCAAGACCAGCGGCAGAGGGTCCGCACTTCTGTTCGTCAGGTCGAGGATGCCTACAAACGAGCCTAAAACAGCTCCGTCGAGAACGGCATCCTGGGTATCTTCCACCGAGGCCGTTATAAATAATCGGTTTGCGAACCAAGTGCCGCCTGAGAAACCCGCAGGTTTTCCGTCAATAGAAGGAAGCAAGTAGTGCTGCCGTTGGATGTCGGGTAACTGAGTGGCGCGGTGCTGTAAATAGTCCAGGGTAGCGGCCAGCGGCATCCGAAACAGCAGATTACCCGCGGCTGAGCCAACGGTCCGCTGGAACAACAGCAACTCAGTAGCGCTAGCGGCGGCGGCTTCTAAGTTCAGGCTGATGCCCGTTGGAAGTTCCCGGCGTAGGGCCGCATATAAACCACTTAACGAGAGTGGATAAACGCTGGCGGTTGCCCCCGATGCTCCCGGTAACGGCACCCAGAACCCCTGCTCACGGGCTACCGTAGCTCCCGAGCCCAGCACGAGAAGCCCTGCTTCCCCCGCCGGGGTGGTCAGCGCCGTGAGGCATTCCAGGTCCAACTTTATTTCCTTGGGGATGCGCCCGGTGCTGAAGTGCGCCGTTTCAAACAGGGTAAGCCTTGCACCGGCCGTCAGCGAAGCGGAGGCGAGTTGGTAGAGAAAAGGGGAATCGTCGCCGATGACGTAGGCAACGTCGCCAATTATTTCAACCCCCGAGGCGGAAGGCAAGTCGGGCAACGAAATTTCCTGAAGAATGGTAGCACGCATCAGTCGTAGAAAAGAGGGACTTAAGCAGGAAAAGGCTGTATAGCCCGACACAATAGGCAGTCGGGCTAAGGCTATACGTTGTCTGCTATTTCACAATCGTGAATTCTACGCGCCGGTTCAGGCGCCGGGTTTCTTCCCGCTCGTTGCTGGCCCGTGGCTTGGAGCCCCCGTAGCCGATGGTGCTGATCCGGTTTTCGGCCACGCCCCGCCGCACCAAATAGCGCTTCACTTCCTGCACCCGCTCCTCGGAGAGCTTCACGTTCAGGGCGGCATTGCCTACATTATCCGTGTGACCTTCCAGCCGGATATTCACCGTAGGGTTATCCAGCAGCGTCCCGGCCAAGCGGTTCAGTTCCGTAAAGGAGGCGGGCAGCATCGTGTATTTCCCTTGGGCAAAAATGAGGGTAGGCAACTCTAACCTAGAGCCTACGCTGGCGGGCATTACCAGAAAGTCGCGGGTTTGGTTGGTGGTCAGGGTAAGCGTATCGGTAGCCGTTAGAAAGCCGCCGGCGGTGGCGGCTACCCGGTAGCGCCCGGCGGGCACCAACAGCTGAAACGTGCCACCGTTGGCTTCACTGCGGGCCTGCACCAGCACGGCCGTGGGGCCATCCAGCCGCTCGGCTCTGATGGCGGCGGTAATGGGCTTGCGGGTTTTGGCATCCAATACGCGGCCGGTAAGCGTAGCACGCGCCAATTCCGGGGCGGGCGGCGCTACGGAAGTACTGTCGGGCGGGGGCACCACCCCAACTTGCGTGCGGACGATGTCGGCCGGCCCGTTGGGGGTGCGAGCCTTGGCGAAATACGCCTGCTTGCCATCAGGCGTCAACAGGAAATAGGCCTCGAAGCCGGGGCCGTTGATGCCAGGGCCCAGGTTTTGGGGCGCACTCCAAGCTGTCCAGGAGTCATCGAGGCGGTGACTCACGAAAATATCTGAGCTGCCGTAGCCGGCATGGCCATACGAGGCGAAATACAGTGTGCGGCCATCGGGCGTGAGCCAGGGTGCAAACTCGAAGCCGGGCGAGTTGATAACGTTGCCCAGGTTGCGGGGCTCCCCCCAGGTTCCATTGCCGGCGGGCAGGCTCACGTATAGGTCGTTGGCCCCGTAGGCATCGGGGCGCTCCAGGGAAAGCAGCAGCACTTTCTCATCGGCCGGGGCGAAAAAGGTGGTGGAGGTGCCGTTGGAGTAGTAGTTGCTGATTTCGAGGGGCTCGGGCTTGAGCGCCTGCTTGCCCGCCAGCGGGGCGCGCGACACGCCGTCGTCGCGGAAGCTGCCGTCCCGCTCGTAGCGCCCCCGCACCAGCACGGCTTTGCCGCTTTCCACAAGGGCCATTACGCCGTTGTTTTGCGGAGTATTCAGCACATCCAGCCTTTGCGCCAGCCCCCAGGTTTCGCCCCCATCGGTGGAGCGGCTTACCCATATATCGGCCGATTCGGTGTTGCCCTCGGTATTGCCGGCAAAACGGTTGCGGGCGAAATACAGGGTCAGGCCGTCCGGGGTGAGCACCGGCTGCAGCTCATTGCCTGCGCTGTTCACGCCTGCGCCCAATGCCTGAGGCGCGCCCAACGCGGGTTGGTCCGTGGCTACGGTCAGCTTCAGCGGAAACAGCCACCACTGCTGGCTGGCGCGGCCCAGGGCCCGCTGGCCCACCACTGGAGTGGCGTTGGCTTTATCGGCGGCGGCCAGCGCCAGGCTGAAGTCGTTACCGCGGCACACCAGCTGAAACGAGCCTGCGGGCCCGGCCGCCACTATGCGCCATTGCTGGTATAAGCTCCCCGACCAAGGCTGCTGCACGACGGCGGCGTTATCTCCAGGGCCCTCTAGCGTCAGGGCTTTGCCGCTGTGCCGGGCTTCTATGCGGTAGTAGCTGCTGTTGGCCGTAACGGGCGTAAAGCGCCACTGCTGACTTTGCGCCTGGGTAAATTCCCACTGAACACCCCGGCTGCCATTCTCGGGCGAGGCACTGGCAATATCCAGGGCCCGACCACTGCTACGCGATATTACCCCATACCAGACGTTGCTGGCCGGGCCTAAGGGTGCCGCCTGCGCCCACGCTGCGGTTACCGCGCTGAGCCAAACCAGCAGGCTGCCTATCAATCGAATCATGTGCACACAAACCTGATTATCGGCCCCAAGTTAGCCGATTTCCCTGCGCCGCGGTCAAACCTGGGGTTAAGCAAACGGGCCATTCCCTTCAAAGCGAAGCGTAATGGCCCGTTTGCCGCTGAGAATAAAAGGCGCCGGCTTACCCGGGAAGCGGGGTTTCGCCGCCCAGTTCCTGCATGTACTTAAAGCGTACAAACCGCTCATTCTCATAAATAGCGGCAAAGTGGCCTCCGGCCGTGGAGCTGCGGTGTACCGGGCCGGCGGCCGGTAGTTGGGTGCCAGAGCGGCGGGACGGGTGCTCGGCGGCCGACTTAGGTGCGGGTACCGAGGGAAAGGCGCCGGGTGTAAGCCCAGGCACATGGCAAAGGAAAGATAGAATTTTCGAGGCCATAACAGAGCAGAAATAGGTGTGGATGAGAGGCCGCTGCCGAATGCCCAGGGGCCGGCTGCTTTTGGAACAATGCTAATATAAATCAATATTTTTTTAATTCATCTAAGTATATATACCTCTTTTTGGCAGATAAATGCGGGAAAACTTCTGATGCCCAGGTGCCTACCAAAACTGCATAGGGCTTTCAGCTGCCACTCCCGAAGCAGAAAAAGCATACCACTCGTTGGCTATTTTATGCCTTGTCAATAAACCTCTTACAGCTTCCTTATTTCCATGCGTATCAGGCGGCCGCCCCTTTGCGCAAGAGGTACTTCTCTAGCTGGCTGCATTTGCGCCCATTTCGTGAACGGGGACCTCGTGTTGATGGCCTTTGCTTTGCTGGGTGGGTACTACCAGCGTTACGGTGGTGCCGCGGCCGGGTACCGCGTCAAAATCAGCACGGCCGCCCAGGTAAGCCATCCGGGTACTAATGTTCTGCAGCCCCACGCCGGCCAGATGACTGGTGGCCGCTACGTTGTAGCCGACACCATTATCTTCTATCATCACCGTCAGCTCCTGCTCCGTCTGGATGAGTTGCACTTCAATCTCGGTGGCCTGGGCGTGCTTTAGAATATTCTGGATGGCTTCTTGGATAGCCCGGAACAGAACGGCCTCCACCAGTACATCCAGTCGGCCTTGCTCTACCCCAAATACCTGCATGCGCACCTGCAGCTGACTATCAATCTTGGCGATATTGCTAAGCAAGTTCTTTACGGCTGGCATCAGGCCGGCTTGCAGCAGAGCCGTTGGCAGCAGGTTATGGGAAATGCTGCGCACCTCGCGCACCGATTCGTCCAGATACTGCAACGCGTTGGCAAACAGCTCCCGGTGGGTGGCGGTTACCAGGTCCACCCGGTGTTCCAGGGCCAGCAGATTCATTTTGGTAGCACTGAGTAGCTGGCCTACCCCGTCGTGCAGTTCGGCTCCCACGCGCTGGCGCTCTTTTTCTTCGGCAGCCAGCACCGCTACGGCGCGCTGCCGAATCAGGCGCTGCCGCTCTGCCGCAAACTCTACTTCCCGGCGCAGGTGCCGGCGGCTGATGAGCAGGTACCCCAGCCCCGCCAGCAGCAGCACCCCGGCCAAGGCAGCCTGCAACAGACGCTGACGCAGCTCGACCTGGGCCCGCTTGCGCTGCTCACCGAGCTCCAGCTGCCGCAGCTGCTCGCTAAAGTTGAGTGCCTGCACCTGCATCACTTTCGCCTGGCTGAATAAACTGTCGCGAATGGTGCTGGCAGCCGCCAGGAAGGTGTAGGCCTGGGTGCTGTTGCCCTGGGCTGCGTAAATGGCGGCCAGGTAACCACTGGCCTCCGACACGCCTTTGGCGTAGCCCCCCTTCTTGCTGGCCTGCAGGGCTTGTTGCGCGTAGGTGCTAGCCAGATTTATCTGCCCGCGGGTGCGCGCCAAACGAGCTAGTCCCAGGTACGACCGGCAGAGGGCATACGAAACCGGCATGCCCTGGGCCCGGGTAATGGACTTCTGGTAGAAAGCCCGAGCAGCGGCTTCGTCGTTCTGCCGGGCCTTGATGTCGCCCAGAATAGATAGGTCGCCGATTTCGCTGTGCCAGTCGTGCAGGCGCTGATCGAGGGCATAGCCCCACTGGGTATAGTAGAGGGCCGAGTCGAGCTGGTTGGTTTGCAGGTAGGCGTAGCCAATATTACCGGGTATAGGCGCCAGCAGCACATCGTCGTGGATTTTCTGCGCCAGGGCCGTAGCCCGAAAGAAATAGCGCAGGGCCAGGGCGTAGTTTCCCTGCTCGAGGTGGGCATATCCCAGGCCATTATCGGCGTGCACAATACCGCCCTGGTAGGAAATAGACTCGGCGAGCTTGCGGGCCTGCAGATGGGTTTGCACAGCCGTGGGGTAGTTGCCGCTGCGCAGAAAGGCCCAGCCCATCATCAGCAGGGCCCGGCACTCGCCCGGCTTGAAGGACAGCTGGCGGGCCAGCGCCAGGCTTTGCTGGCCATATTCTACGGCCAGCAGGGGATTATCGTCGGTGCGGTTCCAAGCCAGCAGCGTGAGCAGGCGCACCCGATTGGTATCGGGCCGGGACTTAGCCAGGAGTTGCTGCAGGCTGTCGGTGCGGGCACTCAGCCTTTGGGCCCCGGCACGCACAACCCCGCTCAGGAGCACTACAAAAAGGACGGGCAGGATTTTCAAGGGGAAAGGTCAAATCTGCATCAATGTACTATTCCGCCTGCTTGCACACTAATCCCGGGCGCAGATCAAATAAATTCAACGCCGCCGCTGGGTAGCAACCATAAAAAAGCCCCGACCAAAGATTTGGCCGGGGCTTTTATTGCGGGGCAGCGCCCCAAGCGGTTACTTGTTGTTCACATCGGGCTCGATGAAGGCTTGCTCCTCCATCTCGGTGGGCACTACCACAATGCCCTGCTGCAGCTTGGAGTTACGCTTGCCGTAGAGGAAATACACCACAAAGCCCAGCAGCATCCAGATCAGTGCCAGCTTGAGCGTGTTGTAGTCGAGGGCCGCAATCATGCCCAGGCAGATAACGGCGCCCAGGATAGGCACGAGCGGGAAGCTGGCCGATGAAAGCGGGGAACGGAACGGCCGGGGCTGGTTGGGGTCGGAGCGGCGCATGAGCCAGACGCCAATGCTTACCAGCACAAACGCCAGCAGGGTGCCAAACGAGGTCAAATCACCCGCCAGGGAGCCGGGCACGAAAGCCGCGAAGGCCCCCACGAACACCAGCAGGGCCAGGTTCGACTTGTAAGGCGTGTGAAACTTGGGGTGCAGCTCCGAAAAGGCCTTCGGCATAAGCCCGTCGTTGGCCATGGAGAAGAACACGCGGCTTTGCCCCATGAGCATTACCAGAATAACCGAGGAGAAACCCGCCAAGATGGCCACCGTCACGGCCGTGCTCAGCCACTCAAAACCGGGCATGTGCTCTTTAATGGCATACGCTACCGAAGCCTCGCCGCCCTTGGCTGGGTCGGCAAACTCGCGCCAGCTGGCAACGCCAGTCAGCACGTGGCCAAACAGGATATACAGCACGGTGCACACCGCCAGCGAACCAAGAATACCGATGGGCATATCCCGCTTGGGGTTTTTGGCTTCCTGCGCTGCCGTCGACACGGCGTCGAAGCCAATGAAGGCGAAGAACACAATGGCCGCTCCGCCCAGGATACCACCCCAGCCGTGCTTGTTCCAGGCCTCGTAGGAGCGTACCACTTCGCCCGCCGCGTTTTTCACGGGCTCGGCATTTTCAGGAATCAGGTAAGGTGTGTGGTTGACGGGGTCGATGAACTGCCAGCCCACGGCAATAAAGATCAGCACAATCGCCACCTTTACCACAACAATAATGGAGTTGAACGTAGCCGATTCCTGCGTGCCTTTGATCAGCAGCAAGCTCAGCATCACAATGATGAAAAGGGCGGGCAGGTTGATGATGCCGTGCTCCATTACGCCATTGACGGCGGCACTCTCCAGCGGAGAATGGCTCCAGGCGTAGGGTATACTGGTGCCAAAGACCTGTAAGAGCTTGTTCAGGTACTCACTCCAGGCAATAGCCACTGTAGCGGCGCCCAGGGCGTATTCCATAATAAGCGCCCAGCCGATAACCCAAGCTACAAACTCGCCCATGGTGGTGTAGGCGTAGGTGTAGGCCGAGCCGGCAATGGGAATCATGGCCGCAAACTCGGCGTAGCACAGCCCGGCAAAGGCGCAGCCAATAGCGGCGACAATGAAAGCCAGCGTGACGCCCGGACCCGATGCCTGCGCCGCAGCCGCGGCGGTGCGTACAAACAAGCCGGCCCCGATGATGGCGCCTACGCCGAGGGCTACCAGGTTGGCCGCTCCCAGCGTCCGTTTCAGCGTGCCTTCCCCGGAGGAGTTGGCCTCGCCCAACAGAATGGCCAGCGGCTTTTTGGCGAAAATATTTGCCATAGAAAAGAAGAGAAAAGAAAGAGAAGAGGTGAGTGAGAGATGATGAAATCAGCAGAAAAAGCCGTCTGCAAACGGCTAGATGGCCCGAATATAGCCGTTTCCCCCGACTGCTTTGTACTTGAGCAGGCCCAGTAGCCGGATTTTCGGACCGGCTGGATTAAACCCGGTAGCGCCAGGGCCTTCTAACCGACCAACAAACCTAACCACAGACTCCGCTTCCATGAAAAAGATGCTTGTTTTGCTGACCACCCTGGCCCTCACAGTGGCGGCTGCCTCCGCGCAAACCACCTCCACGCCCACCCCCGCCGCTCAAAACAGCTACCCTGGTGGCCGTGGGCAGGGCCACGGCCGCCTGACCCCGGAGCTACGGGCGCAGCGAATGACGGAGCGCCTCACCCGGGAGCTTGCTCTCTCCACCGAGCAGGCCACGAGAGTACAAGGTATCCTGCTGGCGCAAAGCCAAGAAAACGAGGCTATCCGCACGAAGTATGCCACCAGCACTGACCGCCGGGCAGCCCTGCCCGAACTGAAGGCAGCCAAGGAGAAATACGACACGCAACTGAAGGCCGTGCTGACCTCTGAGCAGCATATTAAATACGCCCAGCTCCGTGACGAGCAGCAACAGCAGCGCCGGGAGAAAATGAAAGCGGGCAAGACCAAGAGCAAAACGCAATCGTAGCCAAGGGGTGCGCCTATCCTCAATCGTGCAAAACCCCTCCGAACCACAAGGATCGGAGGGGTTTTGCGTACTAGGCTTAGTAGAGTTTTTAGAACGTCAGGGCGTGTGTCCAAGTATTGTGAACAATACCGTAGCGCACCCACAGGAGCACAAAAGGCTCAGTAGCGCGTGCTTCCTTGATACCACCCAGATCGGTAATACGGCGCCAGCCCAGTTGCTGTAGCACCGCCGTTACCTGTTGTTTGGCCGCTGCATTGTCTCCACACAAAAACATCGTTGGCTCCCCGCCCCCATCAGCCGAGGCCGGGTCTATCATCTGGGCTACGTTGACCAGATTCAAGGTTTTCACCACGTAGGTCCCCGGCAAAGCCCGCTGTACCTGCTCCCCCAACGAGTCGGTAAGCCCTACGAACAGCTGCGGAGGCATTCCTTGGGAAAAGTCCAACGGGTTGGTCAGGTCTATAACAGGTTTGCCAGCCGCATTTGCTGCACCAGCCTGCGTTACGGCGGCCACGGTGCCCGTGCCCAGCGTAGCCACGATCAGTAGCTCCCCAAATTGGGCAGCATCTTCGAAGGCTCCTTCGCTCGCGTTACCACCATGCTGCTGCACCCAAGTTATGGCCTTTTCGTTGCCCGCTTGGCGTGCGCCCAACATCACTTCGTGGCCTAAGGAGAGTAGTTTGGCACCCAGCGTCTGTCCTACAGCGCCGGTACCTAGAATTCCAATTTTCATGAGAACACAGGGAAAAGAGTGAAATTTTTTGTTTGGTTGTACATACAAGTTTTAGAACAAAAAACTATTCCGTTTTCTCCAGAGCTTGAATAGCTGCGTTTGACTGTTGAGTAAGCAGCTTGGCCGCTTCCACTCCTATCAAATCAGAGTAGCGGGTATAGAGGTTGCGCCAAGCAGCCTGCAACTGCGGCTGTATGGCTTGTCCTTTATCGGTGGGCTGCACTTGAGTGGTGCGGCCCGTCGCCTCGCGGCGCAGATAACCCTGGTATTCCAGCTTCTCTACCAGCCGCGAAACCGTAGAAGGCGTCAGCTTCATTATATCACTCAACTGCGAAGGCTGAATCCCGGGCTGTCGGTTGACATTCATTACGACAAAAGCCAGGCTGGGAGCCAGGCCCGTGGTGCTGAATGCTTGATCGGCCAAGCCCGTAAGCAACCGACCCAAAGCATTGGCCGAAAAGAACAGACAGTTGCAGTGTGGTGAATCCTTCTGGTCGTTCATTATAGGCCAAAGATAGCAGGCATTTATTAATTGTATGTACAACCATTAAAAAATATTTTTTGACCTCTTCCGTCTCTTAGGTCGAGGGGATGCTAGCACCTTCTTTTGCTCGGGAATAGGTTTAGGCTGTGCAAACAAAACCACACTTGCTTATATTTGAACATATGCCCCAGCTATGCCTCGCCGGCCACGGGCCATCCACCACATCCAACACTCCATGAGTCCTCTGCCCAGTAGTACCACCTCGGTACAAATTCAGCAGTTTTACGACAAAGGCCTAGCCCACGCCAGCTACGCCATCCGCAGCGGCCGCCAGGTAGCCATTATCGACCCGGCCCGCGACCCCCAACCCTACTATGATTTCGCCGATGAGCACGATGCCAAGATCGTCGCCATCATTGAAACCCACCCCCACGCCGACTTCGTGAGCAGCCACCTGGAAATAGCCCAGGAAACCGGGGGCACCATTTACGTGAGCAAGCTGCTCAAAGCCACCTACCCGCACCATACCTTCGACGACGGGCAGCGCATTTGCCTGGGCTCCGTGGAGCTGCACGCCATCAATACCCCCGGCCACTCCCCTGACTCCATCAGCATCCTGCTCATCGACGAATTTGCCCAACACCGCGCCGTGTTCACCGGCGACACCCTGTTTGTGGGCGACGTGGGCCGACCCGACCTGCGTGAGGCTGATCTGGTAGGTGGCCACAGCCGCGAGGCACTGGCGGCTCAGCTCTACCACAGCACGCGCCAGAAGCTGATGACCTTGCCCGCCACCACGCGGGTGTACCCGGCCCACGGCCCCGGCTCCCTGTGCGGCAAAACCACCAGCACCGACCTCGACAGCACCATTGGCAAGGAAGTGAAGACCAACTACGCCCTGCAGCCCATGTCGGAGGAAGAATTTATCCGGGTGTTGCTGGAAGACCAGCCGTTCGTGCCCAAGTATTTCGGCCACGACGTGCTGCTGAACAAGCAGGGCGCGCTGCCCTTCGAAGACAGCGTGCGGGCCGTGCCGCGCCTGCAGGCGGGAGCCCCCCTGGAACCGGGCGTAGTACTCATCGACACCCGGCCGGCTGCTCAGTTCCGCGCGGGCCATTTGCCCGGAGCCATCAACCTCATGGATGGGGGCAAATTTGAAACCTGGCTGGGCTCGGTTGTAGGCCCTGAGGAGCCGTTTTACCTGATTGCCGATTCACAGATTGCCCTCGACACCGTTATCCGTAAAGCGGCCAAAATTGGCTACGAAGGTAATATCAAAGGGGCCCTGCTCACGCCCCGCGAGTTGCCCGCCACTTCTCCCGCCACCGACGTGGAGCACGTACGCCATCAGCCCCAGGACTTCACCATCGTGGATATCCGCAACCGTACCGAGGCCCAGCAGCCCGTTTTCGACAATGCGCTGGTGATTCCGCTGCCCGAGTTGCGCGAGCGGGCCCACGAAATTCCGACCGATAAACCCGTGCTGATTCACTGCGCCGGCGGCTACCGCTCGGCGGCGGGCAGCAGCATTGTGCAGGCTGCCCTGCCCGCCGAAGTGCCCGTGTATGATTTGGGGGAGGCTATCAGCACGTTTCAGCCCCAGCCTGTTCACTAACAGAATGTTCTTTTAATTAAGCAAGCCGGTCGGCGGGAGTTTTCCTCGCTGACCGGCTTCTTGCTTTCTGCGGGGCTGGTGGAACCGATGAGGGCCGCTGTATCTTTGCAAACTATGCGCGTACTACACACCGCCGACTGGCACCTGGGTCAGCGTTTTATCAGCGGCCACGAACGAACCGAGGAACACCGCCACTTCCTGGACTGGCTGGTGGACACGGTGCGGGAGCAGCGGGTGGAAGTGCTGGTGGTGGCCGGTGACGTGTTCGATACCAGCTCGCCTTCTAACCAAGCTCTGGAGCTGTACTATTCCTTCCTGCTGAACATGCGGGGCACCGGCTGCCGCGATATTGTGGTGGTGGGCGGCAACCACGACTCGCCGGCTACCCTCAATGCCCCGGCCCGGCTGCTGCGCCACTTGCGTGTGCACGTAGTGGGCTGCGTGCCCGACTGTTTTGAAGACCAGGTGCTGGTGCTGGACGATGCGACCGGCAAACCGGGCCTAGTGGTATGCGCCGTGCCCTTTCTGCGCGACCGGGACGTGCGACTTTCGGTGCCCGGCGAGACGGCCGAGGAGCGCGAAGCCCGCATCAAGCAGGGCATTGCCGACCACTACGCTCGCCTGGCCGAAGTAGAGCAGGTGTGGCAGCTCAAGGAAATGGGCCTGCCCGTGCTGGCCACCGGACACCTCTACGCTGCTGGGGCCGCCCCCTCCGATTCCGAGCGCACCATTCACGTGGGCAACCTGGGGCAGGTAACGGCTGAGCACTTCCCCCGCATCTTCGATTACGTCGCCCTGGGGCATATTCACCGCCCCCAGCGCGTGGGCAGCCACGAGCATATTCGGTACTCCGGCTCCCCTATTCCGCTGTCGTTTTCGGAAATCGACCATCCCAAAGAAGTGCTGCTGCTGGATTTCCGGGCGGGTAAGCTGGCAGAGCTGCAAAGCCTGCCGGTACCCGGTGCCCGCCGTCTCGTGCGGTTTCACGGCAGCCTGGAAGAGGTTACGCTGGGACTGACTTCCTACGACAATACGGGGTTTCTGCTGCCGGCCTGGGCCGATGTGCAGATTCACTCGGAGCTGACGCAGCTGGAAGTAGCCGACGCCCTCCTGAAAGTTATTCAGGCCCTGGACCGCCAGCAGTTGGAAGTGCTGGCCCGCCGCCACTTTCGCCTGGTAAAGCTCCGCGCCTTGGGCCAAGACGAGGAAGAAGCCCAGGAGCCGCTCACCCGCAGCCTCCACGATTTCACCGAGCGGGAAGTATTTGAGCAGCGCCTCGAAGCAGAGCCCGAGGACAGCCGCGCCGAGCTGCTGCGCACGTTCGATGAGCTGCTGGAGCGGATGTAACCCTGCCTCCAACACATTATCAATCAATATATTGCGCTTCATATTTTATCTTCGTCAGCCCCTTTAGCCAACTTATATATGTCCGCTACTTCCGATATACTTCTCTACCAGTCGCCCAGCGGGGAAACACAGCTGGAAGTCCATCTGCAGAATGACACTGTATGGCTCACCCAAGCCCAAATGGCGGCGCTGTTTGATACGACTAAACAGAACGTCAGCTTGCACACGCGCAACGCATTTAGAGATGGCGAACTTGATGAGAGTTCAGTTGTCAAGGAATCCTTGACAACTGCCGCCGATGGTAAAACATACCGCGCGAAGCATTACAACCTCGACGTAATTATTTCGGTCGGGTATCAGGTGAAGTTGTTGCGGGGACGCACTTTCGGCAGTGGGCTACCGGTGTGCTGCGGCACTACCTGGTGCAGGGCTTCGTGCTGAACGAGCAGCGCCTACGCGAGAGTGCCCGCCAACTGGCCGACCTCAAGCAGCTGGTGCAGCTACAGGCACATGTAGCCACCAGCCAGGAATTGACTTCTGACCAATCCGACGCGCTGCTACGGGTACTAGGCGACTATTCCCGAATGCCCACCAGATCTAGCGGCCAAATCGTTTCACAAAATCTGACTGGACATTTGCCTGGTATACTTTTCGACTCGATTACGCATCCCCAATATTCTGCCACATAATCATATCGGCATCAAACTCTGCCTCATCGTTAGACGGTGGGTACTTGTAGCCGATGAATGCCTTATGGGCTTGAGTGACCAGAATCATTTCGTCGCGTATCTGGCAGGCGCAGGCGTAGCTACCCTCGCCGGTGTCCGCCATCGCAATACCAAATATCACTTTACCATCGGGCGTGAAGCGCACATGTACCCGGTGCAGATCCGACCGCAAGCCGTCGTTGGTATAAGTGTAGTGCGTAAAGCCGTACTTGGGGTGCTCTACGCCGATACGCAGCACCTCTGTCAATGAACCGACCGGCAACACTGGTTCGGATCCGTCTTGCCCACCAAGCCGCGGATAGATTTCGTAGTCATCGGGGACACGCTCCAGAATTGCTCGGTCGCCGAAATGCGCGAAGTAGCGCTCCAGCATCAGCAGGTCACGGTGGTTAGACAGCACTTAGATGTCGAAGAACATAAGTAGGGGCCGCTACTTCCCGCTCACGTAAAACGGGATATTGGCTGTGGCTACGTTGTCCTGACCGTCGTAGGCGTACACGAATAGGCGGAAGGCACCTTCCTTTCTGGGGGCAGTAAGCGTAGTTTCGCCTTTAGCACCGGCCGGAATCAGGCCGGTTACGGGGCCGGGGCGGCTTTCCCGGTCGCCGCCGGTTTTCAGGTCGGTACTTTCGGGCAGCAGCTCGTAGCGGTAAGTGAGCTTGTCCTTGTCGGGGTCCGTTACGGTGGCTTTTACGGGATACACTTTGCCGGGACTCAGATATACTCTATCCGTGGCTTGCTTGCCGTTGAGCGTGAACGAAGCCAGGTGCGGGGCGCGGTTCTTCGGCCATTGCCCGCTCCAGAGGTACTGCATCACGTCCACCACTTCCGATTCTTTGCCGTCCTCGGTGAAGATGCCGTACCAGGTGGGGGTGCGCTCCTGCTTCTGGCCCCACAAAAACACGTAGGTGCCCAGGCATTGGGTTTTGTCTTTCTGCACAGAGGCCTCGTAGCGGCTCTGGTACACGGCCGCCTTCTGGCTGCTGGTTTCCTCCACCGAGGCTTCCCAGGGCGTCACGGGGCTTTCCCAGTGCCCGGTGGGGCCCCACTCGGCCACCACGTAAGGCCCCGTCCAGCCCATGGTGCGCACCTGCTGCGGAATGGCGGCCAGTCCGGCGTAGGTATTGATGCTCAGAATATCCACTGAGGGACACTTGGCCTTGATGTAGTCGACTTCGGGCTGGTTGATGCCGGCCAGCACAGTGCTGGTGGGGTGGTTGGGGTCCACCTCGTGAATCATGCGGGCAATCTGCTCCACGGCATCCCACACCTTGGGGTTTTTGTATTCCAGGTTCAGCTCGTTGCCGATGCCCCAGAACAGCACGGTCGGGTCGTCTTTGTACTTCAGTACTTCGGCGCGTACCTTCTGCAGTTGGGCCGCCACGGCCTGGGGGTCGTCGTAGTTGAAGCCGTGCCGCTCTCGGGCCACATCGAGGCCCAGCATCACGGTAAGGCCGTTTTTGCGCGCTTCAGCCAGCACTTTATCAGCGCCGTCGGTACTCCAGGTGCGCAGGGAGTTGCCGCCGTAGGCTTTCACCCGCTCCGGGAACTGCCCGCCCCCGGCGCCCTTGATGAAATAAGGCTGGCCACCGCGCTGCAGCTCGTACCGGCCGTTGACCTGTTTTACTTCTACTTTAACGGGGCCGGTCTGGGCGTGAACGGCGGTAGTGCAAGCCAGCAAAGCCAGCATCAGGTGAGTTTTCATGTAGCGCGCGGTAGAAAGGCAGGAAATACGGCCTAAATCTAGTGGGAGTTCAGCAGGTTACAAGTCGAAGTTTACCAGTAAAAGGCCCTGCCTAACCGAGGACCTCAACCTAGCTCAACCGTATCCGTTGCTGGTCCCGACGAGCTTCAATTGCCGAAATGTGATTTCGCTACGGCAGGCGCCCGGCAACTCCGCAGGCACCAGCTACGTTACATAGGCTCCACCATTTCCCTTGTCACTCATGAGCATTTTTGGTTCTGACCGCCCGAGCGGTACGATGGGTGGCCTGCTCTCAGGCCTGTTTGGCGGACGCACCGCCGTAAATTCTACCACGGGCACCTATGATAGCCCGGCCCGCCCCGGCGGCTTAAACGGCAAACTGCTAGGCGGTGCTCTGCTGGCGGCTGGCGCCGCTTACCTCTACAACCGTAATAAAAACAAAGCAGCCAACGTCACCGGCTTCTTCGGTAATAAGTAGCCAATTAGCCTACTCGCGCAAACTCCCCGCCCTGAGCCTACTTTGGCTTGGAGCGGGGAGTTTTTTTGCCGGGCCTAACCGAATCTGTCTCCTACAACCAATGAACAGGCAAAGGAAGAATGATTAGGGCAAGCTCACCTGAAACTTACCATTGGTAATAGTTTTGGTGAATTGCGGATTGCCGGAGGCCGTGCCAGTAAACGTAAACGTACCCGTTGCCGAAGTGGCCGTCAGCGTCGAAAGGGTAATGGAGCCGCTGGTTGCCAGGTACAAGCCCTTGCCCTGCCCGTCGGGGGCATAGTCGGCGTAACCCGCGCTGGCTTGCGTGCTAGATGAGGTTAAGCTATACGTGCCAGTTCGCTTGGGCACGCGCAGGGTAAGCACCACGGCAGAACCGTTACCAGCGGAGCTACTGCTCTTCTGGTACACGTCGATCTGCAGCTCATTATTGCTGCCATCCGCGAAGACACTCTCCGACTTCTGTTCCTGCCCATCAACCAGCCAGCTGCTGCCGACAGCGGGCGTAGGCTCGTCCTTCGAGCAAGCGGTTGAAACAAGCAGCATTCCCAAGACCGCGGAAACCCACGAACAACGAATCAAAGTTGACATAATAAGGTGATTTTAACTTGTAATTATTTTACTCAAACTTGAAATAAGCCTGCCACAAGCAAATATAAGGAGCTTTACTCTGTTGAGCTTGACAGTCCTACAGCAAGCTCAGATGGTTTGTCTCGTCAAGAAGCTTCATTCACCACTGGAACTGACCTCCCCCCAATAAACTAGACCATGCTAAAGTAGAGAAATCAGGCCCTTGCCGTATCTTAAACCAAGAGACATGTGCCATGAAAAAGACGAAGTTTACCGAAGCCCAGATCGTGTTTGCGCTGCGCCAGGCCGACACGGGCGTGGCCGTCGCGGAGGTCTGCCGGAAGATGGGCATCAGCGAGGCCACGTATTACAACTGGAAGAAGAAGTATGGCGGGCTGGGCGTGCCCGAGTTGCGCCGCCTGAAGCAGCTGGAGGAGGAAAACCTGCACCTAAAGCAGCTCGTGGCCGACCTGAGCCTGGACAAGCAGATGCTGCAGGACGTGCTCAAAAAAAAGTTCTGAAGCCCGTGCAGCGTCGACACGCGGCTCACCACCTGATCGACGCCTACCGCATCTCGACCCGCCGGGCTTGCCAGGTCGTGTCGCTGCAGCGCTCAAGCTGGTACTACCGACCGCACGGGCGGGACGACACGGTGCTGCGCCAACGCCTGCGGGAGCTGGCCCAAGTGCGGGTGCGCTACGGTTGCCAACGCCTATTCACGCTGTTAAGACGAGAGGGCTGGCCCGACAATCACAAGCGCGTTCATCGGCTCTACTGCCTGGAAGGGCTGCATTTGCGCAGCAAGCGGCCCAAGCGCAACCGGGCCGCAGCTCACCGGCTGGAGCGGGTCGACCTGCAGCGGCCGCACCAGAGTTGGAGTATGGATTTCGTGGCCGATCAGCTCTTCGACGGGCGTAAGATTCGCGCCTTAACGATAGTCGATAACTATAGCCGTCAGTGCTTGGCCATTCACGTGGGGCAGTCGCTGAAGGGAGACGACGTGGTGGCCGTGATAAGCCAATTGCAGCAGACGTTGGCCATCGTGCCCGAACGCATCCAGGTCGACAACGGCAGCGAGTTTATCAGCAAGGCATTGGACAAGTGGGCCTATGAGCAGCAGGTCACGCTGGACTTCTCGCGGCCCGGCAAACCGACTGATAACCCATATATTGAATCGTTCAACGGCAGCTTCCGGGACGAGTGTTTGAACGTGCACTGGTTCTTGTCGCTGACCGATGCGCAGGAAAAAATCGAGCAGTGGCGCCAGGAGTATAATGGCTTCCGACCGCACAGCTCGCTGCAGAATTTAACGCCCGACCAAGTGATGGCTGCTGCCACTACTGTCGAGCTTCAGAACGCCTGATTGCCTACTTCTGGCCGGTCCAGCAATTGGGAGGAGGTCACTCTTTCGAAAAAATTTAGATATTTTTTGTGCAGCGATGCATACGCATCGAATACTCCAGCCTCCTCGAGATACTGCTCTGTAGCTTCCATTGAACCTTCGAGCCCCTCAGCTAACTTATATAGCTTTTCTTCTTGAGCAGACAATTGGTCAAGTGTCTTCATCATTGTTTGCTATAGCTAACTAAACTCCTCACGGCCGAGCCGCCATCATAAACACCAGTTCCCCGCCGTTCATAATGGCCTCGTGGGCGAGGAAGGGCCGGGTGAGTTTCTGGCCGTTGAGGCGGGCTTCCTTCACGTAGACGTTTTTGTCGCTCTGGTTCTTCACCGTGATGCGGAAGGTGTTGCCGTTTTCCAGGCTGAGCGTGGCGCCGTGGATGGCGGGGCTGCCCAGGGCGTATTCCGGGGAGCCGGGCGCGACGGGGTAGAAGCCCAGGGCGGAGAAGATGTACCAGGCCGACATCTGCCCGCAGTCGTCGTTGCCGCCGAGGCCGTCGGGGGTGGGGTGGTACATTTTGGGCAGGATCATGCGCACGCGGGCCTGCGTCTTCCAGGGCTGGTCGGTCCAGTTGTAGAGGTAGGCGGCGTGGTGGGCGGGCTCGTTGCCGTGCACGTAGTTGCCGATGATACCCTCACGGGTGATGTCCTCGGTTTCGGCGAAGAACTTATCGGGCAGGTGCATGGTGAACAGCGAGTCGAGGTGCTCGGTGAAGCGGCGGTTGCCACCCATCTTGGCGATGAGCGCGGCCGGGTCCTGGGGCACGTAGAGGCTGTAGTTCCAGGCGTTGCCCTCGATGAAGCCCTGGTTGTGGGTGCTCAGCACGTCGAAGTTCGGGCGGAAAGAGCCGTCGGCGAGGCGGGGGCGCATGAAGCCGATACGCGGGTCGTACACGTTCTGCCAGTTCTGGGCGCGCTTGCTGAACTCCTGGTAGATGTCCTGGCGGCCCAGTTTCTGGGCCATCTGGGCGATGCACCAGTCGTCGTAGGCGTATTCGAGGGTTTTGGAGACGCTGGCGCCGCTTTTGTCCTCGGGCACGTAGCCCAGCTGCATGTAGTAGCCCAGGCCGTCGTAGCGGGCGGTGCGGGCGGTGGTCACGCAGGCGTCGAGGGCTTTGTTGGCATCGAAGGGGGCGTTGCCTTTCAGCACGGCGTCGGCAACGACGGGTACGGAGTGGTAGCCGATCATGCACCAGTTTTCGTTGGCGTAGTGGCTCCAGATGGGCAGCATGTGCTCGGCGCTCTGCTCGAAGTGGGCCAGCATGGAGCGCACCATGTCGGCGTTGCGCCGGGGCTGGAGCACGTTGAAGAGCGGGTGCAGGGCGCGGTAGGTGTCCCAGAGCGAGAAGGTGGTGTAGTTGGTGAAGCCCTCGGCGCGGTGGTTGTTCTGGTCGAGGCCGCGGTACTGGCCGTCGGCGTCCATGTAGGTGGTCGGGCTCAGGAAGGCGTGGTACAGGGCCGTGTAGAAGTTCTCCTTGTCCGCCCGCTTCGGCGACTCGATGCGGACCTTGCTCAGCTCCTGCTGCCAGAGCTGCCGGGCCTGGGTGCGCACCCGGTCGAAGTCCCAGCCGGGGGCTTCGGCGCGCAGGTTTTGCAGGGCGCCGGCGGTGCTCACGGGCGAGAGGGCGAATTTGACTTTCACCTTCTCCCCTGCCGTGGTGGTCTTGAAGTTGAAGTACAGGCGCAGCTGCTCGCCGGCTAGGTCGGGCCAGTTTTTGGTCTGGTCGAACTTGCCCCAGAAGCCCCGGTAGGGCTGTTTCTTGGCGTAGTTGCGGCTGCCGTAGCTGGTGAAGGGCCTCGAGAATGACATGGCGAAGTACACCGTGCGGGTGCGGGCCCAGCCGTTGGTCTGGCGGTAGCCGGTCACGAGCGAGTCGTTTTCCACCCGCACGAAGGTCCACACGTTCTTATCCGGGTAGTTGTAGATGCCGTGCATCAGGTCCAGGATGAGGTGGGCCTGGTCGGTGGCCTGCGGGAAGGTGTACTGGTGCATTCCCACCCGCGAAGTGGCCGTCAGCTCGGCCAGGATACCGTGGTCTTCGAGCTGCACGCGGTAGTAGCCGGGCTCGGCCACTTCGGTGGCGTGGCTGAAGCGGGAGCGGTAGCCGCGCTCGGGCTGGCTGGCGGTGCCGGGGCTGAGCTGCAGCGGGCCGGCGGTGGGCATCACGAGGAAGTCGCCGAGGTCGGAGTGGCCGGTGCCGCTGAAGTGGGTATGGCTGAAGCCGACGATGGTCGGGTCCTGGTACTGGTAGCCGGCGCAGTAGCGGTACACGTCGGGGTTGTACTTGCCGTCCTGCTCGTAGCTGAGCGTATCGGTATCGGGCGAGAGCTGCACCATGCCGAAGGGCACGGTGGCGCCCGGAAACGTGTGCCCCATCTTGGCCGTGCCCACAATGGGCTTGGCGTACTGGGTGAGGTTTTCGGCGGGTTTGGCGGGCTGCTTCTTCTGGGCGAAAGTGGGGATGGTGGCGAGGAGTAGGGCAGCGAACGGCAGTAGTTTCATCAGCTTAAGGAAGGGCGTTGAAGCTGGCAAGGTAGGAAGTGAACAGGGTAAGAATAGAGCCTTAGCGCCTGAAATTGTGCAGCTGTGCTAACGAAGCTTCTACTTGGATGCTGGGCGCTTTGATGCCCTCGGCGTTGGTGAGCAGTTCGCAACGCAGGTGCAGCAGTTGCATGGGGACAGGATGGCCGGCGCGGAAGGCCGTCAGCAGCAGGGCGGTGAGAAGAGAAGAAAGTACCATGCGCAGGTTCATCGGGGCGGGCAGCCACATCCTGCGGCCCCGCTACGGCAGCCGCGGGGCGGTGTTAGGCACC
Source organism: Hymenobacter lutimineralis (assembly GCF_008271285.1). Taxonomy (NCBI): domain Bacteria; kingdom Pseudomonadati; phylum Bacteroidota; class Cytophagia; order Cytophagales; family Hymenobacteraceae; genus Hymenobacter; species Hymenobacter lutimineralis. The sequence goes on along the minus strand of NZ_VTHL01000016.1, from coordinate 26,960 downwards.
TTTGGCGTCCATTAGTTCATCATTTTTCCCGTGCCAACATTCTACGATCTTAGAGCGTTTTTGGGAATAGTTTAAGGCGGTAAATAGAAACGAACCAGCAAGTTGCAAAAGGAGTCCTTAGGCTCCTGCCCACTTATGGTTGACGGCTACCTACCCCGTACTGGCTCGCAGTGGCAAGTTATCCAGTCGCTGCTGCCGGCGCAGCGACGGCGGCGCTTGTGTTTGCGCCACGTCTTCAACGCGTTGCTCTATGTGTGCCGCACGGGCTGCCAATGGCGGGCCCTGCCCGCAGTTTTCGCCCTGGACGGCGGTGTACTACTTCTACCGCTGGCAGCGCCTGGGGCTGCGGCAACGGCTCAACAAGGTCATTAACGCCCTGGATCGGATGGCGCACGAGCGTACGCCCACCCCGGCACTGGCCTGCGTGGACAGCCAGAGCGTGAGGCTAGCGCCGCGTATCTACGAACACAGGGGCTTGGGCGCAGGTAAACTCGTTAACGGGCGCAAACGCCAGATCCTGACCGATTCCAGTGGGCGTATCTGGGCGGCGCACGTACACGCCGCTCACCGTCATGATAGCACCGGGGCCCTGGCCATGTTAGCGCATCGTACCTAGTGGGCGCGGCGGCTACACCTCGTGCTCACGGCGGCCTACCGTGGGAGCTTTGCACGTCACCTTCAGGCATTAGGCGTGGGGCAACAAATTAGTAGCTGGCCGCCCACGTAGCACAGTTTTGTCCCGCTAGCGCACCTCTGGATCGTGGAGCGCACATTCGTTTGGTCGGCCTACTTTCGCCGCCTCGTGGTCGATTATGAATTCACCCCCGCCAGCCATGGATCGTGGCTGTTATTGGCCAATATCACTATGTATCTTAATCGAACCTGAATCCCCAAACACGCTCTAAAATGGAAAATTCAGCATTCTGTTTAATTTAATTGCTTAGACGCGCTGCTTGCAACAATTGTGTATTTTGTTTTAATACGCAAAAAAGGTTTTTCAAAGTAATTGTATGATATATACGCCACCAATATAGTAACCCCTATAACTAAAGTATAAATAAGGGGAATACTCAATGAATTTGATAAGTGTAGGTCATATATTGGCTTAGAAAATATATCAATAAATATTGGATGCAAAACATATACACTAAATGAAATCCGACCGAAGAAATCAAAAAATTTTGTATCTAGATTTATTTTTCTTTTTTCCAAATCTAATTGACCAACGATTAAAGCTACTGTCAAGCAAGCAACAATTTCCATATCCATAAAAGAAGCAAAATGAAATCTATTAACAAGCATAGCACCCAATGAGATAAAAACCACTCCTTGTGTTAAAGAATTCTGACACAAATTCAAGAACCAGATTCTTCTTTCAAAGAAGAGAATACTTCCTACAGCACCTATTGCCATGCAATGGAAACGAGTTCCATGCACTATCTTATAGGCTAGTGACATATCAAAATTAGGTATAAATAAGCGAATGTAAAGTTTAGCACCTACACCAATAATTATTAAAAAAGAAGATAAGTAAAACAATTTTTTTCGATTCAATCGAGCTAACCATGGCCAAAATGCATAAAATTGCTCCTCTACACCAAGAGACCAGTAGTGTCCAATTAATGGAATTGGATTAAAAACAAAATTACCAAGCAAAAATATGTAAAGCATTAGTTTTGATAAATCCAAATTTTCACCCTTAAACCATAGATAAAACACGCTTACAACTATAAAAGCATAATACAAGGGCCAAATTCTAAGAACACGACGCATATAAAAACTTCTAACATTGACCGTATGAGTAACCTCTTTTTCGTGGAGCAAAAGGTAGGTTATGAGAAACCCGCTTAGGCAAAAAAACATGGTTACACCAAACCCTGCAAGATCTAAACCTTGTGCAAACGAACCAAAGCCTGAAGTATTAACACCGAAAGTGTTAAGGGCTATTGTGGTATGCGAAACGACTACGGCTAGTGAAGCAATAGCTCTAATGCCGTTTAAACCGGGTAGGTGGATAGCGAGTTTCATAGGGTGAATTGTCAACGAAGGTGTAAAGGTACTTCATTAACATTGCTATAAAAAAGGGGGACAGTTGGTCTTGCTCCTAAATTCTTCCCTGGGCTTAGCTAAATAGCTTTAATTAGATACTTGAGGAAGAGCTAATTACCTTCGATTGATGATACTGGTGAAATAGAAGATAATGTACTTCTTTTCTAACGCATTAGACCATCTCTACGTGGAAGTAGTATGGTAGCCAGCGCAAGAATGGATAGCCTAAGTATCAATACAACTGCACTGTTATCAAGGTTTTGTTTCAGCAGCCCATAGATTCGCTGATTATGCACAAGAAAAACCGCTGATAGCCGAGCATATTTCACAGCCACTCATCATTCGGCTAATCAGCGGCTCGTACTCTGTTACCGCGCAGCTGAAAAAGAGCACAAACAGACTGGCAGTGACCTTCCTATGCCTATGCCTATTCCTAAACTGAACACCTGGTTTTCGAGTAAACCTTATTGCCTACTAGTTGTAGCAAAAATTGCTCACCAACTACGGTAATAACACCCAATTTTTCATCAGGGAGAAGTAGGTCTATCAAAACGCATTATCGAAACTGCAGCATCAATCTCAATGGCAGTATGCAGACAAGGATTATAGAAGCAGAAAACATCTTACTGTGCCGAATGTTTGCAATATTGGATCTTAAAACTTATTCCTGCGAGCGTTAATGTAAGCCTTCTTACAGATGGACATAGTTGATCTAAATATAAATTTTACACGATTAGTGTAATGAAAGGCGATTATGAACGTCAATTAGGCGACACTAATATATTGTCAACCCTAAAGGCTGATAAGTTGAAAAATAAGTGCTACAGCACGAAATATCCAGAGTATTTTCTTAACAATTGAGTATTGATCAGCCTTTTTGTTATTATATTTAGCAATAGATTACCAATTAATTTTTGTATGCAGTATATTTTTCCTTAACTCTAGTGTAGGCTTTGTTCATATATATCAACTATACTTCTCAATGGCTATGTACTACACTCCGCCATAAATTACCCCTATTTGTTAGAGACACGACCTATTTGCTATAGAATTACTTATATACTATCGTCAATAATGATATAGTAAAAATTATAGAAAATATGCATAATGTGGCGGTGGTATAAAGACAGGTGATGCAAACAAAAACGAGTGTTTGCAAAAGCCGCTTCTCAAAGGGCCTAAAGCAACTAATGCCACTGTCCAGAAAACCCTAATCACCTCCATTTATACCACCGCCCATAATGTTTCTATAGTTTAACATTATGCTATGACTTTCTACAAGATGCTTTGAAACTCCGCCATCTGGTATGCGTGCTTTCCCGCATCCAGCCGCCGCAACCACAGCTGCTCCCGCAGTGCCCCGGTGCTGGGCCCATAAGAGAACAACCGCAATGGCCGTTGCTGAGCCAGTTCCCGCAGCCGGGCCAGCACTTGCTGGAGGATGCTGCCGGTGAAGGGCGTGAACAGATAAAACGCGGTGGCATCGGCATAGTCAGCGGTGCGGGCGTCGGCGTACTGGAACTGCACCTGCGGCAGGTTCAAAGCAGCAGCGCAAGCCTGAGCGTGCTGGCAGTAACTGGGCTCGATTTCTATGCCGCGGGCGGTGGCTCCGCTCAGCAAATGCACCAGCAGCGGCACCTGGCCCAGGCCCGCGCCCAGGTCGTAGAGTATATCCTTCGGGGTAAGTTTAGCAGCCAGCTCGAAGATGATGCGGGCTGGGGTTTTCTGGTAGTACACCATTTCCGGCTCACGCTCTTCGGGGGCCGGCAACTGAGCTGGTTCCGGAAACAGTCCGTTGGTCAGCGCATCGAGGCTGTCGTAGCCAGTGGCGGGAAGGCCCTCCAGGCTCGGAGGCCCAGCGTAAGCCAGCAGCTGACTGCGCAAGGATTCTGGGGTAAACTCCCCGGCTCGAATGCCTGCCTGTAGGTTCGTGAAAAGCTGATGATCGAGGGCCACAAAGCGGGTTTGTAGCGCCTTCACCCGGCTTCTGAGGCTGCGCAGCATAGCCGTGGGGGTGTCCGCTTGTAGACTATCCAACCCATCGAGAAGGAGTACTTCCAACTCGTCCTGAGCATCGGCACGAGCAGAAAAGCAGGCCGGGTCGGTCAGGGCCGGATTATTTTCCAGGACCTCTAAAGCGGCCATCAGTTCAGCGAAGGGCATGAATTTACTTGTCGAATACAGTAAGTGAACGGGTTGGGAAATTCGGTTCATCAGGCCGCTCAAGATACGGGACGAAAGCAAAGGAAGGCACCCCGGCCAGGCGCTCAGGACTAGCGGCCTGAGAAACAATCTGTCGGGAAATACGCTGAGTATCACAAGCCTTTACGGGCCGTGGCGTATCTTTCTAGCCTTATCCTGCACTATGAAAAAACTAGTACTCCTCGGTTGCCTGCTTTCGGCCTGTCTCACGGCCCCGGCGCAAACCTTTACCGGCAGCGGCTCAACCATCCCCGACGACAACAAGACAACAAGCTTTCCGCTGACGGTAAGCGCCCTCGCCACCACGCCGCTCAACGACCTTTTCGGGCTGGAGTCGGTGTGCGTGAACATTGTGCATCCCAAGGTCAGCGACCTGGTGGTGCAGTTGCAAGGGCCCGATGGTACCGTAGTTGACTTATCGGTGCGCAACGGAGGCAGCGGGGCCAACTACACCAACACATGCTTTTCCGCTGCGGCACCGCTGTCCGTGAAGGCGGGCGCGGCGCCTTTCAGCAACAGCTTCCGGCCTGAGGGCGTGCTGGGCCAATTCAACAATAATCGGCAGGGCTATGGCGGCTGGAGCCTGCGCGTGCGCGATGCGCAAAGCGGGCAGGCGGGCAGCGTCACGTCCTGGACCCTGACCTTCGGCCAACAGCCGGCCACGCCGCCCGGCTTCGTGTCGTCCAACCTGCCCATTGTGGTCATCAACACCGATGGCCGCACCATTCCCGACGAGCCTAAGGTGGATGCTTACATGGGCATCATCAACAACGGACCGGGCAAGCGCAACCGCCTGGCCGACGCCTACAACGACTTCCACAACAAGATTGGCATTGAAGTGCGCGGCAGCTCCTCGCAGATGTTTCCGCAGAAGTCCTACAGCATCGAAACCCGCAACACGGCCAACGCCGAAAACGACACCGTGGTGCTGGGCATGCCCGAGGAAAACGCCTGGGTGCTTTATGCCCCCTACAACGACAAAACCAACCTGCGCAACGTGCTGAGCTATGATATTGCCAACCGCACGGGCCACTACGCCTCCCGCACCCGCTACTGCGAGCTGGTGCTCAACGGGCAGTACCAAGGCATCTACGTGATGATGGAAAAGATCAAGCGCGACGCCAATCGGGTCAACATCAAAAAGCTTGACCCAGTGGATATTTCCGGCAACAAGCTCACCGGCGGCTACATCTTTAAGATTGACAAACCCACCGGCTCGGGGGGCAACGAAGGCTGGGACTCCAAGCAGCGTACCTCCACGGGCCGCACCCCGCGCTTCCTTTACGAATACCCTAAAGCCGATGAAATTCAGCCCCAGCAGGCCAAGTATCTGCAGGCCTACGTCGACTCCATGGAAACGGCCCTGGCTTCGGCCGATTTTGCCGACCCCAAAACCGGCTACGCGAAGTACATCGACGTGAGCTCCTTCGTGGATTACTTTATCCTAAATGAAATCAGCAAGAACGTGGACGGGCTGCGCTTGAGCACCTATCTACACAAAAAGCGCCGCAGCGACGGGGGCAAGATCTACGCTGGTCCGGCCTGGGACTACAACCTGGCCTGGTGGAATGCCGACTATTGCGGCGGCGACTCGGAAACCGGCTGGGCATACAACTTCAACAGTGTGTGCCGGGATGATGCCTCGCAGGTGCCTTTCTGGTGGACCCGCCTGCTCCAGGACCCCGCGTTTACCAATGCGCTGCAGTGCCGCTGGAAAGAGCTGCGCCAGCGGACGTTGAGCTTGGACCGCCTCAACACCTACATCGACTCCACTTCCACCCACCTCGACGAGGCCCAGCAGCGGCACTTCCAGCGGTGGCCCATCCTAGGCACCTACACCTGGCCCAACCCCTCCCCCATTCCGGCTGATTATCCCGGTGAAATTGCGGCCCTGAAAAAGTGGATCAAAGGGCGCTTTGCCTGGCTGGACGCTAACATGCCCGGAAGCTGCAGCAACGTCACGGCTGCCCAGCCGGCCGGCCCCGCCACTACTACGGAGGTTTTCCCCAACCCTTTTGGGCAGGAACTGACCCTGCGCACTACGCTCACGGCCCGCGCCGAGGTAAGCGTGCGTGTACTGGACGTAACAGGCCGTCAGCTAAGCTTGGTGGAGTACGGCCAATTGCCCGCTGGGAAACATGAGCTGGCTATCAAACCCGCTCAAGCATTGGCCCCCGGCATCTACTTCGTGCAGGCAACCATCGGCAAGGCTGCTTATCATCTAAAGGTGGTGAAGCAGTAGCAGCCTAAAAGCTCCTGAGGTAATTTTTAAGACGCTTGCTCAATAGCACGTAGGAGTACCAGGCGGCGTTTCTACTCCCTATTGATGGTTTTCAGCTGCCCAAACCGCTTGTTAGTGGTCGTAGCTGACGACGCGGGTTACTTTCCACTGCCCGTCTTTCAGGCGCCACACCATCATGTTCTTAAAGGTACCGCAGTCGTCTTTGCCGTTTTCCACGTGGCAGAAGCGGTGCTGGTAGGTTTCTACGGCCCCATAGCCCTTGATGGGGAATACCTCCAACGTGCCGGGCACTAGCTGGCGGTTCAGGCCGGTGGTTTTGTTCTGGTCGAACATGTTCCGGAAGCCTTGCATGGTTTGCTGGAAGTTGGCCAGCCCACCTTTGTCGTGGTAGAATTCCAGGTCTTCGGCGAAGAAGGTTTGAAGCCGTTCCACATCGTGCCGGTTGAAGGCCACAAACATCAGACTATCCTGCCGGGCAATGGTGCGGTAAAGGGCCGCATCAATGGGCTTGGCGGCTACTGCCGCAACCGGGGCAATAGGTTTTGTAGTGGCACAGGCGGCCAGCACGGCTACACCGCTCAGAAGCGCATACCAGTTTTTCATAGCTTAATTCTTTTGTGTTGCGTTGGGATTACCGGCCCGGTGCTGATACGCCTGCTATCCATCTCCCCCATCTGCGGCAGCTAGCAACTCATGCCCTGGGCGGAGCCATGACTGGGCTTGGAGTCCGTGCCCAGCAGCGGATTCACCCGACCGGCGAGGTCGGGTGTTTGGGCCCGGGTCAGGAACTGGAAAACTGAGGAGAAGGAGCGCAGCGCGGTAGCGACTCATAAGCTTTTGCACAGCGTTGAAGCCGGGAATATAGGAAGCTGTAGTTGACGTTGCTGCTGTTTGCTTTCTTAATGACCTGGAAAGGCCGTGGAACCCCGTCTTCGGCGTAACTTCGTGGGCGGTATGCCCGGCCGCCACCCGGAGCCTACCCGCCACACTTTTCTCCTTTTCCCCGGCTACTCTCCCCGGCCGTTTTGCCTGCATGAAAATTCTCCGCGTCCGCTTCTTCAACCTCAACTCCCTGCGCGGCGAACATACCGTTGATTTCAGTCAGAGCCCTTTGGTAGATGCGGGCCTGTTTGCCATTACGGGGCCTACCGGCGCCGGCAAAACCACCATTCTCGACGCTATTACCCTGGCCCTCTACGGGCAGGTACCCCGCCACGAAAGCACCGGCCCCGAGCAGGTAATGAGCCACGGCACGGGCGAAAGCTGGGCCGAAGTGGAGTTTGAGGTCAATGGCCGGGAGTACCGCAGCAAGTGGGGCCAGTACCGCGCCCGCAAGCGCCCTGAGGGCAAGCTGCAGGACCCGCGCATGGAGCTGAGCGAACGGAAGCCGGCCGCCGACGGTCCCGAAACCTGGGAGTTTCTGGAAACCTACAAGTCGAAGGTTCCGGCGAAAATAGCCGAGCTGAGCGGCCTGGAGTACCGGCAGTTCCTGCGCTCGGTCTTGCTGGCCCAGGGCGACTTCACCCGCTTTCTGAAAGCCCCGGCCGGGGAGCGGGCCCAGCTCCTGGAGAAAATCACTGACACCCGGAAGTACTCCGATATTTCCCGCGCCGCCTTCGAGCGAGCCAAGCACGAAACCCAGCAGATAGAGCAGCTGCGCACCGGCCTGGCGGGCGTGCTGCTGCTGTCGGCCGAGGAAGTAGTGCTTCTGGAGGCTGAGGTGAAAGACCTTACCCGGCAGCTCACGGCCGCCACGGCCACCCAGGAGCACCTGCTGGCGGCGCGCCAGTGGCACTTGCGCCTGCGGGAGCTGCGCGAGAAGCTGCACACCACGCACCAGCGCCGCCAGCAGTTGACGGCTCAGGCCGATGCCCTCGCTCCGCTGCGCCAGCGCCTGGCTTTGCATCAGCAGGCCGCTCCTTTCGCCACCGACTACGCCCTGCTACGCCGCGCCACCGAGCAACTGGCCGGCCTGGAGCGGGAAACGGCGCAGCTCCGGGAGCAACTGCCCCTGCTGGAGGCGCGCCGCACCGCCGCCGAAACCGCCCGCAATGCCGCCCGTCAGGCACATGAGCAAGCCACCGCCGCGCAAAAACACCAGGAGCCCCGCCTGCGCGAAGCCGAGCAGCTGGACCTGCTGATGGCCGAGGCCCGGCGGCAGCTGCTACTGGGCAAGGCCGAATATGAAGAGAGAAACGAGCAGTGCAAACGCCTGAAAGCGGCGGCTGAAGTGGCCAGCCAACGGGCGGCCATTTTGGGGGAGCAAGTCAGGGAAGCTGAAAAGTGGCTGCTGTTGAACGCCGTAGCCGGTGAGCTGGCCACCGACCTGCCCGAGCTTTCGGCCAACCTGCAGCAGTGGGCCGGCCTGAAATCGGCCCTGGGCCAGCTAAGCCAGCGCCTGCACGAAGCCCGGCTCCGGCAGCAGCAGGCCGCCACCGAAGCCGCCACCCAGCAGCAAGCCGCTGAGGTGGCCCGCCAGGAGCTGCTAACGCATACCAGCCGTTTGGCCGAAGCCAGCCAGGACCGCGACGAGTGGCTACGGCGCCTGCGCTACCACGTGGCCAGCCTGCAGCAGGAGCAGGAGCGCGAGCAGCTGCACTGGGACGACCTGCGCCGCAGCCTGCACATGCAGCAGCTTATCCTCTCCCACGCCGATACGCGCCTGCTGCTGGAAGCAGGTCAGCCCTGCCCGGTGTGCGGGGCCACCGAGCACCCGTACCTGGCCGGCGTGCTGGGCGTAAGCGAAGACGCTTTTCAGCGCGACCGGGAGCGGGAGGAAAAACTTAGCCAACAGGTCAGGGCTCTGGGGGCGCGTTTCAACCGGCTTAATACTTACGTGACTATGCTGGAGCAGACCGGGCCCGAGCCGGTAGCTGCTGCCGTTGCCACCATTCAGCTGCTGCCCGAAACGGCGGAGAAAAGCGCCGCCGAGCACGTCAAGGCCCTGGTGCAGACGCTGCGCACCCTGCGCGACCAGCAGACGACCGCCGAGCAGCGCGTGCAGCAGGCTCAGCTGCACCAGGAAGCCGCGGCCCGCCAGCACCTGGCCTACAGCGAGGAAGCTGGTAAGCTGGCCCGGGAGCTGGCCGATGCCGAAGACCAGGTTCACCCCGTGCGGGCCACCATCCAAAGCCAAGCCCAGTACTTCGGCTTACCGTTCACCACCGAAAACGGGCAGGCCCTGATGGAGCTGGCGCGCCAGCGCATAGCCGAGTTCGACCAGAAAACGAAACAGCTCCATGAAGCTAAACAGGCGCTGGGCGGCGTGAGCGTGGAAGCGGCCAAAGCCGAAGCCGATCAGCTGGAGCTGCAAGCGTGGCTCAAGGTTCGCAAGCAAGGCCTGGTAGACCAGCACGCTGCCATCCAGCAGCAGCAGCAGCAGCGTCAGGAGTTGCTCCCCGATGCCGATGTAGCCCGGGTACGGCAGCAGCTGGAGGCTGCCGTGCGCGGGGCCGAGCAACAGCGCCAGGAGGCCGAGCAGCTGCTAAACCACCACGAAACGGCCCGCACAGTGGCCGCCAACAGCTTGCAGCAGCGCCAGCAGGAAACCCAGCAGCAACAGCAGGCGCAACAGCAGCAGCGCGCGGCGCTGGCCGCGGCCCTTGCTGCCGCCGGCCTCACCCCCGACCCGGCCGCCCTGCCGGCGCTGCTGCTAGCCGAAGCCGAAGCCAGCACCCTACTCAACCAGTTGCACCGCCACGAGCAGGACGTCGCGCTGGCCGAACAAACTCTCCAGGAAACCACCGCGCTGCTGCAGCACGAGGAAGGCCGCACCCTCACCCCGGAGCCCCTGGAAAGCATCGACCAGCAGCTTACGGCTCACAATCAGCACCTGGCGCGACTCAACCAACAGCTGGGTCAGCGCCAGGAGCGCCTGAGCAGCCACCACGCCGGGCAGGAGCGCCACGCCGCGCTGGCGGCGGCTCTGGAAAAGCAGCAGCTGGAAGCTCGCCGCTGGCGGCAGCTGGCGGAGCTTATTGGCTCGGCCGATGGCAAGAAGTTCAGTGAGTTTGCCCAGGGCCTCACCCTGGCCCGCCTCGTAGACCTGGCCAACCGCCACCTGCACCGCTTCACCGACCGCTACCGCATCCAGCGCAGCCCCGAGCAGCACCTGGACTTACTTATCCAAGACGAGTACCAGGGCGGGTCCGTGCGCTCCATGAACTCGTTGTCGGGAGGGGAGAGTTTTCTAGTGAGTCTGGCCCTGGCCCTGGGTCTTTCGGAACTGGCGGGCCGCAAAACGCAGATTGACACGCTCTTCATCGACGAAGGCTTTGGCACGCTCGACCCCGACACGCTGGATGTGGCCCTCTCGGCTTTGGAAATGCTGCAGGGCACCGGCAAAACCATCGGCATCATCTCCCACGTGGAGGCCCTGAAGGAGCGCGTCACCACCCAAATCAGCGTGCGCAAGGGCGCGGGCGGCATCAGCTCTTTGCAGGTGCTGGGCTTCGGTGAAGAGGTGTAGCCTAGTGCTTACTCCCCTACTGCTCGGATTTCGACCCAGGTCCAGTACCGCTTTGGCTCGATGCCCGCGTAGCCGGCCCGGAAAAAGGCTACCACTTCCTGCTCAAGCGCCCCGGGCTGAATAGACGAGGAATAGATGGGCCGCTGAGTGGGGTTGGCGTAGCGCTGGGGCTTGGTGAGGCCTTTGCCACTCAGGCGCAGGAGCGGCCCCGTATCCGTAATGCCGTCGAAGGTCCAGCGGCGGGGCGTTTGCTCGCGGGCATTCAGCTGGCTGGCCAGGCCATCGAGGGGCAGGCGGGGCAGCGTGGGGCGGCTTTCCAGGTCTATCCAGGTGGTGTACTTGTACTCGAACTCGTAGCGCTGACCGTCATACAGGCTTAGCACCATATCGGTGCCGATGCTGGGCGCAAACAGGGCGTAGTACGGCAGGGGTTCGGGCGTGGTCACCACCGTCAGGCCAACGTCGGGGTAGCGCCTTACCGTGGTAGCCGGGCCGTGCACCACGGCCAGGGCCTGCTTTACCCGCTGGTATTCCGGCTCCCAGATGGCCTGGCCCGCTTCGGGGTTTTGGAGTAGCTCGGCAAAGCGGGGCAGAAACCAGGCAAACTTCTCGGCCGAGGCTTCATCTTCCCGACGGCGGCGGGCCGGGGCCCCGAAGGGCTCATAAAACCGGGTTTCTTCCTCAGCATTCAGCCAACACACCAGTTGCAGGGCGTGGTCGGCCAGCGGGTGCTGCCAGTCCAGCTCCCGGAAGTCGCCGAGGGTAGCTACCAGGCGCAGCAGTTCCCCGTGCTGCAAGGCCAGCGTCGGGTTCAGCAGGGCCCACACCCCCACAAAGCCATCTATGTCGAAGTGGTTGGCGGTAACAGCCAGGCCCGCCTGAGCAAGCGTTTTATCGGCCCGCAGAGCACGGAGCACCGAGCCGGCACTGGTATCGTCGCGCAGGGCCGGGGGCGTAGCGGCTCCGCGCCAGTGGGCCAGCGTGAGGGCGGCGCCCAATCCTGTGCTGTCTACCACAATCGTGGGCTGCCGGCGCAACTGCTGAAAAGAAACGAAGTAGTTGTTCAAGGGACTTCGGGCGTGTAAGCCGCTAAAATAGCGGCTAGGCTCGGCAACGGCGCGTCGTCCTTCACTTTTTGCGGCGGTTGCGAATGCGCTCCACCCGGCTGCGCCGAATCCACTGCAGGTAGGTTTGCAGCTCTTCCGCTTGGCGCAGCAGGTCGATGGAGTGATAACGCCGGGCCAGCACCTTGTTGTGCAGCAGCGTGTGCACGGTGCTGTGGCAGGGTTGGCAGAGGGCTACCGTGGGCCCATGGCGCCCACCCTCTTCCCGCGGCACCAGATGATGCCGCGAAGTGCGCTGCACTTCCCGCTCGCAAAGCTGGCATACGGCCTCGGCGGAATGCGGGCGGACCGGCACAACTATTTCTGGTACGTTATTTGAACGCATTTTTTTCACAACGCACTACGTGTTAACAGCTTCCGCAATGGGCTTTTCCTAGCTCCCCATACGCCTGCGTCACAAAAAAGAATAGTAAGCGGTTGATATAATTCCCGCGCTTCCTGTTTATATTTGATTACACGAGATGATATCCACCCACCAATCAAACGTGTCTTACCTGATTTAGCTTCTTTTCTACGCTCTGTTTTCTTCCTCGCGGTTTCACTCATATACTTCCGTTCAGCATGCACACCTCTACTTTTGCCTTTTCTTCGCGGCTCCAGCAGCTGCTGCGCGTAGCCGGCCTTTTGCTGGTTATGTTGGCTATGCGCCCGGCTACGGCCCAGGCCCAAACCTGGATGGTATCTACCGACGCTTACATCCGCCTGGGTGTCATGGATAAATTTGGAATTCTGGGAACGTACACTGCCAAATTCATGGTCACCAACCAGGCTACGGGCAAGGTATACATCCTCACCAAGGAAATTGAAAAAGGCCAGAATGGGGCCGACGTGATGTACCCGGCCGACCCCACTAATGGAGACTATTTTAAGTCGGAGGCCGGTGAGGCTGCGAAGGCCACGCCCGGGCGCTACGTGTGGGAGTGCCAGGTGACGGGTAAGCGCGTGGTGAGTGGGCGGTTTGAGTTTCCCGAAACTGCCAATGATGTAACCGTAGTGGAAAAACGAAAATAACTATCCACTTTTCTCGTAACAAAGCGTCCGGGGCTGTGGTCCGGGACGCTTTTTCGTTTTAAAACCCTTCTACCATGCCTAAAAAATCCTTTGCCGATCTTATCAACTCCCCCGGTATGCCCGTGCTGGTGGATTTCTACGCCGACTGGTGCGGCCCCTGTAAAACCATGGCCCCGATCCTCCAGCAGGTTGCGGCCAGTTACCAGGGCAAGCTCAAGGTGATTAAAGTAGACGTGGACCGAAACCAGGCCGCCGCGCAGCAGTTTCGGGTGCAGAGCATTCCAACGCTTATTCTGTTCCATAAAGGGCAGCCCGTGTGGCGGCAGGCCGGCGTAGTGCCCGCTCAGCAGCTGCAGCAGGCCATGCAGCCGTATTTGTAGACTTTTTCCGGGGAACCGGGTTTGCTATACTAACCACCCCCGCCCAGGCGTTTACCTTTGTGGCTGTTTGGTGGGTTATAGCTTAGGGCTGATGCGGATTTCGTTACTTCTTGGAACACTTCTTTTTGGATTTCTTTCTTTTTGGGCTGGCCCGGCAACGGGACAGCAGCGCATGGTTACCCTGAGCGGCCGGGTGCTGGGTGAGGCCGGCATCCTGCCGGGAGCTACCGTGGCGGTGCCGGTGCTAAGCGCTGGCGTCACGGCCGATGAGCAGGGCAACTACTCGCTTTCTTTGCCCGCCGGGCGCTACCAAGTGGTGGTATCCTTCATCGGCTACCAGACGGTGAAGCGCGACCTGAACCTGCGCAATAGCCAGCAGCTGGACTTTCGCTTGGCCCCAGCCGGCAACGAGCTGGGCGAGGTGGTGGTGGAAGCCAGCGGCACCCTGGAGCAGAAACAGCAAAGCACCCAGATGAGCGTGGAGCGGCTCACGGCTACCGAGGCCAAGCTGCTCCCCGCCTTGTTTGGGGAAGTGGATATCCTGAAAACCCTGCAGCTGAAGCCCGGCGTGCAAAACGGCGGCGAGGGTACCAGCGGCCTGTTCGTGCGCGGGGGCTCGGCCGACCAGAACCTGGTACTGGTAGACGATGCGGTGGTGTACAACCCCAATCACTTATTCGGGCTGTTTTCGGTGTTCAACTCCGATGCCGTGCAGAGCGTGGACCTCTACAAAGGAGGCTTTCCGGCGCAGTTCGGGGGGCGTCTCTCCTCGGTAGTGGATGTGAAGCTGCGCGAGGGCAACAACCAGAAGCTGGGCGTGACGGGCGGCCTGGGCCTTATTTCTTCCCGCCTTACGGTGGAGGGCCCGCTCAAGAAAAACAAAGGCGCATTTCTGGTGTCGGGGCGGCGCACCTACTTCGACATCTTTACCCGCCGGATCAACCAGCTCAACGAGGGCGACCCGGACTTCAACCCCATTCCCGACTACTACTTCTACGACTTCAACGCCAAGGCCAACTACACCCTGGGCGAAAAAGACCGGGTGTATTTGAGCGGCTACTACGGGCAGGATAAGTTTGGCTTCAACTCTACGGGTGGCTTCAACTTCAATTTCAACTGGGGGAATGCCGTGGCCTCAGCCCGCTGGAACCACGTGTTCAGCCCACGCCTGTACGCCAACACCTCGGCCTCGTTCACGCACTACAAGTACGAAATTGCCAACAAGCTCGACCAGTTCAGCTTCAACCTCTCGTCCACTATCCGGGACTACACCCTCAAAACGGACTTCGAGTACACGCTTAACGAGCGGCACACCGTGCGCTTTGGGGCCATGGGCACCCAGCGCCGCTTTGGAGTAGGCCGCCTGAAGGCCGGCTCCACCGATGGGCGCCTGAGCTTCGGCGACGACGTGGGCTACGATGGGCAGGAAGGCGCCCTCTACGCCACCGACAACTTCCGGGCTTCCGACCGGTGGCAGCTGGAAGGCGGCCTGCGCCTGACGGGCTTCCGCAGCGGTACCGACGCCTACGCCGGCCTGGAGCCGCGCGCGGCGGCCCGCTACACCCTTTCGCCCAAGCTCACGCTCAAGGCCAACTACGCCCTGATGTACCAATACCTGCACCTGGTTACAAACTCCGGCGCCTCCCTGCCCACGGATATCTGGTACCCCTCGCGCCTGTCCGTGAAGCCCCAGCGCAGCCAGCAGGTGTCGGCCGGGGCGAGCTTTCTATTTGCGGGCGGGCAGTGGCTCCTTACCAACGAGGTGTACTACAAGTGGGCGAAAAATCAGGTTGACTTCCGCGACGGGGCGCAGCTGTTCGTGAACCCCGACCTGGACGCGGAGTTTCTGTTTGGGAAAGGCTTCGCCTACGGCAACGAAATCTACCTGGAAAAGAAAACCGGCCGCACCACCGGCTGGGTAGGCTACACGCTTTCCTGGACCAAGCGGCGCTTCCCGGCCCAGCGCGGCACCTCGGGCATCAACAACGGGGAGCTATTCTACCCCACCTACGACCGGCGCCACAACCTGACGGTGGTCGGCCTGCACCAGCTTAGTAAACGCGTGAACCTGACGGGCTCCTTTACCCTGAGCTCCGGCAACCCCACCACCCTGCCGCTGGCGCGTTTCATCTTTCAGGATATTTACGGCGACGATGCCTCGGCCGTGCCGGTGTACCCCAACCGCAACGGTTATCGCCTGGCGGCCTACCACCGTATGGACCTGGGCGTGGTCTGGAAGATGAAGCCCACGCGCTGGTTCACGGAATCAGACCTCACATTCAGCATCTACAACGCCTACAACCGCCGCAACCCCTACTTCGTGTTTTTCGACCAAGTGAAAAACGAGGACGAAAGCCAGGTTATCGGCTACCGGGCCCGGCAGGTGTCGTTGTTTCCGGTTATTCCTTCGGTGACGTATAATTTCAAATTCTGAACCACGGATTCATGCGGATTATGCAGATTTCACGGATTTTAGGGACGGCGCACTGCGGTCAGCGGGGCCTCGGCGTGCTGGGGGTGGCCGCGCTATTGACGAGTTGCGGCCTGCAGCAGGATATCGACGTGGAGCTTCCCGCCTACCCCGCCCAGCTGGTGGTGGAGTGCTACCTGGAGCCCGGCAAAGTGCCCCAGCTGACCGTCACGGAAACCACAGAATACCTGGCCGACCCCAGCCCCAGCCTGCCCCGGCAGGTGCAAGTGGTACTAGGAGGGCCAGCGGGGTGGCGCGACACGCTGCGGTTCGCCCCTGCCCTTGACCCAATCACTCAGAAAGCCTATACCCACCGCGGCCGCGCGCCGCTGCAAGCCCGGCCCGGCGACGTATTCACGCTCGACGTTACGGATGAGCAGGGCCGCCACCTCACGGGCACGGCCACCATGCCCGCCCTTGTGCCCATCGACACGGTGGAGTGGAAGTTCAACGACCAGCCCGAGGCGCAGCGCAAGGCCTACGTACTCGTACGGTTTCAGGACCCGCCCGAGGCTGGCAACTACTACCGCTTCCAGATTCACCGCGACAGTGTGTCCAAAGACCCGGAAGTAGATTACAACCCGCAGGACCGCCTGAACAATGGGCGGGAATTTACGCTGGGCACCAGCTATGAGTTTGCGCCCAACGATACGCTCGTCGTCACGCTCTACCACCTGGATAAGGCCTACGCCGACTTTATGCAGTCGGTAGATGATGCGCGCGGGGCCAACGGCAACCCTTTTGCTCAGCCCGCCGGCATCAAAAGCACGGTACAGGGCGGCTTGGGCGTGTTCACCGTGCTGAGCTACCAGCGCCGCACGGTGGTGATAAAATAGCCTGGGGTGCAACGTAGCCACGCCGGGCGGACTCTTAGCAGGTAGCATCCACCTTTTCCTTGTAGCAGCTATGAGCCGTACGTTTTCCCTCGCGCTGGTTTTTCTTTTTGTATTTGGGCTGGTGAGCAGCTGCGAAAACACTTCCTGCGGCTGCGACCCGGCACCTTCCTATTCGGCCAGCGCCCTGCTTTACACCTGGCGGCTGGATGAAGTAGCCGTAGGCGGCCAATCAAGCTCCAAAGGCAACGATATCAAGGACCGCTACAAGCGGCAGTTCAAGAGCGACGGTACCTACACCCAAACGCAGCTGGACGACAACTCGACCACCACCGGCACCTGGAAGCTTACGGGCCAGAACAACATGCTGCTGGAAATCACCGACCACAAAGGCGCTACGGCTACCTATAACCTGGGCACCGTTAACAATACCACGCTGGTATACAGCTTCATCAACAAAGACCAGTTGCTGGAGCAGCATATTTTCTCCCGGCAATAGGGGGTTAATGTGATTTGAATGTGCTGTGCTGCGCTTCGCTAAGGTGAGAAATGTGGAGAATGTGCTACTGTCAAAGGAATGTGGTCAATGTACTGATGTGAGGGAATAGGCTGCGCCAAGGGGCTAAAGCGGGGCGGTGCTCCTCAGCGGCCTGTAAATCTGGTTATGAGCCAGCTGCAAGTAGAGTCGCAGGCCGCCTGTAACTCTAGTTGCGGGCAGCTCACAACCCGGTTGCGGAAGGCCTGCAATTGAGTTATGAGCTGCCCACAAGGCAGCGCCCTCACGCTCGTTGGCACACCAGCATCGGAGTGCCCCTCCGCCCATTCCCCCATTAGCGCAGCTTATGCCCCACAATAGCACATTGCCCACATTCCCTTGACAGTGGCACATTCTCCACATTTCTCACATTCGCGAAGCCCAGCACATTAAATCACAGCTTTTCCAGCACCCGCTGTAGCAGGGCAGTAAGGCGGGGCTTGGCTACGGCGGCGGTGCGCAGGATGTCGGCAATGTCTACCTTCTTAAGTTTGCCAGGGGCGCACAGGTCGGTGATGACGGATACAGCCAGCACGGGCAGGCCCATGTGCACGGCGGCAATGACCTCGGGCACGGTGCTCATGCCCACCGCATCGGCCCCGATGGTGCGCAGGTAGCGGTACTCCGCCGGGGTTTCGAGCATGGGGCCGGGCAGAGAGGCATACACGCCGCGCCGCAGGTAGCGCCCCAGGTCCAGCTCCTGGGCGGCCTCCTCGGCTAGCCGGAGCAGGCTATGGTCGTAGGGCTCCATCATATCGGGGAAGCGCGGGCCCAGCTCGTCGAGGTTTGGGCCGATAAGCGGGTTGGTAGGCTGCAGGTTGATGTGGTCTTCCAGCAGCATCAAGTCGGAGTAGTCGTAGTCGGGGTTGAGGCCGCCGCTGGCGTTGCTCACGAACAGGTGCCGGATGCCCAGCAGCTTCATTACGCGCACCGGAAACACCACCTGCTGCATGGTATAGCCCTCGTAGTAGTGAAACCGCCCGCGCATGACCAGCACCCGCTTGCCGGCCAGGGTGCCCACCAGCAGCTCGCCAGCGTGGCTTTCCACCGTAGAAATCGGGAAGTGCGGAATCTCGGCGTAGCTGAAACGGTGCTGCACGGCCACTTCTTTAGCCAGGGCGCCTAGGCCCGTACCCAGGATAATGCCGGCTTCAGGTTGAAAATCGGGCAGGCGCTGGCGGAGGTATTCGGCGGCTTCGAGGAGGTCTTGCATCAGGTAAGTTGTCGGTTACTCGTTGTCAGTTTTCAGTTGTCAGAGACTGTAACCGCAAGGTTGAGAAAAAGTCTGTCATCCTGAGCAAAGCGAAGGACCCTCTCACGTCAGAACGGCTATTGTTCCAGCGTGAGAAGGTCCTTCGCTTTGCTCAGGATGACAGCTAATCTCCTATCGGCCTGGCTGCTACTGCACGTCCAGCACGAAGGGGGCGCGCATCTGTACCCCTTTCATTTCGGACAGCTTCTTGTACTGCTCGAACATGGGGTAGAGCGGGCCCATTTCCGACTTCACCATGCGCAAGCGGGCTTCCTCGTTAAAGGAGCTGAACAGGTTTTCGGCAAAGGTTTTCTGGCGGGGCAGCTTCTGAATGCGGTAGTCATCGGCTTTGAGGTTGGCGCGGCGGGCGGCAATGCGCAGGGCATCGTCGAAAGAGCCTAGCACGTCCACCAGGCCCCGGGCTTTGGCTTCGGTGCCCGACCATACCCGGCCCGAGGCAAACCCGCGCAGGCGCTCCACCGGCATACGGCGGCCGGCGGCGGCTTTCGTGGTGAAGTCGGCGTAGATGCGGTCTACCTCTTTCTGGAACTGCTGCTGCTCGAAGGGCGTGAGGGCGCGCGTCACGGTGGGGAAGTCCGAGAACTTGCCGGTGGTTACCCGGTCGGTGGTGATGCCGAGCTTGTCGCGCAGGAAGGGCTCAACGTTGGGCAGCACCCCGAACACGCCAATGGAGCCGGTGATGGTAGTGGGGTTGGCCACAATGGTGTCGCAGCCCATGGCAATGAAGTAGCCACCCGAGGCCGCCACGTCCGACATGCTGGCAATGATGGGCTTCACTTTCTTGGTCAGCATTACCTCACGGTAGATGATGTCGGAAGCCAGGGAAGAGCCCCCGGGTGAGTTGATGCGCAGCACCACGGCTTTCACTTTCTTATCGAGGCGGGCCTTGCGGATGGCCTCGGCGAAGCGCGTGCTGCCAATGTTTTCGTTGCCGCCCTTGCCCGTCACGATGTCGCCATCGGCGTACACCACGGCAATGCGGTTGCCGCTGCTGTTTTCATCCTCATCCTCGGCTTTCAGGTAGTCGCTCAAAGACACCAGGCTCAGCTTCTCGTCTTTCTCTACGCCCAGCTTCCCCTTTATGTAGTCGGTGGCCTGGTCGTAGTAGCCCAGGTCCGTTACCAGACCCAGACGCTTTGCGTCGTCGGCGTTGTGCACCAGCATCGAGTCGCTGATGACTTTGAGGCGGTTGGGGGCAATTTTGCGGGCCTTGGCCACGTCGGCCAGCATAGCGCCGTTGATGGAGTTCAGGAAGGAAGACGTTTGCAGGCGGGCCGAATCCGACATGTTGGTGCGGAAGAAGGGCTCCACGGCGCTCTTGAACGAGCCCACGCGGAAAATCTGCGCCTGAATGCCCAGCTTGTCGAACAGGTTTTTGTAGTACATGGTCTCGGAGCTGAGGCCGTTGAACTCCAGGGTACCTTGGGGGTTCAGGTAAAGCTTATCGGCCACGGAGGCCAGGTAGTAGCTTTTCTCCGACTGCGCATCGGTGTAGCTCACCACAAACTTGCCGCCCTTCTTAAACTCAACTAGCTCGTGGCGGATTTCTTGCATCGTGGCCATGCCGCCCTGCACCATTTCCAGGTTCAGGAAGATGCCCTTGATGTCGTCGTCGGTTTTGGCGCGGCGGATGGCGGCTTTCAACTCGTCGAGGCCCGTGGTGGCTTGCCCCCCGGTAATCGAGGACAGCGGATTCTCGAAGCCCCGCTCGGCCAGGGGCTTATCGAGCCTGAGTTCCAGCACAGAGTTGCTCTCAACGGTTACTTCTTTGTCGGAGGAAGCGGCGGCTACAATAAAGCCTATGAGCAGCACAAACGCTACGACGCCAAACAGCACAAGGCCGGTGAGCGTGGCTAGAACATATTTTAAGAATTGTCTCATCGGAAAGGTTAGCGAGTTCGGTACGATAACAAAAGTAGAGGCTTTCCCTTCCTTATTCCGGCAATTCAACGAACGGGCCATTTCAGCCGGTCAACGCGGACCGGTGGCTGGTAATGGCCGTAGCCCCGGCACTTGGCTCAGCTAATATCCGTACTTCTCGCCCCAGAGCTGGCGCAGGCGCTCCTGGGCTTTGGCTTCGGCGGGGTTGTGGCCGGGCTCGTAGAAGCGCCGGCCGCTGAGGGCTTCCGGCAGAAACTCCTGGAAGGCGAAGTTGCCGGGGTAGTCATGGGAGTATTGGTATTCGTTGCCGTAGCCCAGCTCCTTCATGAGCTTGGTAGGCGCGTTGCGCAGGGGAATGGGCACCGGCTGGGGCCCGTTTTGGCGCACGAAGGCCCGGGCCTCCCGAATAGCCTTGTAGCTGGCGTTGCTCTTGGGCGAGGTAGCCAAGTACACCACTGTCTGGCCCAGAATAATATCCGACTCGGGCATGCCAATCACGGCCACGGCCTGAAAGCAGCTTTGCGCCAGCATAAGCGCGTTGGGGTTGGCCAGGCCTACATCTTCGGAGGACAGAATGAGCAGGCGGCGGGCAATGAACTTGGGGTCCTCGCCCCCTTCCAGCATGATGGCCAAGTAGTAGAGGGCCGCGTTGGGGTCAGAGCCGCGGATGCTTTTGATAAAGGCCGAAATGACGTCGTAGTGCATTTCCCCGCCTTTGTCGTAGCGCGCCAGGTGCTGCTGGGCCAGCTGTTGTACTACCTCGTCGGTGATGACGACCTGGCCGGTTTCGGGGTCGGGGCGGCTGGCTTCCACCACGATTTCCAGCAGGTTGAGCAGCTTGCGCGCGTCGCCCCCAGAAATGGTGAGTAGGGCCCCGTAGTCCTGCATGCGCACGTTCCGCTGCTTAAGCACTTCGTCTTCGGCCAGAGCTTTGTCGACAATGCCGATGAGGATATCCTTGCCCAGGGACTCCAGCACGTACACCTGGGCCCGGCTCAGCACGGCCGGAATAACTTCAAACGAGGGGTTTTCGGTGGTGGCCCCAATGAGCGTGACGATGCCCTGCTCCACGGCGCCCAACAGGGCATCCTGCTGGCTTTTGCTGAAGCGGTGAATTTCATCGATAAACAGTACGGTGCCCCGCTGCTTTTTGGCCCGCTCTATCACCTCCCGCACGTCCTTCACGCCGGCATTCACGGCGCTGAGCGAGGCAAAGGGCTTGCCCAGCTCCTGGGCCAGCAGGTTAGCGAGGGTGGTTTTGCCCACGCCGGGCGGCCCCCACAGAATGAGGCTGGGCAGGCGGCCGGCCTGCAGGTAGCGCCGCAGTACGCCCTCGGGCCCAATCAGGTGCTGCTGGCCGGCGTAGTCGTCGAGGGTGCGGGGGCGCATGCGTTCCGCCAGCGGGGCTCCCGGGGCGGGAGCAGCCATGCGGGCGTGGGGGGCAGACTGGGCATCCGCATCGAAAAGAGAACCGGTACTCATAGGGCAAGGAAATAGCGCGGTCTGGGTATGGGGCCTGGAACCACACAGGAAAAAGTAGTTGCAGGGCCTTCCTATACGCGAACAGGGCGCAAAGGTCAGCAAAGCTACCGTTCGGGCTGCTACCTTCGTTGTGCATGAAAAACTCAGTGAAGGTGCACGCGGCCCTATTTGTGGTGGCCCTGATCTATGCCGCCAACTACAGCATCTCCAAAGACGTGATGCCGCGCTACATGGGCCCGTTTGGGCTGGTGGTGCTGCGCATCGTAGGCGCGGCCGTGTTTTTTGGGGTGCTGAGCCGCCTCATAGCCCCGCAGGACCGTATCCAAGGTCGCGCCGATAACCTGCGGGCCCTGGCCAGCGGCATCCTGGGCATTGGCCTGAATCAGCTGCTGTTCTTCTCGGGCTTGAATCTCACCTCGCCCATCAACGCCTCGCTAATTCAAACCATTGCCCCGGTCGTTACGGTACTGGCCTCGGTGGTGCTGCTGGGCGAAAAGATTACGCTGCCCCGGCTGCTGGGCATTGCGCTGGCCGCTGTGGGCGCGGCCAGCATCATTCTGAGCCGGGGCCCGGTGGCGGCCAATGGGCAGGATGGCTTACTCGGCAACGTATACATTCTGCTCAACGCCACGGCCTTCGGCATCTACCTGGTCGTGGTAATGCCCCTGATGCGCAAGTACCACCCCTTCACGGTGCTGGCGCGCATTTTCCTGGTGGGTGCATTCATTGCCGTGCCGGCCGGCTGGCAACAGGTGCTGGCTCCCGACTACGCCAGCTTTCCGCCGGGCATCTGGGCAGCCATTGCTTACATGGTTATCTGCCTGACCATTATGGCCTACTTGCTGAATAACTGGGCCCTGAAGTACGCCTCCCCTGCCCTGCTGGGTGCCTACATCTACCTGCAGCCGGCCCTGGCAGTGGGCATTGCCGTGGCTCTTGGCAAAGACACCCTCACCCTAGCCAAAGCCCTGCAAGCCCTGCTGATTTTTGGGGGCGTGTTCCTGGTGAGCCGCAAGCCGCGCGCTACCCCCGATTCGGCCGCCATACCCCTGGAGCCGGTGCAGGATTGAGGTATCTTGCGGGCTATATGCGTTTCTACTTCCTTTTTCTGGGGCTGCTGATCAGCTACTCTACCCTGGCGCAGTCTGCTGATACTACGCGGCGCCGTGTGGGCTACCAGGAAACCATGCCCGTATTTCCAGGAGGCCCCAAAGCCCTGTTTAAGCTGGTAACGGACAGCCTGCGCTACCCGCCTACAGCCCTGCGCGACGGTATTCAGGGCAAAGTTCTGTTGGCCTTTGTGGTTGATTCCACCGGGCACGTCACCAACATCACCATCAAGCAAGGCCTACGGCCCGACCTGGATGCCGAAGCTCTGCGGGCCGCCCAACGCCTGCAAGCCGTGCAGTGGCAGCCGGGCACCCAGAACCGCCGGCCGGTTAATGTCTTTTTCACCGTACCGGTCACCTTTTCCATTGATAATATCTCCGCTGGTATGCCGGCCGATTCGCTGGATTTATTTCCGGGCCCGGCCCTTGTGCTTCCTTCCCGAAGCTGGAGCACCAATCAGGGCGAAATCCCCGCGGGCAAAGGCGTTATCTACGGCCATTGCCTCCAACGGCTGGGGTTTAGCAGTGGGGGCCTGCCGCAATACGTGCGGCTGCTGAACCTCACCACTGGCAAGTTCTACCGCATTAGCGTGAAGCCCATCGTGCGCACCCGCCCTGAAAACGAGTTTTGCGTAGCGCTACCACCGGGCCGCTACGTGCTGCAGTGGTATGAGTATTCCTACGGCACCGAAGCGCTACGTAAAGCGGCACGCGGCGCGCTTACCGACCGGCGCTACTCGTTTACCCTGCAGCCGGGTCAGCTGCAGTACGTGGGCAAATGGGACTTCGCGCAACCCAACGCCCCGCGCTTTCTGAGCGAAAAAGCAGTTCTGGATGCGCGCCTGGGCACCGAAGACCAGAAGCTGTACCAGGAAGCATTCACTACCATCCCTCACTAGGCCGGGCGGTGGCTTGGCATCTGTGTGCCCGGTGCCGACCTTTGCGGCTGGTCTTCTTCCCTGCTCGTTTGGACGCCGCTATCCGCAAAATTATTCACCTCGACATGGACGCGTTCTACGCCTCCGTGGAGCAGCGCGACAACCCCGCGCTGCGCGGGAAGCCCGTGGCCGTTGGCGGCTCCCAGGCCCGGGGTGTGGTAGCAGCGGCTTCCTACGAGGCCCGGCAGTTTGGGGTGCGCTCGGCCATGCCCTCCAGCACGGCCCTGCGCAAGTGCCCGGACCTGATTTTCGTGAAGCCCCGGTTTGAGGTGTACAAAGCTGTGTCCCGGCAGATCCGGGAAATATTTGC
The DNA here is from genome assembly GCF_008271285.1 of Hymenobacter lutimineralis. NCBI lineage: Bacteria > Pseudomonadati > Bacteroidota > Cytophagia > Cytophagales > Hymenobacteraceae > Hymenobacter > Hymenobacter lutimineralis. The sequence goes on along the minus strand of NZ_VTHL01000016.1, from coordinate 2,653 downwards.
GGAATACACGCCGCTGATAGAGCCGCTTTCCCTGGATGAGGCCTACCTGGACGTGACGGAAAACCTGAAGGGCATTGAGTCGGCCACGCAGATAGCCCAGGAAATCAGGGCGGCCATCCTGCACCACACTCAGCTGACGGCCTCGGCCGGCATCAGCTACAATAAGTTTCTGGCCAAGCTGGCTTCCGACTACCGCAAGCCCAACGGGCAGTTTGTGATTAAGCCCGCACAGGGGCTGGCCTTTGTGGAGCAGCTGCGGGTGGGCGAGTTTCACGGCATCGGGCCGGCTACGGCGGCGCGGCTAAACCAACTGGGCATCTTCTCGGGCCTCGACCTGCGCCAGCAGACGGAAACGTTCCTGCGCCAGCACTTCGGCAAGGCCGGCTCCTACTACTACCACATTGCCCGCGCCATCGACCACCGCCCCGTGCGCCCCGACCGGCAGCGCAAGTCTGTGGGCTCGGAAACCACCTTCGAGCAGGACTTGACTACGCCGGAGGAACTACTCTCAGGACTGCAGCCCTGCCTGGACTCGGTGTGGAGCTACTGCCAGCGGGCGGAGGTGCGGGGCCGCACGCTCACGCTTAAGGTCAAGTACGCCGACTTCCAGCAGATTACCCGCAGCCGCACGCTGCTGGCTCCGATTAGCAGCCAGGCCATGGCCGAGCAACTAAGCCGGGAGCTAACGGCCAGCGTGCTGCCCCTAGCCAAAGGGGTACGCCTGCTGGGCCTTACGCTTTCCAACCTCGAAACCCTGGAGGAAGCGGTGGGCAAGCAACTGGCCTTTCTATTCTGACCTGGCAGATCGGCCGCCGCTTTTCCAGACACCGGAAAACAACACCGCCCAGCTACCGGAAAGCAGCTGGGCGGTGCGGCAATAGGTGGCGTGAAGCAGCTTAGTCAGCCTTCACTTTCGACTTCTTCTTCTTGTCCTTGGCTTTCACGTCGGCTGGCTTATCCGTCATGGTGGCGCCCGACTGGGTAACGCCCGTACCGGCCTGCGTTTCTACGGTAGTAGCCGGAGCCGGAGCTGGCGCCGTGGTGGGGGCCGGAGTGGTCGTCACGGTGGTATTCACGGTGCCCGTGGTGGCTGGTACAGTTGTCCCGGTCTGGGTTTGCACGGTTGTGCTCTGCGTAGGCTGGGGTGCCGTCGTGGTCGTGGTGGTGCTGGTTTGTGCGTTAGCAGCGGTGGCACCGGTTACGAGGAGTGCGGCGAGGACAAATACCTTCTTCATGGGTAAGGGTTAAGGTGAACTTTCCGAAATGACCCGCTGGCCATTTCGACCTCGCCTTGAACGCAGGTTTCTTTCCATTGTTATACCGTACCCGAATTATACACTTTCCTTCAGCAGCTCGTGCAGTACGGTTTGCATGGAAAATACCCGGTTGCCAGCCTCCTGAATGATGAGCGAGCCGGGCGCATCCAGCACCGCATCCGCTACTTCTACGTTGCGGCGCACGGGCAGGCAATGCAGGAATTTAGCGTTGTCGGTCAGGGCCATATGCTCGGGCGTGAGCATCCAGGCCGGGTCGTTCTGCAGCACCTGGCCGTACTGCTGGTAGCTGCTCCAGTTCTTGGCCTGCACGTAGTCGGCGCCTTCCAGGGCCTTCTTCTGGTCGTATTCGATTCGCGCCCCTTTCGTGAACCTGGGGTCCAGCTCATAGCCCTCGGGGTGGGTGATGACGAAATCCACCCAGTCGATTTCCGAGAACCAGTCGCAGAACGAGTTGGGCACGCACTGAGGCAAGGCGCGCACGTGCGGGGCCCAGGTCAGCACTACTTTCACCCGCTCTTTCTTTTTGGTTTCGGCCACCGTAATCAGGTCGGCGAAGCTTTGCAGCGGATGCAGCGTGGCGCTTTCCAGGCTGATGACGGGCACGGTGGCGTACTGCAGAATCTTGTTGAAGACCACTTCCCCGTAATCCTCGGCCCGGTCCTTGAGCGTGGGGAAGGTGCGCACGCCCAGCACGTCGCAGTACTGGCTCATCACCGCAATGGCGTCCTTGATGTGCTCCTGCGTGCCGCCGTTCATCACGGCGCCATCAGCCATTTCCAGGGTCCAGGAGTCGGCGCCGGCGTTGAGCACCCAGGCTTGCGCCCCCAGGTTGTAGGCCGCCTTGATGGAGCTGAGCCGGGTGCGCAAACTCGGGTTAAAGAAGATAAGCCCTACGGTTTTGTTGCGCCCAACGTGCTGGTAGCCGTAGGGGTTCTGCTTAATCTCCAGCGCTTGGTGCAGCAGGGCGCGGTAGTCGGGTACGTCGGCGAACGAGGTGAATTTTTTCATGAGAAAAGGGTATGTAGCCTGGCGCGAGTTTAGCGCAACGTACCTCGTGCCGACCATGCGGGCGAGGCTGTGCCGCGCAGTAGAACGAAGTTGTTGAACGAGGTGGATAACCATCAACCGCCTTGCCGCTAGTGCGGCAGTGCAAGGACACCCCCACCTCATGGCTGGTCACGAGTTACGCTACGCTAAACTCGCGCCAGTGGGATTGGTAAGTGCTCCGTGACCCAACACGAACGATTCCAAAGGGACGCCATGCGGAGCTTATCCGCATGGCGTCCCTTTGGAATCGGTCAACTGTCTACAGGGCCTTGTACTCGTTCCAGCTCTTGATCTTCAGGTCTTCGAGCGAGAGGGAAGTGAAGGCATGG
>NZ_VTHL01000015.1:0-129288 GCF_008271285.1 Hymenobacter lutimineralis | reverse complement strand
GCCGGCTCAAAGAAGCGCGAGGCTTGGCCACCCGCTACGAGAAAACCGCCGCCTCTTTTTTAGCCGTCGCTCACCTGCTCGCCGCCCTGGATTGGATGCGCTGACTGTCCACACTCTCTAGTAGAAAGCTTTCTTTTCCTGCTTGGCGCGGTTGTGCTAGTTTCTCTTCAACGTAACGGTCATAAACTGGAAATGTCAATCTCTGAGTCATGGTTATGGACAGTTGTAGTTGCCGCTCTGTGTACTACCGCACTCCGCTTGTTGAAAAAAAAGTATCCTGCCGAGGAGAGGCAATAGCTCATTTGTGGCAATGAAATCAACTATGTCCCTCTGCCTCGTCATCGACGACATGCACCCCAGCTTGCCCGACTACCTGCGGGAGGCCGGGGTGGAAATGCACTACCGGCCCGATCTGACGGCGGCCGAAGTGCCGGCTGCCCTGGCCGCGCACCCCTACGACGGGCTCATGGTGCGTTCCAAGCTGCGCATCACGGCCGGGCTGCTCAGCCACGGCCCGTACCTGCGCTACGTGGCCCGGGCGGGGGCCGGCGTCGATAATATTGATGAGGCAGCGTTGGCGGCGGCCGGCATCACGCTGCTGAACGCGCCCGAAGGCAACCGTGATGCCGTGGGCGAGTACGCCATTGGGCTGCTACTGGCCCTGTTGCGCCACATCCCCCGCGCCCACCAGGAGGTGCAGACCGGGCAATGGCGGCGCGAGGCTAACCGGGGCGAAGAGCTGGGGGGCAAAACTGTGGGTCTCATCGGGTGCGGGCACATGGGCAAGGCTTTTGCGCGCCGCCTCGCTGCCTTCGGCTGCACCGTGCTGGCCTACGACCACGACTCTGCCTGTGACTACGGCCACTACGCCACGCCCGTTTCCCTGGCCGAGCTGCAGGCCCGCGCCCAGGTGCTGAGCCTGCACATCCCGTATTCGGCGGCCAACCACCACTTCATTGGTTCCACTTTGCTGCAGGGCTTCCGCAACCCCATCTGGCTGCTGAACACGGCCCGGGGAGAGGTGCTGGACCACGCGGCCTTGGTGCAGGAGCTCAAGTCGGGGCGGGTGCTGGGGGCCGCGCTGGATGTGCTGGAAAATGAAAAGCTGACCACGCTCACCCCGGAGCAGCAGGCCCGGTTCGACTTTTTGGCGGCTGCGCCCAACGTGGTATTGTCGCCACACGTGGGCGGGTGGTCGTACCAATCCTATGAGCGCATCAATCAGGTGCTGGCTGCTAAGATTCAGGCATTCCTTGCCAGCCGCTCAGCGGCCAACCAGTAGCTTTTTAGCCTGAATTGCGTGCCGATAACCGCTCAGCTGGTAACCTGACCGTTTGCGGCTCGGCGCCCGGGGCGGCAACGAGGGCTTAGCACTATTCGCGCCGGCTTCGTATATTTGCCTAAACCTGTTGGGGGAGAACGGCCAGCCACGCTGGCCGTTCTCCTTGTTTTTTGAGCTTACCATCACCCTACCATGGCAACCATAAATTACTATACTCCCGAAGGCCTGCAAAAGCTAAAGGACGAGCTGCAGGACCTCAAAATCCGGGGCCGCGCCAAAGCCGCCGAGGATCTGCGTGAGGCGCGCGACAAAGGGGACCTAAGCGAAAATGCCGAGTATGATGCCGCAAAAGAAGCGCAGGGCCTGCTGGAGCTGAAGATTTCCAAGCTCGAAGAAATTGTGGGGAATGCGCGCGTGCTGGATGAGTCGAACCTGGACACCAGCAAGGTGCTCATCATGAGCAAAGTGAAGCTCAAGAACCTGAAGAACAACATGGTGCTGGACTACACACTGGTAGCTGAAGAGGAGGCCAACCTGGCCGCTGGCAAAATCTCCGTGAAGTCACCTATCGGCAAAGGGCTCCTGGGCAAATCGGCCGGCGATACAGCCGAAATTACCGTGCCGGCCGGCAAGCTGCAGTTTGAAATCCTCGAAATCAGCCGCTAGATACGCCCTTGAAGCCTTGGTAGCTGTGTAGCTGCCGGGGCAGCCGGAGCAACAATGAAACCCGTAAAGCGACTAAGCCCAAGGCTTGGTCGCTTTATTTTTTGCCTTACTTTGGCCCGGGCCCGTTGCTGCGGTAATGGCCCTGTCCGTTCACCTCATCTTTTCCTCTGCATATGGCTTCTATCTTTTCCCGAATTGTGGCCGGTGAGCTGCCCGCCTATAAAGTGGCCGAAGACGAACACCATCTGGCTTTCCTCGACATTACCCCATTAGTAGAAGGCCATACCCTCGTTATTCCGAAGCGGGAAGTGGATTACATTTTTGACCTGCCCGCCGCGGAGTTAGCCGCTTTGCACCTGTTTGCCCAGCGCGTAGCCAAAGGCGTGGGAGCCGCCGTGCCGTGCAAGCGCGTGGGGGTAGCCGTAATAGGGCTGGAAGTGCCTCACGCCCACATTCACCTGATTCCGATGAAGCACGTCTCGGACATGAACTTCGCCAATCCCAAGATCAAGGTGGCCGAAGCCCGGATGCAGGAGCTAGCCGCCGCCATTGCCGGGCAGGTGCCCGCCGCGGCCGGAGAAGCGGCTTCCGCCCATTCATCGGCTAAGGGCGAGCGGGAAACCACCGAAACCCCAGCTGCTGATGCTACCGGTTCCGCCACGACCGATGCCTCCCTGACGCAGCTGCGGCAGCTTACCCAGGGCCTACAGTTTATCAGCGAGTCGGAAGCGCCGCTGGAAGCTGTCAGCTATGCCGCTCCCGCCGGTAAGCTCACCGACGCGACGCTGGCGCAGTTGGCCGGGCTGCCCGCCGAAACCCGCGTGGAAAAGCAGGAGCTGACGTATTTTCTGCGCAACCACACCGCCGACGATGGCGTGCTGGGCGATGCGGCCCTGGCCAACCGCTTCAAGGCGCTGCAGATGTACCTGAAGCAGGAACTGGAAGATGTGCAGGTATACCGCCTGGGCAGTGGGCCGCAGGTGCAGGTACTGGTGCTGGGCAAGACGGAGAGCGGCCAGCTGGCTGGCTTCAAAACTGTACTCACCGAAACCTGATGAGGCGTAGCAACTGCTGAGAGCATAAGCCACGGTAGCTTAGCCTGCTGACTGCGTTTTACTGCGGCCTTGTCGGCAGGCGCCGCCGCCGAATCCGGTTCTCGCGCTCAAACACCCGGATCAGCACAATAAAGTAGGAGAGCAGCAGCGGGCCGAGCACCAGGCCCAGAATCCCAAAGATTTCGACGCCCAGCACCACGCCCGCCAGCGTGATAAGCGGATGGATATTGCCGATGCGCCGGGCCAGCAGAATGCGCAGCAGGTTGTCGATGTTCATAATCACGATGACGCCCACCAGCAGAATACCCACGCCCTGGCCCGTGTAGCCCTGAGACAGTTTGATAATAGCCGCCGGCCCCCACACCAGGGGTGTGCCCAGCACGGGAATAAAGGCCATGAAAAAGCTGACCACGCCCCAGAACAAAGCATCCGGCACCCCAAATATCCAGAGCGTGAGGCCCGAGAGCAGGGCTTGCACCAGGGAAATCAGGGCCTGACCGATAACGTTGGCCTGCACGTTGTTTTTCAAGGAGTCACCCAACTCGTGCAGGGTATTGGGCCGAAAGGGCAGGTAGCGCCGCAGTCCTCGCAGAAAGCCGGCCTCCTGGGTGTACATAAAGTACAGGGTGAACAGCATCAACCCGATAACAACGGCAAAGTGCAGCAGGCCCGAGGCCAGGGACGGAATGCGCTGGCTAAGCCAACTGACGCTTTGCTGCACCAGGCTGCGCACATTCTGCTCGGTGGTGAGGGCGTAGCCAGCTTTTTGCTCGATTTTATGCAGCACGGCCATGATCTGGCTGGTGTCCTGGGCGTAAGCGCGGATGCGGCTGACGAGCATCAGCGTAAGGGCCGTAAAGGGCAGGATGATGACCACGAAAGCAAAGGTGAGCAGCCCGGTCGTGACCAGCTGCGGATGCCACCCCCGCCGGTGCACCAGGGCCGTAAACCAGGGCCGGAGCACTACATACAGGATACCCGCCCCCAGAAAGGCCGTGATGTAGCTGCCTAGCCCAATCAGAATCAGCGTGGCCAGCCCAATCAAACACAGAATCAGGAGCACGTACTGCTGACGGGCGGTGTAGATGTTGTCGGAAGAAGCCATAGCAGGAGTGGGAGGGAAGACGCCGGCAAATTACCAGCAATGCCTTCACAATAAGGTGCCGCTCAAAAAGACTTTCTGCTGGCTGGGAAGCGTAATGCTCTACAACGCCCCCGCCGCTACCCCGTGCACGGCCAGGGCCATCCCCAGCGCGCCCGTAACCATCCAGAACAGGCGGCTGACCCGCCGCTCCCATAGCAGCAGCTCGGTAGCCCGCGGCGACAGATGCCCACGGGCAAGCTGAATTTCACGTGGCGCCAAGCTAGGTGGCACAACCAAAGATGGCAAGCGAAAACGGCGGAGGAAGGGCATAAGCACGGGCAGTTGACGAGGTCAAAACTAGCCCGCCCCGTAAGCCATTTTCTTGATTGGAATCAAGAACTACCTTTTAACCGCGAGCTAAGCGGATGGCCGCTAAGACAAAAAGGCCTCTGCCCGGCTAACCCAGGCAGAGGCCAAATATGAGCTTAAGTAAGAAGCTTAGAGCTTGAACTGCGCGCACACCTTCACGCCAAAGCTTTTGGCCCCCGGCGGGTCCCGATAAGTGAGCCGGTGAATGAAGTCGACGCGCAGAATCTTGAAGATGTTTTCCACGCCGTACCCCAGTTCCACGTAGGGCGCCGTACCCAATGGCCGGAAGGTAGGCAGGGCTGCGCCGTTTTCGTCAACCAGCGGGGTGGCGTTGCGGTTGGCCTGACTTACACCCCCGTACAGCACGTTGCCCGATGCCAGCAGGCGCCAGTCGAGCTTTTTGAGCAGGGGCACGGAGTTGATAAACAGCCCCTCGAAGTAGTGCTCGAAGTGCAGGGAAGCGTACCGGTCGCTCACAAACTCGAAGTAGCGCATCAGGTTGTAGGCGCTGGTGGTGTAAATGGGCGACTCATTGCCAAGGTGGCTTTTCAGCACGGGGTAGGGAATGGTGCTAGGGATGTAGCCGGCGTCCACGATGTACTCGGTACGCCCGAGTTGGCCCAGCTGCAGGCTGTGGGTAACCAGCAGGTTGAACTTGTGATAGGCAAAGTCGCTGCCCAGCACGCCGTTGAAGCCCCGGGTATAGCGCAGCGTAAACACTGGCCACTTGGCCAGGCCCACGGCGTAGCGCCGGTTCTTGTTCTGAATCAGCGTTTCGTCCGGAGCGTAGCGCGACTCCAGGATAACCTCCGAAAGCGCGAACTTGTCGGCGGTTGGAGCCCCGGGCTGATGGTCAGCGCTGGTGTAGTAGGCAAAGTCGTAGAGCGGGTCGAAGCGCTGATGCCGGAGCGTAAGCTTCTGCGTAAAGCCGTGGAACAGGTCCGTCTGGCCCGAAAAGCCGGTTACTTGGCGCCAAAGCGGCCGGCCCGGCTTGATGTTGCCAAAGCGCACAGCCGCGTCGAACAGTGGGTTTTCAATGGCGTACCCATTATCGAGCAGGGCCACCTGGTCCACGTCGTGGCTGCTCTCAAACCCCAGCAGCGTCCAGTTGGGGCGGTTGAGGACGCGGTAGCCCGTGACGCCATACTTGAGGTCCTTGTCCTTGGTGCCGTAGGCCGCGTAGGTGCGCACAAACCAGTTGGGGTTTAGGTCGCCGCTGGTGCGGAAACCCACCTGGATGCGGCCGCCCTCTACGTTGTTGTAGGTAAAGACGCTGGGTACGGGGCCCAGCTCAAACTTGCCCACCTGCTTGTAGCCCGTCACCAGCAGGTCGGCCAGCTCCAAGGCCGAGCGTACCGAGCGCAGCTTACCCACCGAGTCGAGGGCGGTGAGGGTGCGGACTTCCTGGGCCGAGAGGGTGTCGGGCCGGTGCTGCTCCCAGAAGCCGGCCGGAATTTCCAGGGCATCGGGGGCGGAGGCAAAGGGCTGGTCGTAGAACTTGGCTTCGTGGGGTTGGTTGGTGGCGAAGTTAGAGTTGGTGGTGTTGAAGCGCACCAGCAGGCCGGTTTGCTTTTTGGTGGGCTTCAGGCCTACTACCACGCGGGTACGCAGCGGCAGCCAGGGCCCCGCCGAGCTGGGCGCCAAATCCTGAAACACCCGAATCTGGTCGACGAAGTTGATGTTGGCCTTGGGGTCCACGCTCAGATCCACCCGCCGCAGGGCGTAGGAGTCCATGGTAATCCAGATGCGCCCGGTAAATGCCAGGTCCTGGGCTCGGCGGGGCCACACCTTCAGCTGATAGCAGCGGTCCTTGCCCACGTACACCGAGTCTTCCAGGTCGTAATCGTAGGTGATGCGCCAGCCGTCGGCAATGGGCGAGACAAAGTCCTTGCCCATCACGATCTGCCAGTTGGGGTAGAAGTCGTAGTCCTGAAACGAAGAGCCCAGCACCTGCGACAACACCGAGCCGTCGCGCGGGGCCACGCCGTGCAGCTGGGAGTGCTTGATTTCCTCCCGCTCCCGCTTGGGTCGCTGCCGCACGTAATAGCGCGACAACACCTCGGAGGCAAATACCGGCACGGTGGGCTTGCCGCTGGCATTCCGTTCCATTTCGCCTACGCCCTGGGCCACGGAGGTCATGTCCCGGATAACCTTCTGGCGGGCCAGCCGGTCCGTCACATCTGAGAGGGAAACCTCTATTCGGTTATAGGAGTCGAACTCAAAGGCCTCCAGCTGGGCCTTGTCGTTCTGCTTTTTGTGGGCCTGCACCTTGCGCAGCACCGCAAACGCCGGGTTTTCCCCCGCGTGCACCACCACTTCGCCCAGGGAAACGCTGCTGCTGGGCAGGGCAAAGTTGACCGTCTGGCGGGGCGCTTTGCTGACGGCCCGGCTCAAGGGTCGGAATCCCACCGCCCCCGCCGATAGGGAGTCGATGCTGCGGTTAATTGTCAGCTGAAAATACCCTTCTTCGTTAGCCGTAATGCCCAGGCTGGTGCCGCGAACAAAGATAGAGGCGAAGGGAACTGCCTGCCCGGTCTTAGCCTCTGTTACGTGCCCGCTAAATACAATTTGTTGAGCCTGGGAACCGGTTAGCCCGATTCCAAGCATCAACACTACCAGCAGTAATACTTTTTTCATGCGCCTAAACTCCTCCAATACTTTGCAAAGGTAGTCGCAAAGTTCCGCTGTTTACTTTATTTCTGCTGCAAATGATTAATAAAAACCTGAATGATAGGCGGCTATAGGCATAGGTTTTCAACCTATGGTATGACAAGTTACTAACTAATCCAGGGGCATTCGCAGGGGCTGTGTAACATTGATTTACACCAACCGCCTGGGTGAAAAAGAGTTTTCCGCAAACGATTTAGATGGTTTAAATAGCGTAATAGTTCAAAATGGCTACCGAATAACACCAGTATCAACCCGGGCTTCGGCCTGTTCCTGCCAGGTGCGGGGCAGAGCACTTAGCAGATCGAGGCCCGTGGCGGCTTCAATGGCATCCACACTCACGCGGTAGCGGCTCCAGTCGGGGCTTACTTCCTGGTCGTTGGGAGTGTCGACGGCTACCACGCGGGCCTGGCCCGCCGCAATGCGCTGCAGGTCGTTGCTGCCTTCGGGTAATATCACCAGCACCTTCCACACCCGGGCGGGCACGGTTACCCGGCCGTTATCGAGGGTGGTGCGGGGGCCGGCCGTGCCGGTGCCGCCTTTGCCGTAGCTGCCCATGACTACGTATACCTCCTGCCCCTGGGCCACCTGGGTCCGGGTCCATTCTTCCAGCCCGCTCCAGGTGCGCTGGTTGTTGTGGCCGGCCTGAGGTATCATGTTCGTCATCAGGAACGTGGCGGAGTTGTCATCCAGGTCCGTGGTCCGGTCGGCCGAGGGACAGTTGTGGCCCCGGTCGAAGCCCGAGCCCGCATACGAGCGGGGCGTCACCTGGTAAAACTCGCGGGGAAGGGCAGGGTCGGGGCGGAAGTCGTCCTGCCGCGGGGCTTCGCCCATCCAGGCCCGGTTGAGGTGCCAGCTCACCCAGGTGGGTGTACCGCGCTGGGCGTTGTAGCTGAGCGTGTACTGGGGCTTCACCAGCAGGTAGTTGGTAGGAGTAGCCAGGCTGGCCGTTGCGCCGCTGGGGTTGCCCAAGGCCAGGTTTTCGTCCCGGCGCGTCACAATGGCTTCGGCCTGGGCTGTTTGGGCAGGCGGCAGCGCAGACGTTCCGGCGCGGGAGCTGACCGGGGGAACAGGGCCGGGCGTGCTGACCATGCTGCCGGGGGCGGGCGTAGCGCTGAGGGCGACATCGTCGATGTTGAGGCGGGCGGTGCCAGCGTCGGTTTTGCGGATTTCCAGGCGCAGGGGCGTGGAGGTAGTTCCCTCAAACGATGTGGTGACCAAGCGGGGACCCTGGGTGCGCACGGGTTGCCCCATGCGCCGGTACGTACGGCCCCCGTCCACGCTGCCCCACAGCTCCCAGGTGCTGGCGGCATCCAAGCCGTAGGCGGCGGCACTCACCTGAATGCGGCGCAGGCCGGCCGGGGCATCGAAGTTCATGCGCAAGCGGCCCTGGGCCCGGAGGCGCACGGCCTGCTTGCCGCGCTTGTGGTCCTGGTCGGCGGAGCCGATCAGGGCCTCGGTAAAGTGCCAGGAGCCGGAAGCCAGCGTTTCGTCGCCCTCCGCGTAAGAGCCTTTCTGGCCCTGCTCAAAGGTTTCCCGTACAGTAGCCGGGGCCATTTGGCTTTGCGCAGCCGGAAGTTCAGGCCGGTCGGCCGTTTCGGCGGGCTGGGAGGAGCAGGCAGCGGCTGCACTGAGCAGCAGGGCAACCGGGAGCAGGAAAAAGCGCATCACGCAGAAGGGGGTTTGGACGCTGCAAAAGTAACAGCTCCACCGCCACGGGCGCTACACGAAGATGGCCAGGGTAAGCAGGCCGGCGCCCACAACCATCCAGACCCGCACAATGCGGGAAACCAGCTGCATTTGCTGTTCGAGGGAAGCGCAATCGGAAGGAAATGACTTAAGCATAGCTCAGAAAAGGGCAATCAGAACGGGTTACTGAGAATTAAGAGTCAGCCAACCGGGAAAAGGATGCCTGCCTTAGAAAAAAAAGTAAGTATTCTGTAGGATGAATGAAGGATAGTTATGAAAATCAATGGTTTACTTACGAAGTATCTGCCGGAAAATAACGCCCGGCAGGGCGCTTAGTGCCTGATTAGGCTGTGCGGCTACGAAATACCGGTGCCCACAACCCCACCCAGGAGGCGGCACTGTGGGCACCGGTGAATGGAGGCAGCTCCGTTGTACTAGGCAGGGCCGAAGTGTTGGCGCCAGGCTTCCTCCAGCCGGGAACTGCTCAGCTGCGCGTCTACCAAACCCAAGGCACCCACGCACCAGCTTCCGCATAAGGCGCCGTACTGCAGGCATTTTTGCAAGGGCTCCTCGCGCAGAAAACCGTAGAGGAAGCCGGCAAAGAAATTGTCGCCGGCCCCGTTGCTGTCGACCACGGCGGGGGCAGGCACGGCGGCCTGCTCCAGCCACTGGCCTTCAGCCGTAAGCAGGGTAGCCCCCGCCGCACCGTGGGTGCACACCACCAGGCGCTTACCAACCGACCGCAGCTGCTCCATCACGGAGCGGTAGTCCAGTAGGTTGTCGGAGCTGAGGTGGAGGTACTGGGCCGCGGCAATAAAGGGCTGGTGGTAGGGGTTGTGGCCGTCGTAGTCGTGCAGGTCGGTCCAGATGGGATGCGGATAGTCCTGTAATAGCGGAATCAGCGGCAGGCAGTACGGAATGATGTTCAGCACCACGCACCCGCTGGTCTTGAGTAGGCCCGCCACTACGGCGTGGTCGAAGGGCAGCGTAGGGGAGGCCTGGGTAATGAACATAGAAATCCGCTGGCCCTGGGCATCCATCAGGTTCACGTGCCGCTCGGTGCCGGCTGGGTCCGTTACGTAGTGCGCTGTTACGCCCTGCGCCAGCAAATCGGCCTGGATGTGGTGGCCGTAGGCATCGTCGCCCACGGCCGAGTACAGCACATTGGGTACGCCCAGCCTGGTTAGAGGCAGGGCTTTGCCGGCCCCGGTGGAGCCCGTGCCTTCATGGAAGGGCGCCCGGTGAATGGTCTGCGGCTGCGGGCCCGGCAGCTCGGGCAGCGTTACGATATGGTCGAAGGTAGTACCTCCCAGGATGAGGGTGTGCATCACAGAGCAAAGAAGAAGGTGATGGAAAACCGCAGCAGGCCAACCAATGTACTTAGCGCAGCTCCCATACCAACGCGGTGTAAGCCGGCACGTTGGCCGTTTGCAGGTTCGGCACCACGGCATCCGTCAGCACGTCCTGGGCCGAGGTATAGCCCTGCAGGCGTTCGGCAAAGCGCTGGAGCGAAACTGTTTTGGCGGTGGCGTTGCAGTTCAGCATCACCAGCACCGCGCGGCCCTGGGCATCGTGGCGGAAATACGTATACACGCCATCTTCCGGGATGAAGTGGGTGAGCTGGCCGGTTTGCAGCACCGGGTGGGTTTTGCGGTAGTTGGCCAGCTTGCGCACGTAGGCGTGCATGTCCTGCTGAGCCGGGGTGCGGCCCGCCGCTGTGAAGGCATTTTTCGGGTCGGTAGCCCAGCCACCGGGGAAGTCTTCCCGCAACAGCCCGTCGGGGCGGCTGAAGTTCTTCATCAGCACCTCGGTGCCGTAGTACAGCTGCGGAATGCCCCGCTCAGTAAGCAGCCAGGCCAGGGCCATTTTCTGCTTGCGCACGTCCTCGCCCAGCACCGAAAATACCCGGTCTACGTCGTGGTTATCCAGGAAAATGACGTTGCGGCTGGCATCCTCGTACATCCAGTCGCCCTGCACGGCGTAGTAGAGCTTGGCCACGCCCTCGGCGTACCCGGTGGGTTTGGTCAGGCTTTCGAGCAGGGCCTGGCGCAAAATAAAGTCGATGGCCCCGGGCAGGTTGCTTTTAAAGCCGCCCACGGGCGGAAACACGTTGCGCGTCCAGAAAGCCTGCTGAGCTACGCCCTCGGTTTCCTGCATCCAGGTTTCGCCAAACATGCCCAGCTGCGGGTATTCCGCCAGAATGGCCTGTCCCCACTGCATCAGAAACCCCGGGTCGGAATAGGTGTAGGTATCCACGCGGTAGCCATCCAGGCCCGTGTACTCCACCCACCACAAGAAATTCTGGATGAGGTAAGTGGCTACTAGCGGGTTTTCCTGGGCCAGGTCGGGCATGGTCGTATCAAACCAGGTGGTGCTGAAGAGCGTGCGGTCCTGGGCGGCCCCGTGCGGGTCGTTTACCGTGCCGTTGCGGTAGTTGCCGCGCGTGAACTGGGGCCACTGGTGAAACCAGTCTTTGGCCGGCTGGTCGAGCCAGAGGTAGTGGTAGCTGCCGATGTGGTTGAGCACCACGTCGTGAATCACCTTGAGACCCTGCTGGTGGGCCCGCTGCACAAAGCGCACGTAGTCCTCATTGGTACCGTAGTGCGGGTCTACCTGGTAGTAATCGGTGAGGGCGTAGCCGTGGTAGCCGGTCCTGGGCATGTTATTGTCAACCACCGGGGTCGGCCAGATGGCCGTCACGCCCAAGTCCTTGAGGTAGTCGAAGTGCTGCTCAATACCCCGCAGGTCGCCGCCGTGGCGGGCGTACATGGAGTCGCGGGCCAAGCCGGGGGCGCGGTTGCCCTTCACCACGTCGTTGCTGGGGTCGCCGTTGGCAAACCGGTCGGGCATGAGCAGGTAAATGAAGTCGGCACTGCTGATGCCCTGCACTTTGGTTTTGTCGCCGGGCGTAGTGCGCTGGCGCAGCTCATATTCGTAGGTCGCTTTCTTTGCCCCCTTGAACTCCAGCTTGAGCTTGCCGGGCCTGGCGGTGGGGCTGATGGTGAGGTTGACGAGCAGGTAGTTGGGACTTTCCAGCTTCTGAAACCCGTCCAGCGTCACACCTTCATAGGTGGCCAGCTGTACCTGGCTGCTGGCAATACCGGGGCCGTGCACCAGTAGCTGCAGCTGGGGGTTTTTCATGCCCACCCACCAGAACGTGGGGTCGATGCGGGTGATGGGTAAGGGGCGGGGCGCGGGGGCCGTAGCCAAGGCAGTGAGGTGGCTGCTGACGAGTAGCAGCACAAAGAGCAGTTTGGGAAAGGGCATGAAAATGGGGAATAGCAAGGCGGCACCAATGGCCGCCAAGTGGGAAAATGAGTACGTCCCGCCTCGGCCAGCCAGGGCCGCGCCGAATTGGTTTGGTAAACATCAACTTCTGCCTGCCCGGGCGCGCCCCACTTTGCTACGCCGCCCCTATGTGTCCAGTGTCAATAAATTAACTAACTGATATAAAAATGCTTAGATGCTAAATAATCAGGATCCTTTTCCGAAAGTGGGACCTTGTGCCCGACTCTACTCCTCGCGGATGCCGCTGAAATACTCGCGCGGGGTTTGGTCGGTTTGCTTTTTGAAGGCGCGGTTGAAGGCCGACTTCGAGTTGAAGCCCACTTCCAGGGCCAGGGCCAGCAGGGTGTACTGCTGGGCGCGCGGCGTGGCCATCAGCTGCTTAAACTCCTCCACCCGGTAGGCATTCACAAAGTCGAAGAAGTTCTGGCCGAAGCCCTCGTTGATGACTTTAGACAGCACGTGCGGCGGCAGCTGCACGCCCCCGGCCAGCTCATGAATTGTGAGGCTGGGGTTGAGGTAGGGCTTGTGCTGCCGCATGTAGCTGGTCACGGCGGCCTGAGCGGCAGCAAGGTCCGGCATGGCGCCGGGCGGGCGGGCCGGGCGCGGAGCGGCGGGCAGATCCGCAACTGGCACCTTAGCCGCCGCAACTTCCGGAAGCGGTGCGGGGGTAGGTGGGCTGAGGATAGACGCTGCCTCCGCTTCCAGCTCAGGAGCGGCGGGAGCGGGCACCAGCCGGAAAATCTGGGGCTGATGCAAGACCACGTAGCCCAGGAAATAGGGCAGCGTAGAAAACACCAGCCAGATCAAATCCAGGTTGCGGGCTGCCAGGGAGTACACGTCGAAAGCTACCCAGCGGCTGGCCAGCACCACCCCAAACAGAAAAGCCCACAATACCAGGCATACGGCCTGAATGCCCAGCACCGTGGAGAGGTAACGCAGGTTCTGGGCGTACGACACGCTGGCTTCGTACTGCCGGGTATAGGCCTGGATGGTGCGGCGGCAGGCCAGCCAGTAGGCCCCGCTAGTGAGCAGGGCCGCCACCCCGGTCAGCAGCAGCACACCGCGTAGCATGGGCTCATGGCTGACCAGCCGGAGCTGAAACTCGTAGCTGTCGAGCAGAAAATAGGGCAGGTACCCCAGCAGCTGCAGGGCCGAGGGCACGAAGTACAGCCACTTGCGCCGCGACTGGGCCTCATTAAACAGCAGCCTTCGGATGTAGCAGTAGAACAGCGGGCCGTAGAGAAACCAAATAAAGTCGGGCACCAGCGTAAGCTGCGGGTAGGCATTGGCCACGGCCCGGTCGCTGCTTACTACCGTGAGCAGGGTAGCACCGGCGCTCAGCCCCAGCAGCCACAGCAGCCAGCGGTTGGCGGCCCGGTTGGCTTGCTGGATACTCGGAATAGCCACTAGCAGCAACCCGCCCTGGAAGCACGAAAACAGCAGAAGCAAATCGTAGAGCGAGTAGAACTGAAAAGTAGCCGTGAGGTCCTCCCAGCTTTGCACCCGCACTTCTACGTCGCCGGCCTGGGCTTGCTGGCGCGTCACGACGCGGTTGGCCCGCACCTGCCCGCGCCCGCTGCCCTCAATGGATGCCCAGCTTCCCCGCGACACTTTGTATTCGAGCCGGGGTAGGTGGGTCTGCAGGGTAAGGGCAAACAGCCCATTCGCCTGCCGGCGAAACCGGTAACGGGCATCCGCTGGCTGCCAGTTGTTGAACGACCCCACCAGGTACAAAGCTGCATCGGCGGGGGTGTTGGCAGGAAGGCTGGTGAGCACGAAATGGTAGGCTACTGGCCGCGTGGTGGGTTCGGCCGGCGAAGCGGGGGCACCAGGCAACGCAGCCTCAGCCACTCCCACGCCCCAAAGCAAAAGGAGCAACGCCAGAAAAAAACCGAATCGAAGACGGGCAAACACGGGGTAGAGCTGGTTAAGCGGGAAGGTAAAGTAAGCGCGGAAACCCAAGCTTTCCGCTGGCCGCCGGAATCTGCCGCTCGTCCGGCCCGAACGGACGCCTTGCGAAGCCCCCTTGTTGCGGCCGCGCTTGGGGCCGATAGTTACGTGCAGGGAAAGTACCAAGTGCTGCCCCCGGCGCTTACCTTGTGGCCTCTGTAGCTTATCCGTATGAACCACTCTTACCTTCTGGCCGCGGCCCTGGCCCTGACCACGCTTGGCGCCTGCTCTTCCGATTCTGCCTCGTCTTCCAAAGCCGCAGCCACCCCGGATGCGGCCTTCGATGCCTACAAGCAGCGCTTCATCGACTCACTATGGTACTATAATCCCGAATGGGCCAGCTCCCAGGGTTACCACCGCTACGACTCCGTGCTGCTCATTCCTAACCCGGCGCGCCGACAGGTGGAAGCCGCCGCTGTGGCCCGCCGCACCAAGGAGCTGCAGGCCTTTAGCGTGAAGGAGCTGTCGGTAAATAACCAAACTGATTACTACCTGCTGGAAAACCACCTGAGCTCGGCCCGGTTCTACGCCGATACCCTGCGCGACTGGGAGTGGAACCCGGCCAACTACAACCTGGGGGCTTCCGTGGGCGAAATCCTGAACGGCCGCTACCACCCTCTGGACCGGCGCCTGCGGGCCATCAGCCAGAAAATAAACCGCGCCGCCGACTTCTACGAAGCCGCCAAAGACAACATCAAGCAACCAACCAAGGAGCACACGCAACTGGCCATTCTGCAAAACGAGGGTGGCCTGGCCGTCTTCGGGCCGGCTCTCAAAGATTCGGTAGCTAAATCGGGGCTTAGCGCTGCTGAGAAAAAGGAGCTGCTGGGGCGCATTGCCACCACGCAACTCGTCATTGAAAGCTACCTGCGGTTTTTGCGGCAGGATGTGCTACCAGCGGGCAAGTTCCGCTCGTTCCGCCTGGGCAAGAACCTGTTCACCCGCAAGTTTGCCCTCGACATCCAGGCATCTAACTCGGCCGAGGAGGTCTACCAAAAGGCCCTGGTGCACAAGCAAGAACTGCTGCGCGACATGAAAACCCGCGCTGCCCGCCTCTGGCCCAAGTACTTTCCCGGCCAACCCGCGCCCACCGACTCGCTGCTGACGGTGCGCCGGGTGATCAGCAAGCTGTCGGAGAAACACGCTACGCCCGCCGGATTCGTGCAGGCCGTGAAGCACCAGATCCCGACCCTGGTGCAGTGGGTGGATCAGCACCAGCTGCTCACCCAGGACCCCGACAAGCCTCTGGTGGTGCGGGAAACGCCGCTCTATATGCGGGGCAGCGGAGCCGGCGCCAGTATTTCGGCCCCCGGCCCTTACGACAAAGCCGCCAACACCTACTACAACGTGGAGCCCCTGGATGGGCAGCCCGCTGCCCAAGCCGAAAGCTACCTGCGCGAATACAACGACTATACCCTGCAAATCCTGAACATCCACGAGGCCATTCCCGGCCACTACACGCAGCTGGTGTACGCCAACCGCAGCCCGTCCCTGGTGAAGTCGGTTTTCGGCAACGGAGCCATGATTGAAGGCTGGGCCGTGTATACCGAGCGTATGATGCTGGAAAGCGGCTACGGCGGCAACACCGATGAAATCTGGCTGATGTGGGATAAATGGAACATGCGCGTCACGCTCAACACCATTCTAGACCATGCCGTGCACGTCGACAACATTCCCGAGCAAGAGGCCGTGGCTATGCTCCTGCGCGACGGATTTCAGGAAGAAGCCGAGGCCCGCAACAAGTGGCGGCGGGCCACGCTCAGCCAGGTGCAGCTGAGCAGCTACTTCACCGGCGCCACCGAAATTCAGGATCTGCACGATGAGCTCCGGACGCGGCAGGGCCAGAAGTTCAATCTGAAAGCCTTTCACGAGCAACTGCTTAGCTACGGCAGCGCCCCGGTGAAGTACAGCCGGCAAATGATGGCCCGCAGTCTGTAGCTTGCTGAATTCCCACACGTTTGCATCAAACTGGCCCGCGCGGGAATTCTTGCTGACTTTGCATTGTCTGCTTGCGGCGTGGTCCTGCCCGTTGCGGGCCGTTTTCAAATCGTTGCTGTATGAACATTTCTAATCGTCAGGGCATTACGGATACCAACGACGAAGGCCTGCGCCGCTACGTGCACGACCATTTGAAGGTATTCGTGAAGTTCACCTCCAGCAACTGCGACATTTGTGAGCTGCTGGCTCCAGCCTTTGCCAAGTTTGCCGACGATGCCGAGTTTGAGGATATCCTCTTTATGCGGCTCGACTCCGACCAGAATCCGGTGGCCAAGAAAATGATGGCCGATAAGATTGCGCCCTTCTTCGTGGCGTATTGCCAGGGCCGGGTGCTCACCTGCGACACCCTCACATCTGAGCCGCAAGTGCGCGCCATGCTGGAAATGCTGCGCCACTACCAGCCCCAGGCAGCTTAGCGTGCGGCCCCGCCTGCACAAAGACCTCGTGGCCCTGGCGGCCGTGGTACTTACTTTGGCGCTGCTGTTTCTGTTTTTTCGGTAGGTGAGGGGGGCATGCGAAGCAGGGAAGACCATTTCACGGTAGCTTCGCGGCCGTGTTCTTCGTGCTTTCCAAACTTCTGTACGTTGCCCTGCTGCCCTCCGCGTGGCTGGTGCTGCTGGCCGTGGCGGCCGTATTTGACTGGCGGCCCCAGTGGCGGCGGCGCTGGCGCCGGGGGCTGCTGGCCTTGGTGCTGGTAGGTACCAACCTGGCGTTGGCCAACGAAGCCATGCGGGCCTGGGAGCTGCCCGCCGTACCGCTTTCGGCCGTGCCGCCGCACGATGCCGGCGTCCTCCTGACGGGCATCACCAACCAGCGCCACTCCCCTCACGACCGGGTATACCTCACCGAAGGTGCCGACCGTCTGATGCACACCCTTTGGCTGTACCGGGCCGGGCGCATCCGGCGCATCATTATTTCCGGGGGCTCCGGCAGCCTGCTCCTACGGAAAGGCCAGCGCACCGAAGCGGCGGAACTGCTGGTGTTGCTGCAACTGGCTGGGGTGCCACGGTCGGCGGTGCTGTTGGAGGATAGGAGCCACAACACCCGCGAAAACGCCCTGTTCACCAAGGAGCTGCTGGCCCGCCACCCCGATATCAAGTCGTTGGTGCTGGTGACCTCGGCTTTTCACCAGCGCCGGGCCATTGGCTGCTTTGAGCAGGCTGGCTTGCCCGTTACGCCGTTTCCGGCCGCCTTCTACAGCGTCGACCGCAGTCTTTGGGCCGATTACTGGCTTATTCCCTCGGTTGAAGCCCTGGAGCAGTGGACTAGGCTGCTCCACGAAATCAGCGGCTACCTGACTTACAAAATCCTAGGGTACTGTTAGCGCTAAAGCGGGGAGTTGACCCGGTAAGGCCGCTACCTGTGGATCTGCTTACTCAACTTTCTTTTTGGCTACGGGCGCCTCCCCGCCCACCCAGATGGACTTCTGGTTGACAAATTCCTTGATACCAAGGTGGGAAAGCTCCCGTCCGTACCCCGACTTCTTCACGCCCCCAAACGGCATTTCCGGCGACGATTTCACCAGGCTGTTGACGAATACGGCCCCCGCTTCAATGCGCCGGGCCAGCTCCTCGCCGCGCTGCGCGCTCTTCGTCCAGATGGCGGCTCCCAGGCCAAAGCGCGAGTCGTTGGCCAGGCGGATGGCGTCGTCGGCGTCTTGGGCTTCCAGGATCAGGGCTACGGGCCCGAACAACTCTTCGCTGTAGGCGCGCTGGCCGGGCTTCACGTTGGACAGCATCATGGGCCGGAAAAGGGCGGTGCCAGGCTTGCTCTGACCGCCGTAGAGCTCCACCTTCGCGCCCTGCCGCACGGAGTCTTCCACCTGTTGGGTGAGCTCATCGGCGAGGTCGGGGCGGGCGAGGGGGCCAAACTGCGTGGTTTCTTCGAGCGGGTCGCCGGTGCGCAAGGCCAGCAGGTGGGTTTTCATCTGGGCAATAAACTCCCGGATGATGGGCTTCTCCACGATAAAGCGCTTGGCCGCAATACAACTCTGCCCGGCGTTAATCATGCGGGCCTGGGCCGCCGTCTTGGCCGCCAGGGCCACATCAGCATCGGCCAGCACCACGAAGGCATCGGAGCCCCCCAACTCCAGTACCGTTTTCTTAATGGCGCGGCCGGCCGTGGCAGCCACCTCAGCCCCGGCTGGCTCCGAGCCCGTCAGCGTCACGGCCCGCACCCGGTCGTCCTCAATCAGCCGGCCTACCAGGTCGGAGCTGATGAGCAGGGTGCGGAAGGTAGCAGGAGGGAAGCCAGCGTCGTGCAACACCTGCTCCAAAGCCAGGGCGCACTGGGGCACGTTGGAAGCGTGTTTGAGCAGGCCCACGTTGCCCGCCATCAGGGCCGGGGCCGCGAAGCGCACCACCTGCCAGAAAGGGAAGTTCCAGGGCATGACGGCCAGCACCACTCCGATGGGCTCGTGGGCAATAAAGCTGCGCTGGGCCTCCGTTTTTATTTCCTCATCGGCCAGAAACTGCTCGGCGTGCTCGGCGTAGTAGTCGCAGGTGAGGGCGCACTTCAGCACTTCGGCGCGGCCATCTGCTATAGGCTTGCCCATTTCCAGGGCCATGAGGCGGGCCAACTCGTCCTGCCGCTCACGCAGCAGGGCCGCGGCGCGGTGCATCAGGCGGGCCCGGTGGGCAAACGAAGTAGTGCGCCACTCGGCTGCGGCCCGGTGGGCCTGGGCCAAAATACGTTCGGTTTTCGCCCAGCTGAAAGCCCGAAAGCGGCGCAGCACGCGCCCGGTGTAGGGGTTATAGGATTCTATGGCCATATTGACGCAGAAACTGTTCGGAAAGAAAAGCCTTTGGCAGGCCGCGGGGCCGGGACAAAATGCCGACTGGCTGGTTAAGGCTGCGTATGCTCAACGCCCGACCCGGAGCCGTGGTTTTGTTGCGGGCGGAAAATAGCAGTTAAACGAGCAGGAACTCCTACTTTTGAGCCGGATGACCGAAAATCGGCATTGGGTTCGTCACTTCAACTTTTAGCTTCGTGACATCAAAAACTTCCGAGGTAGCGGCCATAACCGAAGAGCAGCTGGTGGCGCGCCTGCGGGCCCGCGACGAGGCGGCCATGACCATCTTCTACGATAAGTACGGCACGGCCCTGTACGGCGTCATTGCCCGCATCGTCAAGAAAGAGGAAATAGCCGAAGACGTGCTGCAGGAAAGCCTGGTGAAGATCTGGCACTCCTTTCTGAGCTACGATGCCAGCAAAGGGCGGCTGTTTACCTGGGTGCTGAATATCTGCCGGAATTTAGCCATCGACAAAATCCGCTCGCGCCAGTACCGCGTAGGTACTCGCACACAGCCGCTGGAAGACAGCGCGGCCCAATGGCAGGCCGCTCCGTCCGCGTTCAAGCCCGAGCATATCGGGTTGGAGGAAATCACGCGCCAACTAAATCCGGAGCAAAAGCAGATCATCGACCTGCTGTATTTCGGCGGCTATACCCAAAGTGAAGTGGCAGAAGAACTCGACCTACCGCTCGGCACCGTGAAGACGCGGGCCCGGGCGGCCATCAAAGTACTCGCAAAATTGATTCGCTAGCCGTGGACATTCAGCAATACATCGAATCGGGCGTGCTGGAGCAGTACGTACTCGGTACGCTTACGGTTCGCGAACAACAGGAAGTTGAACAACTGGCCGCGGAGTTTCCGGCCGTGCAGCAGGAGTTGCAGGTTATCCGGCTGGCGCTGGATGGCTACGCTGCGGCCTACGCCGCTACTCCCCCCGCCGGTATGCGGGAACGGGTGCTGGCGGGCTGGCAGCAGGCTGTGCGCACTCCCAATGGCCAGGCAGCCGCCGACGAGGCACCTCGCCTGGTGGCCTCTGTGACCGCGCCGGTAGCTCCCGCGCCCCAGCCGGAGGCGGTAGTACGTTCCATCGATTCGGCGCCTTCCTCAGCCAGTAAATTTGGCTGGCTCGTAGCAGCGGCCGTGGCACTACTTACTTTGAGCGCCATTGGCAACTACCTGCTCTACAACCGCCTGAAGGAAACCGAAACTAACCTGGAGGTGGCCCGCACGGAGCAGTCACGCTACGCGGCTACCCAGCAGGCAGCCTTGAAGGAGCGCGACGACCGGGCCCGGCAGCTGGAGATTCTGCGCAGCGAGCAGTTCCGGGCCGTAGACCTCAAAGGCACACCCAACGCGCCCGATGCCCTGGCCCGCGTGTACTACAACGCCAGCTCGCACGCCGTGTACGTAGACGTGCGGCACCTGCCGGCCCTGCCCAGCGGGAAGCAATACCAGCTCTGGGCCCTCGACAAAGGCAAGCCCGTAGATGCTGGCGTGCTCACACTGGAGGCTACTACCGGCGACTCGCTGCAGCAGATGAAGGACATTGCCAGCGCCCAGGCGTTTGCCGTAACGGTGGAAAACGCCGGGGGCAGTCCCACGCCCACGCTGAGCACGATGACGGTGCTGGGTAGCATTTAAGCCATCCGGGCTGATCTGAAAGAGCGGGCTTCGTCTTCGGAGCCCGCTCTTTTACCCCGTGGGCAGCGTTGAAAATAGACGGCGGGTCGCGTTATTGTAGACTCGTACCCTCTTCTTACTCCTGTGCACGGCACCATCTTCGCCCTTCTTAAGCGTTACGTTCAGACCCAGTACGACCATAGCACCTGGTTGCGACTGGTAGAAGCTGCAGGCCTGGAGTCCGGTGACTTCAGCCACAAAGACGTGTACCCCGATGAGCAGATGGATGCGCTGGTGGGGGCCGCTGCCGGCATGACCGGCCTGCCCGTGGCGGAGCTGCAGGAGCGGTTTGGGGAATACTTGGTGCCCGACCTGATGTACATGTACCAAAAGCTGCTGCAGCCTCACTGGAACACGCTGGACATGCTGGAACATACGGAGCTGACGATGCACGCTCAGGTGCGGCGGGAGCACAGCCAGAACGCGCCCCCAGTGCTCAACGTCACGCGCCTATCGGTCCACGAGCTGGTTATCGACTACGTTTCGGCCCGCCGTATGGGGCCCCTGGCGGTGGGTATTGTGCGGGGAGTAGCGCGGTATTACGACGAAGCCGACCTGATTGACGTGACGCCCACGACCAGCGAAGATGGGCAGGAAGTGCGCATCCGGGTGCGGCGCAATCCTTTCTAGGGAAGAAATCAATTGCCGCCCCTGCCTGTTACTTACCACGCTTCCCGCACTCAACTTCTGCAAGACATGGAAAAATCTACTTACTACAACCCCGCCGACTTGGCCAAATTTTGCAACATCACCGAGTGGCAGGCCGAAATGGGCAACAAGTTCTTTGGCTACTACGCCGAGGTGTTTAAGGAAGGGGCCCTCACGGAGCGCGAAAAAGCCCTCATTGCCCTGGCCGTAGCCCACGCTGTGCAGTGCCCCTATTGCATCGACGCTTACACGACCGATTCACTCCAGAAAGGTGCCGACGAGGCCCAGATGATGGAGGCGGTGCACGTGGCGGCCGCCATCAAGGGTGGCGCCGTGCTGGTGCACGGAGTGCAGATGATGAACAAGGCCAAGGAACTCAGTATGTAATACCAGGGGAGGGGAGGAAATGAACAGGGGGGATGCCAGGCATCTGAATCATTTCACTTGTTTCCTCCTTATGCTTACTCTGCCTACTCACTACGTATGAAGTCTCTCCATGCCCGGCAGGCCCCGCTAGCCGATACGGGCTACCAGCTGACGGTGCTGACCCAGGCCGAAGCCGGGGGCGCCCACCTGCCGCCTTTCGCGCACCAGCTGCGGGAAAGCGGGCTGCTGCCCCTGCGCCCCACGTCCCTGGCTGTGATGCAGATTAACGTGGGCAAGATGTGCAACCAGACCTGCCGGCACTGCCACGTGGATGCCGGACCCGACCGCACCGAAATCATGACGCGGGAAACAATGGCGCAGTGCCTGACGGCCCTGGCTCAGACCGATATCGGCGTGGTGGACCTGACGGGCGGCGCGCCCGAAATGAACCCGGACTTCCGGTGGCTGGTTGAGCAGATATCGGCCCTGGGGCGGCAAACCATTGTGCGCTGCAACCTGACCATCATCGTGGCCAACCCGAAGTACCACGACTTGCCGGAGTTTTTTGCGCGCCACCGGGTCCGGGTGGTGTCTTCGTTGCCGCACTTCTCGGCCGCCCGCACCGATGCCCAGCGCGGGGACGGCGTTTTTGCCCGCTCCATTCGGGGATTGAAAATGCTGAACGCCGTGGGCTACGGGGTGGAGGGCTCGGGGTTGGAGCTGGATTTGGTGTACAATCCCTCGGGTGCGTTTATGCCTGGAAATCAGATCAGTTTGGAGCGCGAGTTCAAGCAGCGCCTGGGCCGGGAGCACGGCATCGTGTTCAACAGCCTGCTTACCATCACCAACCTGCCCGTGAGCCGCTTCCTGGAATACCTGCTGGAAAGCGGTAACTACGAGAGCTACATGGAGAAGCTGGTGGCGGCCTACAACCCGGTGGCGGCGGCCAACGTGATGTGCCGCAGCACCCTGAGCATTGGCTGGGATGGGCAGCTCTACGACTGCGACTTCAACCAAATGCTGGAGCTGCCCGTGGATGCCCAGGCTCCGCAGCACATCCGCGACTTCAACGAGCAACGCCTCCAGGATCGGTCTATCGTCATCAACCAGCACTGCTACGGGTGCACGGCGGGGGCCGGCTCCAGCTGCGGCGGTGCTACCACCTAGCGGCAATTTCTCTGGGCATGTACTCTCCCCCAATTCCGCTGAAAAAGGCCGCCTCGTCGGCTGCCTGGCGAAAAATCCGGTTGCTGGTTGTGCTGCTGGGTTGTGCCCTATCGGCGTGCGGCCAGCAGCGGGAGCCGGCGCCTTCCTCTACTTCTATGTCGGCTTACGACCACATGCTGCGGCTTTTGTTTAAGCCCACTGTTCCCTACATCCAGAGCCGCGAGCTGGCGGAGCTCTTGCGCAAGAATCCGGCTGGAGTGCTCCTGCTCGATACCCGCGGGGCGGCCGAATACCAGGTAAGCCATTTGCCCGGGGCGCGCTTCGTCGACTTCACTGCGTTTCGGCAGCTGAACCTACAGGGCCTGGCTCGCACCCAGCCGGTAGTGGTGTATTGTTCGGTGGGGGCCCGCAGTGAGCAGGTGGGCGCGTGGCTGCGGGAACAGGGCTTTCGGAACGTGCACAACCTCTACGGCGGCCTGTTTCAGTGGGTAAACGACGGACACGGCGTGGTAAACGCCCAGGGCCCTACCGAGAAGGTGCACCCCTATTCGGTGCTGTGGCGGCCCTGGCTAAAGCGTGGCACTCCCGCCTATGAGTAAGCCCGCCGCCCATCTGCTGGTGTTTGCGCGCTACCCCGAGCTGGGGAAAGTGAAGACGCGCCTGGCGGCCGACATTGGGGACGAAGCGGCGCTGGCCGTGTACCGGCAGCTGCTGGCCCATACCCGAGCCGTAGTGGCCCCGCTGGCGGTGCATAAAACCGTTTGGCTGGCTTCCCCCGGTCCGGCCGCTGACCGTACCGACCACTGGGCCGGGTACGACCAACTACCCCAAACGCCCGGCGACTTGGGCGCTAAGATGGAAGCCGCTTTTGCCCACGCGTTTGACGCTGGCGCCCGGCAGGTGCTCATCATCGGCACCGACTGCCCGGGGCTAGCTACTGCTCATCTGGCTGAGGCGCTGCAGGCCCTCGAAACCCACGAGCTGGTGCTGGGCCCCGCCGCCGATGGCGGTTACTACCTTTTGGGCATGAAGCAGCTGTACCCAGCGCTTTTCCGGCAGAAACCCTGGAGCACCTCGGCGGTGCAGGATGCTACCTTGCATGACGCTACCCAACTGGGCCTGCGGGTACACCTGCTCCCGGAACTGCACGATGTAGATACCGCCGCCGACCTGGCCCGATGGAAGCAGTCCTTCTGAACCCCGCTTATCGTACGTACATGTCCGAAGAAAACGCGCTTTTAAGGTTGAAGAGGTACAGCAGCACATGCCTGGTACCGGTAGCGGCGCTGCTGGCCGGCGCCTGCGCCCAGTCTCCGCAGACCGCACCGCCCGGGTTGGCCCCGGAAGTAGCGCAACACTTCGACGCCGGCTGGGCGCAGCGGGCTTGGTGGGATGATGGGCTGGCCGAGGTAGCTACCTATGAGGCCGAGCGCGTTATTTACAACAAGCCCCGGCAGTTTGAGTACACCCTAATTACCGTGAAGGAAGATTTCAATCGCCAATTCAACGTCAAAACCGACGACTACCAGCGGCCCGACTTATTTCCGGTGATGAAGGTGAACGAGTTCTGCCGCATCCCGACCGACAACTACCCGTACCACTTTCTTACCTCTCTTTTCTTTCCGCGGGAGCAGCCTACGGCCCTGCACAAGCTCACCACTTCCTCGCAGGAGTGGTGCGGAACCACGTTTAAAGCCGTGCAGGCAGGTTCAACGGGCTACCAGCTAACCTACAATTCCTACTGGGACGGGCAGGGGGAAGGCACGCGGCCGCTGCCCGGTGCTATGCTATTCGAGGATGCGCTGCCCTACACCTTGCGGAGCCTGCGCTTCGACCAGCCCGGAGCCTTCAACGTGCCCATCTGCGAGCTGCAGCAAACCAGTAAAGCCACCCCGCCGGTACTGTATCAGGCGCGTGTTCAAGTGGAAGCATCCGCCCAGGAGCTAGCGCAGCCCGCCTGGCAGGTGACGGTACAGCTGGACAGCGCCAAGACCAATACTTACTGGTTTGCCAAAGCCTACCCCAATCTGCTGCTCCGCCAGCAAACCTGGGACGGCCGCACACTGAACCTGAAATCCGTGCGACGCTACGCGTACTGGCAGCATTAAAGCGCCTATAGTCAATTCTTAGCCAGTCTGGCCAAAGCCGCCCTCCAGGGCTGTTCCACTACCAGCACCAGCAGCACAACGGCGTATTCCACGCCTAGCAGCCAGGGGTTTTCGGCGTAGCCGCTGAACTGATAAGCGGCGTAGGATACCACGGCCATGGCCCCCCACACCAACGCAAACCGGTACGGAGTAAATACGCTCAGGGCCACCAGGGGCGTCAGATACCACGGGTGTACTACGGTAGCCATAAGGTAATACAGCGTGAGCAGCAGCAGCAGCGTGCCTGGCAGCGTAGCCACCGTTGGGCGCTTTTCCCGCCAGGCTATGCCCAACATGCCCACCGCGGCCAGTAAGGCCAGCCCAGGCCCAATCAAAGCAATTTTGTTGTAGCCCCAGTACAGGTAGCCCAGGGCGCGCAACAGGTAGTAAAGGCTGGCATTGAACTCAAATGTGCGAAAGTACAGCCCCAGGCTTTGCCCGATGTGTTGGAGCAGGTCGGGAGTCAGGAAGGGGGCAAAAAGCAGCAGCGTCGTCAGGCCGCACAGTAGCCCGTAGCCCACGGCGCGTCGCCAGCCCAGGCGCCGAACCAGTAGGGGCAAGGCCACCAGCGGCAGCAGCTTAGTCGCTACGGCCAGCCCCAGCACCCCCGCCGAGGCCCGCCAGCGCCCCCGGCCCAGCAAAGCTCCCGCCGCCAGCAGACCCGCAATAACCACGGCCTCGAAGTGCAGGTTGCCCGTTAGCTCGACTATTACCAAGGGGTGCAGCAGGTACCACAGCGCCTGGGTTTTGGGCAGCTGCAGGGCACTTAAGAGCCGCAGCAGTAGCACGGCCGTAAGCGCCTCCGCCGCCAGCAGGAGCAGGCGGATAACCCAAATAAAACCCGTAGCCGAAGTCGGGAAAAGGTAAGCCCCGGCGGCAAACGCCGCCTGGCACACGGGCGGATAAACCGAGTAGTAGCGGGGCGAGTTGAGGGCAGGATACAACGCCCGCAGCTCCCGCGCCAGGGCCGGCGGCAGCGGGGTAGGAGGACGCGCGGCCACCAGCTCCCGGGGTTGGTAGCGGAAGGGGTTGAAGCCATGCACCACCAGCAGCCCGTCCCAGCGGAAGCGGTGGTAGTCATCGGAAAGGGCGGGCGTAGCCGGCAGCCAGAGCAGCCGCAGCAGCAGTGCTACGGTCAGGCCCAGCCAGAGCGGCACGCGGGCCCACAGCAGAGCCGTGTAGCCGGCAAAGGCCAGCAGCAGCAAGCCCAGCAGCTGAGCCGTATGCGCCCGCGGGGTGGAGTAAGCCAGGGCCAGGTGGGCGCCCGCGCTAAGCACCATGGCCGTGCCCAGCCACGCCGTCCGGCGGGTGCTCATGCCGCCTGGCGGTTATGGCGCACCGAGTAGGAAAACACCAGCCCAAAGCCCACCGTCAGCAGCAGGTGAAAGGGGGCCAGCCCCAGCTCCCGGAAATAGACGCCCACGCCCAGCCCGAACAGGAAATACAAGGCCAGCAGCCCTTCCAGGACCGTAAGCACATCCAGGGAGCCGGTGCGGTAGCGCCGCCGCAGCCAGCTGCTTTGCCGCTTCACCACGCCCAGCTTGGGCGTGCGCACAAACGCCGACTGCCGCCCCGCCAAACCCAGCACTACCGCTTGGGCATTATGCAGGGAAAAGCCCATGGAAACGGCCAGAAACAAGAGAAACCGCCCGCCAAAGCCCAGGCCCCGGGAAGTGGTAGCCGGCTCCTGCTCCCAGGCCGTGTAGTAATAGTACAGCAGCGGGAGCAGCGTAAGCAGAAACACCGAGGCCAATTGGAACAAGGGGCGCAGGGCCGGGGAATGATGCTTGATGAATACCATGGGTACGCTGAGCAGGGCCATCAGCAGCACCACCACAAACACGCTGCTGTTGAGCAGGTGAAACAGCGCGTGCAGCTTGGTGGCGGCCGTTTCGCCGGAGCGGAGCACCCGGCCCAGGTGCTTGCGGGCCGTTTCGGCGGCGCCCTTGTTCCAGCGAAACTGCTGCGACTTCACGGCATCCATGGCCGCGGGCAGTTCGGCGGGGGCCACCACGCCGGGCAGGTAGGCAATGCGCCAGCCGCGCAGCTGGGCCCGGTAGCTCAGGTCGAGGTCTTCGGTGAGCGTATCCGAGTGCCACCCGCCGGCATCGGCAATGCAGGCGCGGCGCCACACGCCCCCGGTGCCGTTGAAGTTGAGGAAGTGCCGGCCGGCGGCCCGGCCCACCTGCTCCACCAGAAAGTGGGCGTTCAGGGCAAAAGCCTGGAGCTCCGTGAGCAGGGAAAAACCTTGGTTTAAATGGCCCCAGCGGGTTTGGACCACGCCTACCTTCGGCTGGGAGAAATACGGAATGGTGCGCTCCAGGAAATCGGGTGGGGGCACGAAGTCGGCGTCGAAGATGGCCACGAACTCGCCCTCGGTGAGCGTGAGGCCGTGGGCCAGTGCCCCGGCCTTGTACCCCTCGCGGGAGGGCCGGCGCACGTGGTCGATGTGCAGGCCCCGGCGGCGGTAGAAGTCCACGCGCGCCGCCGCCACGGCCACCGATTCGTCGGTGCCATCGTCGAGCACCTGGATGTGCAGGCGGCCGGCCGGGTACCTGAGGGCCGCGGCGGCATCAATCAGCCGCTCCACCACAAACAGCTCGTTGTAGACGGGCAGCTGCACGGTTACCAGGGGCCACTGCGCGGGCGGCGCGGGGGCGGGCAGGGGAGTGGCGCGGTAGGCCTGCCGCGCCAGCTGCGTGAGGTGAAACTGCGAAAGGCTGAAGCCCAGCATGAAAAGCAGGCACCCGCCATACAGTATCACTAGGGCAACTTCCATGCGGTGCGGGGGTGTCGTTTGGGTAAGCGGTTTAGTAGATTTTGTATTTTATAAAATTCTATAAATCAGTAAGTATTGTTGTTGTATATGAATACGAGGTTTGGTTTCATCTGCCCTGAAGCCCAGGCCGGGGGCAGCGGGGGCGCAAGCTAGCAAAACCGACTTCAACTACGCCAGTAGCGGAAGATGGTCCAGAGGATTTTGTAGCCGGCCCCCAGCGTGCCTTTCACCGTGCCCGACACCTTGCTGGTGCCAATGCGGCGGCGGTAGCGCACGGGTACTTCCACGCTGCGCAGCCCCAGGCGGGCGGCTTTCAGCTGCATTTCCACCGTCCAGCCGTAGGTCTGGTCCTGCATCCCGATACGTTGCAGGGCCTCCCGCCGGATTGCCCGGAAGGGGCCCAGGTCGGTAAACTGCGCCCCGTAGAGGGTGCGCAGCAGGGACGTCGCCAGCCAGTTGCCGAAGATCTGCTGGGGCAGCATGGAGCCCGCCTCGCGCTGCCCCAGCGCCCGGGAGCCGATAACCAGGTCGGCGCGGCCCTCCAGGAGCGGGGCCACCAGCTGGGTCATTTCCTCCGGGTAGTCAGAATAATCCCCGTCCAGAAACACGATGATATCGGCCTGCTCGGCGAGGGGGCGCGCAAAGCAGTGGGCCATGCCGGCCAGGCAGGCAAAGCCGTAGCCGGGGCGGGGCTCCCGCACCACGGTAGCCCCGGCGGCCCGGGCGGCGGCCCCGGTTTCGTCGGTGGAGTTATTATCGACTACCACCACCTCCCGCGCCAGGCCCGCCGGAATTTCGGCCAGCACTTTCCCAATGGAGTGCTGCTCGTTGTAGGCGGGAATGATAACGTCGATGACGGCCATGGGGGCGCGGAAGGGAACAGATGAGCTGGCAAAGATGCAGCGCCTGCGGCAACCTTTCGCGCCGGAACGGGTTGAAAGCAGATTCTCCCAATACTTTCCTTTGCCAGTACCATGTTGCACGTAGGCCAGCCCGCCCCCGACTTTACTTTGAAAACCACCGACGGTACTACCTTCCGCCTTTCCGAGCAGCGGGGCCGGGCCGTGGTGCTGTACTTCTACCCCAAAGACGACACCCCCGGCTGCACCGCGCAGGCCTGCTCCTTCCGCGACCAGTACCAGGACTTTCAGGACCTGGGGGCCGAGGTAGTCGGTATCAGCTCCGACTCGGAAGCCTCCCACCAGAAGTTCACCCAGAAGCACCGGCTGCCCTTCCCGCTGCTGGCCGATGAGGGAGGGCGCGTGCGTAAGCTCTACGAAGTGCCCCGCGCCCTGCTGGGTATTCTGCCTGGTCGCGTCACATTTGTTATTGACCAGGAAGGAATTGTGCAGTATATTTTTAACTCGCTAAACCGCGCCACCGACCACGTGAGCGAGGCCAAGCAGGTGCTGACCACCCTGCAGCGGGCCTAAACCAGATAATGGCCCCCCGCAGTAGTCTAGAATGGAGATAATGACGTGTGAAACTGACCTGACGACATGGGGGAGCTGCTGACTGATCTGCTGCACCGCGCGCAGCGAAACCGCCGGGTAGTGTCCCTGCAAACCAGCGGGGGCATGTACCTGGGCTACGTGCTGAGCCATAACCCGGAGCTGCTCCTGCTGCGCACCATCACGCCCCAGGGCTTGCCCACCGGGGTGCGCACGCTCAGCCTGGGCGAGGTGTCGCAGGTGCATTTCGACGACCGGTACGTGCGTCTGATCGAGTTCAAGGAAAACAACCCCGAAGCCGTTTACGGCGTGGCCGTGGCCCCCGATGGGCTGGAGCAGCAGTACCTGACAGTGCCCGTGCTGCTCCAGCGCGCCCAGGAAGTGCGCCAGCTCGTGCAGCTCGAAACGCTGACGGACCACAACCTGTTTGGCTACGTAACCCGCCTTACCGATGACGAGCTGCTGGTGGAGGCCTACACGCAGTATGGTGAGGCAGATGGGCACACGGTGCTCCGCCTGGAGGACGTTCGAAGCGTGATTTGGAGCGACGAGGACTCCCGCACTATTGAGCTGCTGCTGCGCGCCCGCAAAGAGCGGCCCGCGTAAAACCCTGCAGCAGCTGACTTTTGGGGGCGAGGCGCGTACAACTTCGCGTACCGTCTGGCTCCCCGCTTATGCTTCGCTTGCTCTTTACCTGCTTTGGCTTCCTGGCCGCGCTGGCCTGCCTGGCCCAGCCTGCCTCCACCGTACCTGCTTCGCTCAACGCTACGCTCGACGGCTATGCGTATCCTTTTCCGGTAAGCTACTTGCCACTCAAGCTGGAGGCGAAACCGGTGCGCATGGCGTACATGGACGTGCCGGCAGCCGCCAAGGCCAATGGCCGCACCGTGGTGCTGCTGCACGGCAAAAACTTCTTCGGGGCGTACTGGCGCGAGACCATCAAGGCCCTGACGGCCGCCGGGTTCCGGGTAGTGGTGCCCGATCAGGTGGGCTTTGGCAGGTCCGACAAGCCGGATATTCACTACTCCTTTCACCAGCTGGCCCAGAACACGCGCCACCTGCTCGATACGCTGGGCGTGCGCAAGGCCGTGGTGGTGGGGCACAGCATGGGCGGGATGCTGGCCACGCGCTTTGCCCTCATGTACCCGGAAGCCACCGAGAAGCTGGTGCTCGAAAATCCCATCGGGCTGGAAGACTACCGCGTGGGTGTACCCTACCAAACCATAGCCCAGGCCGAAGCCACCGAGCTGAAAAGTACCGAAGCCAGCATCCGCAAGTACCACGCTACCTACTACCCCCACGGCTACCCCGCCACCCACGACGAGTGGCTGCTACCCCTGGCCGCCCAAACCCGCCACCCCGATTTTCTGCAGGTAGCCCGCGTCAACGCTCTCACCTTTGATATGATCTACCAGCAGCCGGTGAGCTACGAGTTCAGCCGGGTGCAGGTGCCCACGCTGCTCATCATCGGCCAGGATGACCGCACCGTGGTGGGCAAGGGCCTCATCAAAGACCCCCAAACCCTAGCCGCCATGGGCCAGTATCCCGAGCTGGGCCGCCGCACCGCCGCGCAAATTAGAGGCAGCAAGCTGGTTGCGCTGCCGGGCGTAGGCCACATCCCGCACCTGGAAGCCCCAGCCAAGTTTCAGGCGGCGCTGCTGGCTTTTTTGCGGTGAAGCGTATCGGCAGCGGAGCTACGCGCGAAAACGGCCAACGCCGACTACTGCTTCTGCCAGTTACATTTCCAGTTCGTTTAGGTCAGCACAAGGTGCGCCTAACCTCAGGCCGATGGCTGCTTCCAGGTGGGGCGCGGCCTGAGCTACTATTTGCCATTCATTTAGCAGGATGAAGTAGTAATTTAATTAGATTTGGCCAGCAAAATTTCTGTGCGTCCGAATCCTATGAAGCACTTTTATATTTATTGTGGCCTGGCTGCCTGCACTATAAGCACCACCGTAGCCCAAACCGGCGGCGTACGCATCGGCTCAGCCGGCGCTCCTGATCCCAAAGCGGTACTCGACCTCTCCGCCACCGACAAGGGTCTGCTGATTCCGCGGATGGACTCTGTAACGCGCGTGGGCATCGGTAGCCCGCCCGACGGCCTGATGGTGTTTCAAACCAATGGCCGTCGGGGCTTCTGGTACGCTATGAGTGGTACCTGGCTCTTTATCCCCGACAAGGCCCGATCGGGCGACAACCTCGGCAACCACGTGGCCACGCAAACCCTGGACCTGAACAACAAACGCCTGCAGGGCATTGCAACCGCTGCTCTCGGCGACTCGACTTCCCAGGTGGAAATCCGCTCCTTAGTACCCAGCAAAAGCGTGGCCCTGATGACCCGCAGCATCTACGGCCGCAACTACACCCGCACCATGCTCTCAGGCTATGGTGTGGGGCCATACGGCCTGGATATCGACTACGCCGTGTGGGGCAACGCCTACCGCTCCGAAGGTTGGGGTGGCATCTTCACGGCGGGCCGCCCCGGGCAGCCCCTGCGCTGGGTGGGCCTGGCTGGTCACCCTGGCTACGTCAACGCCAACTCGGCCATCCGCATCGTCGACGGTACGCAGGGCGTGGGCAAGGTGCTCACCTCCGACGGGGTAGGCAACGGCAAGTGGATGCCGATAACGGCGGCGGGAGGTAACTTCAACCTGGGTACTTACAAACTAGTGGGCAACGGCGGAAGTCAAGGCCTCACCATCAGCAACTCTGGCCAAGTGGAGCTAGGGGGCATGGCCACGCCCTCACTGCTGCTGCACTCCAATACCAACTACAGTGTGAATGGAGCCACATTACGCTTCCGCGAAAATGATGTCAACTACGGCTGGAACCTGCGTCATAATAACGGGGGTAACGAGGGCGGCAGCACCGCAGACCGCCTGATTCTGGACCGCCTGAACGGTGCCGGGGCCGTGGCTGTTATGACTTGGGACCAAGGCACGGGCAATGTAGGGGTCGGCACCACCGCCCCAGCGTATAGGCTCGACGTGAACGGCACCATCCGCGGCAGCAACGTGTCGGCTTCCGATGTACGCTTTAAGAAGGATGTGCGCCCCCTTAGTGGCGCCCTGGCCGCCGTGCGTTCTTTGCGCGGGGTGCGTTACCAGTGGAATGCCCTGGGCGTGCAGCATGGCGGGCAAGCCGGGGCCGAGCAAGTGGGGGTGTTGGCTCAGGAAATCGAGAAAATATATCCTGAGTTGGTAAGCACTGATGCTCAGGGCTACAAAGCCGTGAACTACGCCCAACTCACGCCCGTGCTGCTCGAAGCCATCAAAGAGCTGGATGCCAAACTACTCATCCAAACCCAGCGTGCCGAACAGGCCCAGGCCGCCCAGCAAGCCGACCACGCAATGCTGCAAACGCTGCAGCAACAACTAGCCCAGCTAAAGGACTCCCTGGCTCCGGCTGTGCAAGCCCAGCGGTAGCTCGGGTTATTCCAATATCCGCAGACTCTCGGCCGAAATCAGGGGAGAGGCCTGGTAGCGCCCTTCGCGCGGGCCGTTTTCCAGGTTGAGCACGCCGCGGGGGCAGGCCGTGCTGCACAGGCCGCAGCCCACGCACGCGGCCCGGATGATGGGCTCCCCACGCTGGGCGTACTGCTTCACGTCGATGCCCATCTCGCACACGTTGGAGCAGTTGCCGCAGCTGATGCACTGCCCTCCGTTGGTGCTGATGCGGAAGCGGGAAAAGTGCTTCTGCAGCAGCCCCAGGTACGCCGCCATGGGGCACCCGAAGCGGCACCACACCCGCGCGCCCATCAGCGGGTAGGCGCCCACCCCGATAACCCCGGAGAAGATAGACCCGATAAAGAAGCCGTATACCTTGCTCAGCCCTTCGAGCGGGCTCACGCCATCAACCAGGGGCAAGCCCGAGCTGTGGGACGAAGTAAACCAGCCCGGCAGCACGCCCGCCGCGCCCAGCCACAGCAGCGCCGTAACCAGCACGATAAAGCCCAGGATGGGATAGATGAGACGTACTTCCCAGCGCCAGGCTGTGCGGCTTTTGTCGGAGAGGTGGCGGTACTGGTCGCCGGCGGTTTCGGCCAGGGCCCCGCAGCCGCACACCCAGGAGCAGTACCAGCGCTTGCCGAAGAAGTACGTCAGCACCGGCGTGGCTACCAACGACATCACCGCGCCCCAGAACACCATGAACACGCCCAGGGCCCGGCCGTCGCGCACGAGGTAGTCCACAGTGCCGGGAAAGAGGTAGTCGTACTTGAGGGGCCAGAAGTAGCTGAAGTAGAACTCCGGCTTTTGTAGGGCCAGCAGCAGCCCCGGCAGCAGCCAGGAAAAGCCCAGCTGAAAAAACATAACTGACCCCGTGCGAATACGCTGGTAGGGAGAGTGGCGGTACTTATACAAAGCCCGCGCCCCCATCAGCAGCACCGCAAGCGTATAGAACGTGCCGTAGAGAAACCACTGGTCGGCGGGCCGGTGGCGCAGGGTTTGGCTGAGGCCGTCGAGGGGACGGATGAGGTTTTCCAGGTACTGCGGCCACCAGTACAGTACCACGTAAAAGCCCGTGAGGACGATGCCCGTTATCCAGGCCACGGCGCCCCGGGCCGTGCTGGAGCGGGCCCACAGAAAGTTGTGGCGCACCCCGGCCGGACCCTGGCCAAATTTCCACCAGCTCCAGCCCAGCGTACCCGTACTCAGCAGGGCTATGCCCAGCCAGAAAGCCGGCCCGCGCAGGCCCGCCGGGGCTGCCGCCGTTACCAGCAAAGCCAGCAGGCCCAGGGCAACCAAAGCCAGCCAGCCCCGCTCGGCCGGGGCAGTAGCCGGGGTAGGGTGGGCCAGGGGTTGGGCAGGGAAGGAGGAAATTGTAGTCATACAACGGTGTAGTTCAAAACGTCATGCTGAGCGGAGTCGATGCATCGCTACCGCTTTGTCCTCATGTCATGAATCAGTCAGCAGCGAAGATGCTTCGGCTGCGCTCAGCATAACGGCTTATTGGTGTAGCCATTCAGTCAACTAGCCAGTGCTAGTGATGATGGTGGCCGGTAGGGGGCTTGCTGAAGAAATTGCTGAGGGTGCCCACCACAAACAGGCCCGCCCAGCACACGTACAGCCAGTGGAAGCCAGCGGGCTGCGGATGGCTGATCAGGGAAAGAATAAGCTGGGCCCCCAGGCTCATCACTATGCCCACCAAGGCAATGTATTGCCAGGCATTAAAGGAAGCCGGGTGGTAGAGCTTACGGAAATCGGGTTTATCGTTCATGTGGAAGGCTAGGCGGAAAAAAGGCGGGTCAGCAGGCCCTTGCGACGACGTAAAACCAAGGGCGGTAGCGTCGGGTTTTGTCGGTTGAAGGCAGCCAGGACCGCCTCCTCGTGCTGGGGGAAGAACTCCGGGTCGAAGTTAGCTTCTCCCAAGTGCTCCAGGGCGTGGCGCACCGATATCCCCTGGCGCAGCCACCCGTCGCAGACCGCGTGGCGCAGCCGCAAACCCAGAGCGTTTAAACCAAGAAGGGTGAGGTTGTCGTCGAGGCGGTAGTGCAGGCGCAGGCCGCAGTGGCCGCGGTCGGGCTGCCACCAGAAGCTGGCCTGGCCTTCTACGGAGCGGGGCGGAACCACGCCGTAGGTCTGGTATTCGAGGTCGAAGAATTTGGCCGAGTTAAACCACGGGCCCCGGCGGTAGGGCGTAGGGTGCCCGCAGATGGTGTGGGCCACGGTTTCGCCCTGCATGCGGCCCGTGTACCAGAGGGGCTCAATAGCCGCCTCCCCGGGCGGGGGCAGGCGGCGCTGGGCGCAGTCGCCGGCGGCGTAGATGCCCGGCACGGAGGTTTGCAGCAACTCATCTACTAGCACGCCCCGGTCGGTGTCGAGGCCGGCACTCTGCGCCAGGCTTAGGTTGGGCTGTACTCCGGTGGCAATGCCCACCCACTGGGCGGGTAGCTCCTGGCCCGTGGAGGTGCGCACGGCCCGCACCCGGCCGCCCTCGTCGCCCAGGAGCTCGGCCAACTCAGTACGGTACTGCACCTGCACGCCATGTCGGCGGAACTCCGCATCAACCAAGGCAGCTTCTTCCGGGGGCAGCACGGAGCCCCAGTAGTGGGCGTCGCGCACGAGCACGGTGACCGGAATGCGGTGGGCGTGCAGCATCTCGGCCAGCTCTACCCCGATGAGGCCACCGCCCACCACCACCGCCTGCTGCACGCCGGGGGTAGTGGCCGCCATCAGCTCTACATCAGCTTTCGAAACCAGGCCCTGCACCCCGCTTAGCTGCTGCCCGGGCCAGTCGGCGTAGCGTGTGGTGGCACCGGTAGCCAGGAGCAAGGCATCGTAGGCCAGGGGCGGGCCGGCGGCCAGGTGCACTAGGCGCTTTTCCGCGTCAATGGCCGTGGCGTGGTCGTGCACCAGCTCCAGGCGGTTTTCCGGCCAGTACCAGTCGGCGTAGGGCTTCACCTCTTCCCAGCGCATGTGGCCCATGTAGAGGTACATGAGGGCCGGCCGGGAGAAGTGGTGCGGGCTTTCCGAAGAAACCAGCGTGATGCGGGCCTCGGGCTGCAGGCGGCGCACGGTTTGGGCGCAGCTCACGCCCGCAATGCCATTGCCGATGATAACCAGGTGCATAAAAAAGCGGGAAAGACAGCCAGCGGAATGCTGGCAAAGATGAGCAGAAAACCGGGCCCACCTGCCATACGCACGCGCCGGCCCCGGCGGATGTAGACGGGGGCGTTTCCTTGGAACTATGCCGCGCCCCGCGCGTAGGAGGAAGCATCACCCTTCAACCAGCGAAATACTATGGCAACGCCCACCAACCAGAACGAAAACGTGCCCGCCTCCGAAAATAAAGCCGCCCACAACGAGCAGCTCGAAAAGGAGCGGGAGTACAAGGAAGACCAAAGCAACGAAAAGCAGTCCAGCGACCCTTCGGCCCAGCGCAACATAGGAGCCAATGGCTACGACCAGCGCAATAACCAGAAAGACCAGCTCGAAAACCTGCACATCAACGGCGACGATACCACGCCCTACGGCGCCAATGACCACGGCTCGGCCCCCGTGAGCGAACAGCAGCAGGGACCCGGCTTCGACAAAGAGGGCAGCTACGAGATGGGCAGCCCCATTCGCACCCGCGACCAGGAGTTTGGGGAAGCAGCTCCCTCGGGCCCGGCCAAGCCCGCACACGACTAGGCACCCACCCGGCAAAACGCACCGGTGTATGCCCCACCAGCCCCGCTCAGCCCCTGAGCGGGGTTTTTTGTATTTCAGGGTGAAGCACAACCCACGCATCCACCCCAAAAGGAGCCTCCGGCCGTGAAGAGTAGGATAATAGGTTGAAGAAAGAAAAAAGCAGATTGAAAAAAAATTAGGATTATCACCCTCCGACAAAATATATTTAGCAACTCAAGTCCGGCTGCTCGGGCACCTCGCCCCCAACCTGACTACTTCGTTCCGAATTCTAACCTTTTTGTAATCCACCCCATAACCTCTTGCTACTGCGTATGAGCCAGAACCCTTACGAAAACGATAACGCTGCCTGGGAAGAAGAAGAGCGCGCCCTTTCCGCCGGCAACACGCGCCTTGGCCTTATTGTGGGCGCGGTGCTGCTGCTGGCTGGGCTGGGCATTGCCTTTGCCCCCGGCACCACCAAGAAAGCCGATGGTACTTCGACGTCTTTTGCCGGGGCAGTGCTGCTCGATGGGGAGGCCAGCGTGACTGGGACCTCGGAGAAGCCTGCGGCGGCTGAGGCTACCACGGAAGAGGCTGCTGCGGCCGATGCTGCAACGACCACCGTGAAGACAACGACCACAACCAAAACGGCGGCTCCCGCCACTGCTGGTAGTGCCACCGTAGCTGCCGCGCCGGCGGCCGATGCCGCCCCCGCGGCGGCTCCCGTAGAAGAAGCCCCGGTGGTGGCCGCTGCACCCGCCCCGGCGCCTGCCGTGGAGGAAGCTCCCCAAACCACCAACCTCAAGGGCCGTGTGTTGGATGAGGATGGGCAGCCCCTGGCCGGCGCCACGGTGTTCCTGAACGGCTCGAAGAAAATTGCCAGCACCGACGCCAACGGCAACTACACCATTGAGGTACCCGTGGGCGAAAACACCCTAACCTACGGCTACGGCGGCTACCAGGACCAGGTAACCCGGGCCCGCACGGGCCAGGCTGTCAACGTAACCCTGCTGCCCAAGGACGGGGCGAAGCGCCGCCGCCGCTAGAGCAGTCTTGACCCTCTGTCTGAAACGCAGAAAAGAAGCCAGATAACCCCAAACGTAAAAAGGCCCCGGCTTACCGCCGGGGCCTTTTTTTGTGCAGCCTGTATAGCACACCGCTGGAGCAGCCCTAGGCAGCCGGCGTATTGCCCAGGCGGCTGCGGAAGATGTAGTACACCGGCACGCCCAGGGCGACCAGCAGCAGACCGTAGCGGGAGTACTCGGCCGTGTCGGGAGCCAGGAGCAGGATGATGCAGAAGGCCGAGGCCAGGGCCACGTAGAGGCCCGGCACCAGGGGGTAGCCCCAGGCGCGGTAGGGGCGCGGGGCCTCGGGCCGGGTGCGGCGCAGCACGAAAATGCCGATGATGGTGATGACGTAGAACAGAATCACCGAGAACATGACGTAGTTGAGCAGCTGCCCGTAGGAGCCGCTTAGGCACAGCAGGGACGCCCACAGGCACTGCACCCAGAGGGCGCGGGCCGGCACACCGGCCGCATTCAGGCGGGCCAGGCCGGAGAAGAACAGCCCG
Source organism: Hymenobacter lutimineralis (assembly GCF_008271285.1). Lineage (NCBI taxonomy): Bacteria > Pseudomonadati > Bacteroidota > Cytophagia > Cytophagales > Hymenobacteraceae > Hymenobacter > Hymenobacter lutimineralis. The sequence continues at coordinate 91,531 of NZ_VTHL01000015.1, read as the reverse complement.
TCTTTGGCCATGGCAAAGTAGGCGCGGGCCCCGCTCAGGATAATGCCGTTGTTGGCCCCGAAGGTGCTGAGCATGATGAGCACGGCCATAACGATGGCACCCACCGGCCCCAGCACGTGCTCGGCTACGGCGGTGGCTACCCGGTCGTCGGTGGCGTACTGGATGCCGCGGCCAGCCAGGGTAGTAGCCTCCGGCGAGCCAACCAGGGGCAAAGCCAGCAGGTAGACCACGTTCACCAGAATGTAGAGGGCCGTGACGATGGCGGTGCCGGTGGCCATGCTGCGCACCAGCGTCCGCTCGGGGTTCACGATTTCCTCGCCCGCGAAGCCGATGTTGTTCCAGGAGTCGGAGGAGAACAGGGAGCCGGTCATGGCCATGCCGATGGCTACCACGAGGCCGGACAGGTTTAGGGGCAGGGGCGAGGCCGTGACGCCGGGCGCGGGGTAGCGGGTGGCCGTCCACATATCGGCAAAGTTGGCCTGCACGGCTTCGGCGTTGAGGCCCAGCACCAGGCCGCCGATGATGAGCAAAGCCAAGGCCACCAGCTTGGTGGAGCCCAGCACGTTCTGAATAAGCTTGCCGGTGCGCACGCCCTGAGCATTGAGGGCCGTGATGCCCACAATGAGGATGATGGCCAGCAGCTGTACGCTGCTGAAGTCAAACGGCCCGAGGCGGAACAGCACGTTCTTCACCGAAAACCAGGGCACCAGCACCCCCGTGAACTTGGCGAAGGCCACGGCCACGGCGGCAATTACGCCGGTCTGAATCACGAGAAACAGCGTCCAGCCGTAGAGGAAGGCGGTGAGGCGGCCAAAGGCTTCGCGCAGGTACACGTACTGGCCGCCGACCTTCGGAAACATGGAGGCCAACTCCCCGTAGCTCACGGCCCCGGCCATGGTGATGACGCCCGTGAGCAGCCATACCACCAAGAGCCAGCCGCTGCTGCCTACCTGGCGGGCAATGTCGGCCGACACAATAAAAATACCGGAGCCAATCATGCTCCCGGTCACAATCATGATGGCGTCAAAGAGGGTGATGGCGCGCTGAAAGTGGCCTTGCTGTTCTTCGGGCATAGAGGGGGGAAGGTGAAGTTTGGGCGGAAGATAGGAATTGACGGGGGGATATAGCGAAGCCCGACAGGAAGGCAGCCCACTAAGCTCCCGCAGGCCGACAACACAGCATCCGGGGCGGGCACGACCCAACTACAGACCAGCGGGCGTAGCGCGCCCTGTTGGCCTACCGCTCAGCTATGGGGAATGGGGGGGCAGGCGGGCACTACTGTACCTGCACGCGGCTGGTGTAGCGGCGGCCCAGGGCATCGGTGGCGCGCAGGGTATAGAGGCCGGGCTTGAGGCCCATCACCGCTACCTGTCCGGTTGCGCTGATGGGCGCTTGGTATGCTAGGCGGCCAAGAGCATCAACGAAACGGACGGAGGTGCCGGTAGGCAAACCCGGCAGGTGTACTACGTGGTAGGCGGGGTTGGGATAGGCGCTGAGTTGCGTGGTCTGGCTCGGGTGCACGGCCAGTGCCGTACCTCCGAGCTGGGCCAGAAACGTGGTTCGGGCGCCGGTGCTGAGCGACAGTGTCCCGAAGGCGCTGGTGCCTTCAAAAGACCCCAGGACGTGCAGGATACCGTTGGCGTCGAACCCAAGCTGGCGGGCGTTGTCGAAGCCGGTGCCGCCGGCCTGCTGGGTCCAGCGCACCTGTCCCTGGGGGGTGTAGGCCGCCACTAGCGCGTCGCGGCTGCCCGCACTGGTAACAGTGCTGGTGCCTAGGTGGGCAGTTTCGGCGAAGTTGCCGGAAAGGTACGGGTAGCCGGCCTCGTCCAGTGCGAGGCCACTCCAGCCATCGGAGCCGGGGCCACCGGAGGTGCTTACCCACTGCAGGCTGCCCTCGGGCGAGTAGCGGAGCAGAAACCCATCGAAGTTACCCGCGCTGGTGACGGTTTTACCATCGAAGTTGGCTTCACCGGTAAAGCCCCCCGCCAGGTAGAGGTTGCCAGCCGCATCTACCAGCCCTTCCCCGTTGTAGTCGGCGGCGGGGCCACCCAGCTGCCTGGCCCACTGCGGTGTGCCGGCCGCATCGTATTTCACCAGGAGGATGTCGTTTTCGCCCCGGGTAGTGAAGGTGGTGCTACCCACCACAGCGGGCTGGGTGAAAACCGTGAGCAGATACATTTCTCCCGTAGGAGCCACCGTGACGCGGGGAGCAGCGTAGGTAGCGGAGGTAGTGCCGGCAGCTGGGACATAGAACACGCTGGGCGTGAGCGACTGTAACTCTCCGGTAGCGGCGTCGAAGCGGGCCAGGTAGGTGCCAAAGGAGCCAGGGGTACCCATCGGCCCGGGATAGGTGATGTTGGTGGAGCCGATGCTGAGGCTGCTGCTGTAAATGCCCGAGACGACTACGTGCCCCTGGTCATCCAGGTCTAGGTCGTTGCCCCCATTGGTGCGGGTACTGGGGACGCTCTGCCGGGTCCAGGTGGGGGTGCCGTCGGGGGTGTACCGGACCACGAAAGACTTGCCCGTGGTGCTGGCCCCATCCTCCAGGGTGAGGCCGTTGCCAAGCGAGATAGTACCCGAAAAGTTGCCCGTGATGTAGGGATTTCCGGCCGCATCGAGGGCTAAGGCCACGGCCAGGTCGTTGCCGGGGGAGCCCAGTTGCCGTACCCAGGCCACGGTACCATCGGGGGCGTATTTGGCCAGGTAGCCATCCACGTTACCCAGGCTGGTGAGCGTGGTAGTGCCTATGGTGGTCGTATTGGTAAAGCCGCCCACCTCGTAGGTGTTGCCAGCGGCATCTACTCCTATCATGGTGGCATACTGCGAGCCTGTTCCCATGTTATAGGCGGCTTGCCAGGTGGGGGCTGTTTGGGCCCAGGCTCCGGAGCTACAGCCCAGCACCGTGAGCAGGAGGGCCGAGCCGCGAAGAAAAGCGGAAGTAGAAAGGGGCATAAAAACGAAGGAGATGGGAATAACAGCGTTGTGGGCAGCCGCACGCAAGTTGAAAGGAAGTGTGGGCGCTATACGAGCAGGTAAATTACTACTCTGCTATCAGCCCATGAAATTAGCGGTTGCGGCCGGGCCGCAGTACCCGGGCTACCTCACAACGGCAACGACGCGGATACCCAACACGGGCAACGAGTTACCGGCGAGGCCGGCCACACGGCCCGGGTACCAGCGGGGCCCGGTACCGACCGTAAAAAACATATAGCGAATGTATAATACTAGCAAGCGGGAGGGCGTTAGGCAGGCATTATTCACCTTTCACTTATTTACGTTTATGGCACGCGTTAAGAACAACATTATCACCCAGGGCCTGAGCGGCACCATCGGCGGCACGCTGGTATTCCGGCAGGTGGGCGACCGAACCATTGTATCGGCGGCCCCGCGCGAAACGGACAAGGCGCCCACGGCCAAGCAGCTGGCCCAGCGGGAGCAGTTTCAGCAGGCGGCCCTCTATGCCAAGGCGCAACTGGCAGACCCCGCCAGCAAGGCCGCGTATGAGGCTGCCCGCGACGAAGATGGTAGTACTGCCTACACCATCGCCGTAGCCGACTTTATGCAGGCTCCCGACATTCACGAAATCGACCTGACGTACTATACCGGCAAAATAGGCGACACGCTGCGGGTGCGGGTGACGGATGATTTCCGGGTGCAGGCCGTGACGGTGCGCATCGAGAACAGTGACGGGACGCTGGTGGAGGAAGGTGCCGCCGTGCCGGACGCCAACGGCCTGGACTGGACCTTCACCGCTAAGAAAGCCAACGCTTCCCTGGCGGGCGACAAAATAACCATCTGGGCCACGGATAAGCCCGGCAACCTGAGCACTACTACCCGCACCTTGTAGTTGTTGCTTCCCGGTGGAGTACAACTTGTAGCTCCAGCTCGGATTAGGTAAAGTGGCCAGTTTGACCGAAGGCACACCGAACCCACTCCGAATCTTCTCCAAACCCTGCACTACGGAAAAATACAAATAGCCGCCCCGGATTACGGGGCGGCTGTTTTGGGCTGAAAAAGCTTATTGAACCTGCACGCGACTGGTATACCGGCGGCCCTGCGCATCGGTAGCCTGCAGGGTGTAGAGGCCAGGCGTGAGGCCCACAACGGATACCTGTTTTTGTGCGGTCAGAGAAGTTGCGCGCACTACGCGGCCGAGGGCATCATGCAGTTGGATGCGGCTGCCGGCAGGAAGGATAGAGAGGGTCAGCCAGTTAGTAGCAGGGTTGGGGTACAGCGTGAAAGAGTTAGCTGCGGCCGATGCAGTGGCCGTAGAGACTGCTGCGTGAAAGAAACTACTGGACTCGCCTGTGCCCACCCTAGTGCGCACACTGATGGGGCCCGATATAACTCCCTCAGGCACTTTAGCCAAGAGTTGAGTTGATGATTGTACGCGCAGTGCCGCCGCCGGAACTCCGTTGAAGTATACCTCCCTGACCCCCACAAAGCCAGAGCCATTGAGGGTAACTTCCTGCCCAGGAGCACCACTGTTAGGAGCCAAGCTGGCAACAGCCGGTACTGCTTGGTTATCGTCAAGCCAAGCTAAAAAGATGTTGGGTAAGCCACCACCTGCTAAAGTGGTAGTGCCAAAAGCAGCTTGGCCCCAATAATTGCCTAATAAGCAAATGCCCCCATCAGGCATAAGAACTGCGCGGTATACTTCTTCATCGGCCTCACCACCGGTGCTTTTGGCGCCCAGCCATTGCCCGGCTGAACTGAGCCTGGCTACGTAGAGGTCTTCCGTGGTTTCAGAGCCAGAATTCTTCAACGTGGTTGACCCTATCTGCATAGTTGGGCCAAAAAAACCTCCTGCCACTACCAAGTCCCCATTCGGGGTAAGCACGATACCGCTGGCAAAGTCATGCGCGTCACTACCACTCTGCGTTGCCCAGCGCCAAGTACCATCTTCCTTTAAGGCTGCAACATAGGTGTCGATAGTATTCTCCTGACCTTTATTGTCCAACGTAGTAGTGCCAAACATAGATACCCGACTAGATAAGCTACCTGTGATATAGACCTGACCACTGCGCTCAACGGTTATGCCCAGTATACTTTCATGGTCGATACCGCCTGCACTGGCTGCCCACGACCAACTGCCCATAGGCGTACGCTTTGCCACAAAGACGTCATTAGTGTTCGGGGCAGCGTTAGTCAGCAAGGTGCTACCAATCTGAAAGCTGGCGCCCTGAAACGTGCCACCTATGTAGGCATTACCAGCGGCGTCTAAATCCATGAAATGAATGGATTCGATAGCAGGAGAACCTATGCTCTGAGCCTTAAGCCACTGACCATTGTTAGCATCGAGTTGAGCCACGTAAATATCGGTGCTGCCACCAACAGCAGAAGCATTGGTAAGGATAGAGGAGCCAAAAGTAGCTTGAGTACTGCTAAATCCACCTGCTACCAGCAAGCTGCCTGTTTCCTCCACTACCAAGGCCGACGCATAGGCTTCGCCATTGTTGCCCCCTTGTGTGGCCCACAGCCAATTGCCGTTCGTATCGAGCTTGGCTACGAAGACGTTAGCCCGTTGATTGGAGGAAGCTGGTAGGATGATGGTGCCAAAGACAGCTTCATTGCCATAGGATCCCGCAACGTATACATTCCCTTGCGCATCAACGTCTACGGCAGTGACAGAGGGACGGGAAGAACCTCCAACCTGTTTAGCCCAGAGGTAATTACCCCGAGCATCAAACTTGGCTACAAACATGTTTGTCTGATTTCTATAGCTTATTAACTCCAGGTCGCCAAAGTATAGACTACCGCCAAAGCTCCCGACCACATAGATATTGCCATCCGTATCGACGGCCAATCTTCCTCCCCAGCTTTCCCCCCGATTTCGTGTGTGCCCAGCGGACACAGCGTGGCCAAACTCGACTGTTTGAGCGTGCCCTGCGTAGGGTGTGAGAATAGTTATGCCTAATAAAATCAGAAAGCCAAGCTGATTGACGATAGCAGGGATTGTAAAAAGACGCATAGGCGCTTGATTAAATTAAATAATGAGCAAGGAGACAACGGTTGTTCAAGTATACCGGAAGATCATAGTATTTCTGACAACTCTCCAACTTTGGCTCTTGTTAGCGCAGAGTTAACTCATAGGGCAGAATATCAGGCTGAAGCAATATTAGTAAACTCAAGAGGATGAAGGCCCCGCGTACGTGCCGAACAGCCAGTCCCAGAGGGAGGTGTAGAAGCCGAAGTTGTGGGTGTCGTGCTGGTGGTGCTGGAAATGGAAGCCGGAGGAGCCCAGGTGCCTGAGCAGGGGGTGGCGCGCCCAGGAAGCCGGAAACGGCTCGACGCCGCAGTGGCCCAGCACCCCAAACAGCACGTTCACGGTGAGGTAGGCCACAATGGCGGCAAAGCTGGCCGGGTACACGTACATCAGCAGCAGCCACAGCCCGCCGAAGCCTACCGTTTCGATGGGGTGGAGCACAAACAGGTCAATAGGCTGGGGGGCGGTGTAGTGGTGGTGCAGGCCGTGCACCCAGCGGTAGAGCACGGTGTGGTGAATGAGGTAGTGGAACACATACATGAGCAGGTCCATGCCCAGGAACAGCACGAGGAAATCGAGCAGCACCCGGTAAGAAACGCCGGTTCGGATCTGGATAAGCCCCTGCTGCCAGAGCCAGCAGCCCGCGTAGGTAATGCCGGTGTTAAGGAGCAGGGTGCAGGCAGCCAGCCCGATTTCCGGGCGCGTCACCGGCTGGTAGAGCGGCCCCAACGCCCGGGTCCGGCCAAACAGCCATTGGAGCAGGTACCCGAAGCCCACGGCCAGCAACAAGACCAGCAGGTTTTCGACCAGGAACAGGGGCAGGGCCACCTGCCAGGGCAGTTCTTTCAGGAAATCGAGCAGGGCCATTGGGGGAGCGGGCAATAGGTGGCCCAGCGGCGCAAGATACCCGTTTTGGCAGCTTGGGGCTGAGGGCAACGGCGCTATTATTAGCCAGCGGTAGAGATGCTTCGACAAGCTCAGCATGACGGTCTGTTTTTACGGCACTCATCCTGCGAGTATGCGCGGCATTGGCTTAGCGCACGGACTGCTTGTTGCTGCTGTACCTGTGCGCTACGCCAGGTCGATGAAGAAGGTGGTGCCTTCGCCCTCCGTACTTTCCAGCCAGATTTTGCCCTCGTGCAGCTCCACAATCTGCTTGGTGATGAACAGGCCCAGTCCGGTGGTGGTGTCGCCGTAGAGGCCGGAGCGGGACGCCGTGCTGAACTTGTCGAACACCTTCGCTTGCAGCTCCTGCGGAATGCCCAGGCCCGTGTCCTTCACCACCAGCCGGATGTTCCCTTCGTGCTGCTGCAGGCGCACGCAGATGCTGCCGCCGGGTGGCGTAAAATTCATGGCGTTGGTGAGCAGGTTGTCGAGGATGCGGCCAAACTTATCGGCGTGGATGTTGGCCATCAGCGGGACTTGGGGCAGGTCCAGCTCCAGGGTAATGCCTTTGTCCTGCGCCACTACCCGAAAAACCAGGAGCCGCTCGGTGAGAAAAGCGCCCAGGTTGGTTTGGTGGGTTTCCAGCTTGGTAGCTTCCAGCTGCCCCAGGTAGAGCACGTCTTTCAGCAGTACCTCGGCCTCCGTGCAGGCCTGCTCAATCAAGCTCAAAAGCTTGTGTACGTTGTGTTGGGCGTCGGCTGGCTGCAGCAGCTGCAGGGCTTCTTCGCGCCTGAGCAAGTCAATCAGCAGCTGGATGTTGCTGATGGGGCTTTTCAGGTCGTGGGCGGCAAGGTGCAGGATGGTTTCCTGGGCATCGTAGAGGCGCTGGTGCGCTATAGCCAATTTCTTGCGCTCGGAAATATCCTCCAGGGTGGTGTAGCCCAGCTCGCCGCCGTCGTCGGGGAACAGCACGGACGTGACCTGGCACCAGAAAGAGGTGCCATCCTGCCGCACCAGGCAGGTTTCCAGCACAAAGTAGGGCTCCTTGTGGGCCCACAGGCTTGTCTGGAGCTTTTCCCAGTCGACTCGGTGGTCGGGGTGGGCAAAGTCGAGAATGCGCTTACCCACCAGCTCCTGGGCCCGCGCAAAGCCCAGCATATCGGCCAGGGCCTGGTTGGCCTGGAGAATGTTCAGGTCGGGGTCGATGATTTTCTGGCCCAGGGGCGTGTTCTCGAACACGGTACGAAAGCGCACCTGGCTTTGCTCGTAGGCCGCGTTGGGCGCCGCCCGCAGGCGTTCATTCTCGGCCCGCAGGCGCTGAAGTTCGGCCTCAAGGGCAGGGGCGGCGGGCGGGCGGGAAGTAGAGTCGGGCATACAAGTCGGGGGAAGCAATAATCAACCCGCAACCTGCTGGTGGCTACTACAAGCGAGGCAGTAAGGTACCGCTTTCTGACAGGAAGTGCGGGCCGCCTGAAAAGTAGCTTGTTCGGCCGTGCAATCGGGGGCCTGCTTGGGCCGGCTAGGGGCAGACCAGAGCTGCCGCAGTCAGGCAAGGGCAGCTTGGCAGAGTAGGCGGGCAAAATAAAGCCGGTGGCCGCCCGGCCGCGGTTTCTACCTTTGGGTCTTACCCGTTACCCATACTACTACCGTCAATGATTATTTACGGAACCAATGGCTCCCACGTGCGCACCGTGGCGGCGCCGGCGCTGGCCTGCCCGGCCTGCGCCAACCCCGGGCAACTGAGCCTGAGCGTGTTCAGCCGTTACGCCCACATCTACTGGGTGCCGCTAGTGCCCTATGCCAAACCCGCCGTGGCGCAGTGCCTGCACTGCAAGGGGGCCTGGACCCTGAAAGAGCTGCCTCCCGAGGCCACCAACATCCGGGAGGACCTCCAAACGCTCAAGAAGCAGACCATGGCCCCTTGGTGGCACTGGTCGGGGCTGGTAGTGCTGCTGTTGCTGGCTGCCTGGGGGCTGTGGGCGAGTGGGCGCGACCAAAAGGAAAATGCGGCTTACCTGGCTGCCCCGCAGGTGGGCGACATCTACACCGTGCGCGAAAACGACTCGGCCGGCGAGTACAGCCTGTTGAAAGTGGTGCGCACCCAGGGCAACACGGTGGAGCTGGTGGCCAACGAATACGCCATCGACAACGCGCACCCGCTGGATAAGCTCAACGACCCGGCCAAGTACAGCAAGGAGTCGTTTTCGCTTTCGCAGCTGGACTTGCGGGTGATGCAGCAGAAGGGCTAGCTTACGGACGTAGACCGGCCGGAAAAATAAGCCCGGAGGCCAGGAAAAATGCCGGCAGTCGAAACAAAGCAGCCGGCCGCTGGTCTGCATGGTTGAGTTTCTTACGCGACCTGCTATGCTACACCTCACGGCTGCCGACATCCACGCGGCGGAGCGAATCTACCGTCTCAATCTGGTCAACAGTCTGCCTGGGTTTAAGCCCGCCAACCTGGTAGGCACGGCGGCCCCCGATGGCGTCACCAACCTGGCCATCTTCAGCTCGGCCCTGCATCTGGGCTCCGACCCACCTTTGCTGGGGCTGGTTACGCGGCCGGCTACGGTGCCCCGGCATACCTATCAGAACCTGCTCAGCAGCGGCTGCTATACCCTCAACCACGTGCCCCTTGCCCGGGCCGCGGCCGCGCACTATACCTCCGCCAACTTCGGTCCCGAGGTATCGGAGTTTGCGGCCTGCGGGTTCACCCCGGTGTACCGCGACGGGTTTGCCGCACCCTACGTGGCCGAGAGTCCGGTGAGCATCGGGCTGCGCCTGCAGCAGCAGGTGCCCCTCTCCAACGGCACGGTGCTGCTGGTGGGGGCGGTAGAGCACGTGTACCTGCACGAAGAAGGCCTGCGCCCCGATGGTACCCTGGACCTGGAAGCCCTGGGCACTACCTGCATTTCGGGCCTCGACGGCTACCACGCCGTGCAGCCCCCGGTGCGCTTCGACTACGCCCGCGTGGGGCAGCCACCCGTGGGTCGCTAGCCTACGCCCGGGCGGCCGGGGGGCGGGAAAGAAGTTGGGACAGGCTGCGGTGATTTTTCAGGTTCTCCTGTACCTTCGCCGCGCTAAAAACCAGCACTTGTCATGAACAAAGCCGTGTGCGCAGTGGGCCTCCTGGGGGCAATGGTAGGAAAAGCCACCCTCAGCCGCGCCCAGACGCCGGGCACCTGGGGCAGCTGGTTTATCGGCACGGTGCAGCTGCCCGGCACGCCCGAGAAAAAGTGGGGCGGCTTCGGCGAGGTGCAGGTGCGCACCAATGGCCTGTTCTCGCAGTACTTCTACCACGAGCTGAAGGGCGGCGTCAGCTACGACCTCGATAAGAACTTCACCGTGATGCTGGCGGGGGGGCGCTACGCCACCTACAAGCCAAAGGAAGTGGGCGAGGGGCCGCTGAACACCGAGGCGCGCCTCTGGCTGCAGATTACCCTGAACCAGTACATGGCGCGGCTGCGGGTAGAGCACCGCTACCGCCTGGAGCAGCGCTGGTTTAACTACAGCGGCGACAGTACCGGTACCCGCAACCGCCTGCGCTACCGCCTCAACACGTTTCTGCCCCTCAACAAAAGCGCCATCGGCCCCGGTACGGTCTTCCTGTCGGTGTACGATGAAATCTTCCTTAACCCGAAGGGGCCGGTGTTTGAGCGCAACCGGGTGTACGCCGGGGCCGGCTACCAGTTCAACAAGCACCTCACGGCCCAGGCCGGCTGGGTAAACCAGGCCAACTACAACCTGCCAGCCTACAAGCAAGGGCATTTTGTTCCGCAGGTTACCTCGGCCAAGCACAACGTGGTGCTGGCCCTGACGTACCGCCTGGCCCACCGCGCCGCCACCGCCGTGCCTGAGCACCTGCCCTCCCAGCAGGACTAAGCCCGGGCGCAGGCTCCTGGCCGGCGGGCAGCGAATAGGTCGTTACCTTTGCCGCTTCCGATTTTCCTCCCGCCCCGTGCTGCATGTCGAATAAGCTACTGGTGTTTCTGGCGGGGCTGCTGCTGCTTACCGCGCTCGGCTCCTACGTGTACTACCGCCGCACCGTGGCGCAGGTACCCGTAGATGCCTGGTCCCTGGTGCCGGACGACGCCGTGCTGGTGCTGGCCACCCGCGACCATCCCACCCTGGTGCGTCACCTGCGGGAAACCCAGCTCTGGGACAACCTGGCCGCGCTGCCTTACTTCCAGCAAGTGGAAGAAAACGCCCAGCTGCTCGACTCCCTGACCAACAGCCGCCACAACCTGCTGCGCTTCCTGGGCCGCAAAACGGTGCTGGCTTCCGTGCACATCACCGGGCCGGGCTCCTTCGATTTGCTGTACCAGGTGCCGTTGAACACGGTGCGCGAATACCGGCAGGTGCGCGCCGCCGCCGAAGCCTTGGCCCGCCATCCGCGCTTTCGCGTCAGCAGCCGCACCTACCAGGGCCACGTGCTCACGGCGGTGCAGGAGCGCGGCAACGGCAGCGGCGTTACGTACTTCAACTACCGCAACCATCTTATCATCAGCAGCAACCCGGGCCTGATTGAGAAGGTCATTGCCCGCATTGGCCACCCCGGCCAAGCCTCCGTAGCGGCCGACTTCCGCAACATCGACTACCTGCAGCTGCGGGAGGTAGATGCTACCCTGCTGGTGAACTACCGCCAGCTGCCGCCCTTTCTGGATGTGTTTTTTCGGCCCGAGCTCCGGCCCAGCGCGCAGGTGCTCACCGGTCTGGGCCGCAACGGCCTGCTGGAAGTGCAGCTGGCGGGCAACAAGCTGCTGATGAACGGCTTCACCAACCCCGAAACCGCCCGCGACGCCCTGCACCAGCGCGTGCACGGGCAAGCCGCGCAGCGCTTGGGCATGGCCGAGGTAGTGTCCCTGCGCACGGCCGTGCTCATGCACCTGGGAGTAGAGCAGCCGGGCAGCCTGCGTACTGGCCGCCCGCTGGCCGCGCCCGATTCGGCTACGGCCAGCGCCCTGGACAGCCTCGGGCGCCAGTTTACCCAAGAGGCGGCCCTGTGCTACCTGGCGGCTCCTTCGCCGCGGCAGGCCCCGGCCCGGCTGGTGCTGGTGCGCTGCCAGAACCCCACCCGGGTAGCAACGCTGCTGGGGCAGCTGCGGCGCGCCCTTGGGGCCAGCCCGGCTTTCGAGCGGGTAGGCCCCTACCAGATTCATAGCCTGGGCTTGCCTGAAGTGCCTGCCCGCCTGCTCGGGCCCATGTTCGGGGGATTTCCGGCGGCGGGGGCCGTAGCGCAGGTAGGCCATTACGTGGCCTTCGCCGATGACCCTGCCGCCCTCCGGCCCTGGCTGCAGGATGTGGCGGCGGGCAACGTCTGGACCCGCTCGCCCACCCAAGTGGCTTTTTTGCAGGAAACCCAGCCCCTGGCCCGCTTCAGCCTGTTCTTGGACACGCAGAATAGCTGGAACGTGCTGCTGCGCGGGTTGCGGGAAGAGCGGCGGGCGGGGCTACTGCGCAACGAAACCCTGTTTAAGCGCTTTCCTCAGGTGACGCTGCAGCTGGTGCCCGCCGAAGTAGAAGAGGGCCCCGCCGGCCAGTATTTCACGCAGATCCTCCTGCGCCGCCCCGCTGCTACGGTGGCCACGCAAACCGGCTCCCTCACCCGCGAAACCAGTGGCCTGCGCTTTCCCACGCCCCTGACGAGCCCGCCTGTGCTGGTGAGCGTGGCCAACGCCCGTACGCCGGGCATTCTGGCCCAGGACAGCGCCCACGTGCTCCACTACATCACCCCGGAGGGCATTATTGCCTGGTCCGATACGCTCAATGGGCCTTTGGTAGGGCCGGTGCGGCGCCTGGCGCTGGGCGGCAGTCAGGGTTTCCTGGTGGCTACGCCTAGCCGGGTGTACCACTACGACGTGCAGGGACGGGCGGCCCCGCATTTTCCCCTGAACCTGCCCGACTCGGTGCAGGCTAGCTCCCTGGTTACTTCGGGGGCCGACGGCCGGCAGCCGGCCCGCCTGCTGGTGGGTGGGGGTGGGGGCAACTTCTTCCTGTTCGACACCAACGGCAACGCCCTGCCGGGCTGGCAGCCCAAGCGGCTGGACTTTGCCCCGGCCGCCCCGCCGCACTACCTCACTATTGGGGGCTCCGATGTGCTGGTGGTGCTCCTGGAGAATGGCTACATCTTCGCCTTCGACCGCGCGGGCGGTACTTATCCCGGCTTCCCCATCAGCGTGGGGGCCCGTCTGCACACGGCTGCCTTCGTGGAGGCTGGCCCCACATTGCAGCGCAGCCGCCTGACGGTGGTTACCCAGCAGGGGGAGCGGGTGCAGTTCAACCTGAGCGGGTACATCCTCAACCGGAACCGGCTGAGCACCTGGACGCGGGGTACCACCTTCCGCATCATTCCCGATCAGCTGCAGCGAAGCTACGTGGTGGCCCGGCAGGAACCCACCGGCCAGCTCACCATCTTCGACGCGGCGGGGCGGCGCCTGCTCACGCGCCACTTCCTCACGGCCGACGAAAAGCCGGTGCAGTTCTTCGACTACGGGTCTGGCCGCCGGCTCGTAGCCATTACCGACCCCGGGCCCCAGCAGGTGTACTTGTTTGATGCCAAGGGTCAGCTGCTCAACAACCAAACCTTCCCCAGCACCGTGGGCGGGGTGCAGGCCACCTACGATGTGGGGGCCAATGCCTGGCAGCTCTACCACGTGCAGGGCCGGCAGCTGAAGCGCGTGCTCGTGCCCAATGATGGCCGCCTGCCGTTAGCCGCGCCGCTGCGCTAGCTAAGCCAGCCTTTCCGGTAGAAGTACACCAGCTGCACTATCACCACCGCTAACAGCACGCCCAGCAGCACCGGGTAGCCCAGCGGGTGATAGAGCTCCGGCATGTTGAGGGGGTTGATGCCGCCGTGCGGGTTCTCGCGCTGGAAGTTCATGCCGTACAGGCCCACCACAAAGCTTAGAGGAATGAAAATGGAGCTGATGATGGTCAGCACTTTCATCACCTCGTTCATGCGGTTGCTTTGGTCCGACAGGTAGAGCTCCACCAGGCTGTTGACGGATTCCTTGTAGCTCTCGGCCAAGTCGAGGGTCTGGATGGCGTGGTCGTAGCAGTCCCGGAAAAAGGCCTTCATGTCCTCAGACACTACTTCGTCGGGCATGCGCAGGATTTCCGTGATTTTGTCGCGCTCCGGGTACACCAGCCGCCGAAAGCGCACAATATCTTTCTTGACTTGCAGGATGCGGCCCAGCAGGCGGCGGTCGGCGCGCTTGGAGCGGAAAATCAGTTCCTCCAGATGCTCGATGTAGTCGCCAATGGCGGCCATGGTGGGGAAGTAGTGGTCCAGCACCACGTCGGTGAGGGTATACGCCAGGTAGAGGGGCGGACGGCGCATGATCTGGCTGCGGCCCGAGCGGATACGGTGGCGCACGGCGTCGAGGCAGTCGTTGTAGTCGTCCTGAAACGAGAGTACGTAGTTGGGGCCGGTAAACAGGCTCAGCTGGTCGTCGTCCACTTCGAGCTGGGAGGTGAAGTCCGTCATGCGCGAAACCAGGAACAGGCGGCCGTTGCCGAACTCCTCCACCTTGGCGCGCTGGTAGTCGCCGAGCACGTCTTCCATCTGCAGGGCAGGCAGCTCGAAGTCGCGCATCAGGCGCTCCATCAGCCCCAGGTCGTTGTAGCCGCGAATGTCAATCCAGTGGCGCAGGTGGCTGTTCTGCCGGAAGAAGGCCAATAGCTCGTCGTAGCTGGCGTACTCGTGCTCGATGAACTCATCGGCGTCGTAGGAAATCATGAACAGGCGTGGGGCCAGCGCATCGGCCGAGACCGTGAGCGTGCCGGGGCGCTGGCCCACCACCTGCTCGCGGGCCTGCTGGGTGGCCTGACGGTCGGAGACGTGGCTGCGCTGGGTGGTTTCCGAGGGGTCGTCGGACTCAGCGGTGAGGGAGGAAGAAAGCTGCGGGTCCATGAAAGCAGGCGAAGGAAGGAGAAGAAAGCCGGGGCTTCCTACGCAAATAAGCCCGAAAAGACCAAAAACCGGCTAGGCGTGCCATCAGAGCTACCGGGTTTCCGTACTTTCGTTTTCTCCCATGTTCCGCGACGTGTCTATTGCCTCCGTTCCTGATGTGTATCTGTCGCTCCCGGCTGTGGCCGCGCGCTACCAGTTGCGGGTGCGGGTGCGGGCAGGGCAGGGCGCAGGCCCCGAGTTTCCTTTGGCCTTTGAGCCCTGGTTGTATCTCCTGCCGGCCTACCAGGAGGTAGCTTCCCCCTCGCCTATGCAATGGTTGTTTTGTCTGGAGGATGTCCATAAAAGGCAGACCATTGGCTGGCTGACGGTGTTTGCCACAGGCGCTGGTGCTGCCCGCAACGCTTATCAGGCTCCTTTTGGCGGAGTGCAACTCGCAGAAGCAGTGCCCGGCGAAGTGCTGCATCGTTTTTTGCAAGCGGCTCAGCACTACCTGCGCATGCAGGGCATCGAAACGCTGGAAATTAAATGTGCCCCCGCCGCCTATAGCCCACGTAATGCCGTGCGCCTAGCGCAAAGCCTAACAGTCCTGGGCTATGCCATACAACTGGCCGAGGTTAATTATCATCTGGATTTGACTACCTCCTTCGAGGGTGTTTTGCATCCTTCGGAGCGCCGCCGCTTGCGTAAGTGCCAGCGCGCCGGCCTGCACTTCGAGCAGGAGCCGCCCCTGCTGCTGCCCGCCGCCTACGAGTTTATCGTGCAGTGCCGGCAGGAAAAAAACCAGCACTTTTCGGTGGACCTGGCCCGGCTCCAGGCGCTGTTCCGCCGCTTCCCCCGCGACTATTTCCTGTTTTCAGTACGGGATGCCAATGGGGAATGGGCCGCCCTCACCATTGCCGTGCGGGTGAACGGGGCAGTGCTTTACAACTTTGCGCCGGCTAGCCCACGGGCTTACAATGCGTTTAGCCCGGTGGTGCTGCTCACGGCTGGTTTGCACCATTTCGGGCAGGCCAACGGCATGACGCTCCTCGACCTGGGAACGTCCATGCTGGGGCAGGAGCCCAACTTTTCGCTGTTGCGGTTCAAGGAACACTTGGGAGGCGTACCAAGCCTGAAGTTTACCTTTGGGTGCCAACCCCATTGATGCTGCGCCGCGTGTTTTCTTCTGCTCCCTCTACTGCGCCGCCGGCTGACAAGCAGCCCTCGGTGGCAGGGCGCTTCGTGCGCGGCTCGGCCGGTTCCGGGGTAGCCATTCTGGCGCGCACGGCGGGTGCCCTGGCCCTCAACAAACTGCTGGCCCTCTACGGCGGGCCCGGCGGCCTCACGCTGCTGGCGCATTTTCAGAACCTGATGGCCTTGTTTACCACCCTGCCCAACGACGGGGTGCATAGTGGGGTAGTAAAATACCTGGCTCCCCTGCGGGCCGGGTCAGGGCGGTACCGCGTCTGGTTTGGCGTCGGGCTGGTGCTGAATGCCCTGGTACTCGCGCTGGGGGCGGCCGTGCTGGCCCTGGGCCGTACGGAACTGCTCGGGGTGTTTAGCCCCTCGTGGCTGTGGGTGGCTTTGTTTGCCCTGGGCATAGCGGTGCTCACCGGGCACACCTACCTGGTAACGGTGCTGCTGGCGGCAGGGCGGCTGCGCGCCTACGTGGTGCTGACCACGCTGCTGAGCGGATTCGGGCTGCTGGCGGTGGGCGTGGGACTGGGCCTGGGCTGGTCGGTGCCCACGCTGCTGCTGGCGTATCTGCTGGGGCAGGGGCTTACACTGCTGCCGACCGTCTGGGTAGCGTTTCGCCAAGGGCTGCTGCCGCGTCTGCGCGGCCCCGTGAGCCGGCCGGCCCTACGGGAGCTGGGGCGTTTTCTGCTTATGGCCGTCAGCATTCTGCTGTTCAGCAAGGCCGTGGATTTTGCCATGCGCAGCTTGCTGATTCGCTACTTTTCCCTGGCCCAGACCGACCTGTGGCAGGCCGTAGCCAAACTCTCCGACAACTATACCATGGTTTTCTCGGCCGTGATGAGCAGCGTGTACTACCCGCGCCTGGCGGCGCTGGCGGGCCAACCCGCGGAGCTGCGGAAGTATGTGCGTACGGTGCTGGCGTTGCTGGCCCCAGTGCTGGCGCTGGGGCTGGGGGCTTTGTATGTGCTGCGCGGGTGGCTGCTGCCCTTGCTGTTTGATACCTCGTTTGCGGCGGCCGCTCCGCTGCTGGGCCCCCAGCTCCTCGGCGACTGGGCTAAGTTCATGAGCTGGCTGCTGCTGTTTCTACTAACGGCGAGGGCGCAGGTAGGCCGGTACGTGCTGGTGCAGGCACTGTCGGCGGGGGCGTATGCGGTGCTGCTGGCCGTGCTGTTGCCCCGCTATGGCCTGCTGGGGGCGCCCCTGGCCCACGCGGCCCGCTTTGGGCTGGTGCTGCTGGGCGGGCTGGTTTATTTCAGGTCTGTTTGGTGGCCGAGTCGTTATGCTTAGCCCGGTGTCCGCTCCCTTGGTAACCATTGTGGCCCTGTGCTACAATCACGCGCCCTACCTGCGCCCCGCCCTTGACTCTATTCGGGCCCAAACCTACCCGCACTTGGAGGTTATATTGGTAGATGATGCCAGCACGGACGGCAGCGCGGCTATTCTGCGGGAATACGCGGCGGCCAACCCCACCTGGCAACTGCTGCTGCTGCCCGAGAACCTGGGCAACTGCCGGGCATTCAACCAAGGTCTGGTGCGCACCCGGGGCGAGTTTGTTATCGACTTTGCTACCGATGACGTGCTGCTGCCCGAGCGGGTAGCCAAGCAAGTCGCTGCTTTCCAGCAACTGCCCGGCAGCTACGGTGTGGTGTACTCCGATGCCGAGCTGATTGACGAGCAGGGGCGGGTGATGAGGCGACACTTCCGGCGGGATAGGCAGGGCCGGATTCTGGCGCCCCGGCCGGCCAGCGGGTGGGTGTTTGCCGACGTGCTGCGCCGCTACTTTATCAGCACGCCCACCATGCTGATGCGCCGGGCCACGCTGGAAGCCCTGGGCGGCTACGATGAAACCTTGGCCTATGAGGATTTCGATTTCTGGGTACGGGCTTCCCGCGACTGGGAGTTCTACTTGCTGGATGAGGTGACCACCCAAAAGCGCCGCCACCCCCAGGCCATGTCCCGGCGCGGCTACCGCCCCCACGACCCGTACCTGGCGTCCACCATCAAAGTCTGCCAGAAAGCCTTGCTGCTCTGCCGCGAGGCTGCGGAGCGGCAGGCGCTGGCCGAACGGGTGCGCTGGGAAATGCACCAGGCCGCACGCTGGCGGAGCTTTGCCGGTGCCTGGGAGCTGTACCAGCTGTTGCACAAGCTCCGGGCAGTGCAGCTTTCCGATCAACTACTGGGCGGAGCCCTGCGCGTGCTGCGCTGGTTCTAACGGCCTGTTCTCCTGGGCAGGAGTAGACAGCGAAACCTGATATAGCTCCACGGTGCCATCCTGGGCCAACAGGCGCCGCCTTGGAAACCAGCTCAGCACGGAGTCGGGGGAGTAGCGGATGAGCTTGCGGGTGAGTTCGTCGTTGCTCAGGATACTGCGGTTGAGCAGCAGCCAGGCGTGCTGCCCCGGACCTAGTTGTACCGAGTCGCGAGCCCAGTAGCGACGGTACGAAAGGGTAGTGGGCACGCGGAAATCGTAGAAAAAGTCGTAGTTGCCAATCAGGTAGTCGTCTACCAGCACCACCCCGCCGGGCTTGCCCTGCAGGTGGTGCTGGATGAGGCGCTGCTGGGCGAAATGCGCGGAGTTGGTGGGCTTGAGCATGATGTAGGCCGGGCGCACCACCAGCAGCGCGCCCAGCACAGCTGTGGCCCCCACCGCCAGGGAAGCCGAGCCTGGGGCCAGCCAGCGCGAGAACCCCCGTAGCTGTTGCCGACTCGTCAGAAGCAGGCAGAACAAGCCCATGCCGCCGTAGAGCAGGGATACACCGTTGTGCAGCCAGGCGGCAGAGCCTAGCAGCAGGCCGCCCAGCAGCCCCGCCCCGCGGCCAGAGCGCACCAGCCGCTCCAGGCCAAATCCCGCGGCCAGACAAAGGGGCGGCAGCAGGGGAGTGGTCATGCGCGGCAACAATGAAATAGGATTGTAGTGCGCCAACGAAGTGCTGCCCCACCAGTAAAAAGCCAGCGTGCAGCCGCCCAGCGCCAGCCAGTACCGGGCATCGTTTGGCCCTTGTTCTGTAGATGAAGCGGGTACAGCAGCCCAGGCCGCTAGGAGGAAAGCTACCCCCAGGCCGCTCCCTACTAAGAAGGCTACCGGCTGCCAGGTCAGGCGCGCCACCAGGCTGGCCCGGTTGCCCGAGAGGTAGTTGCCCTCACTCAGGAAGGCGTTGGTATTCTCAATCAGATGGAGGCGGTAGAGGGCATCGTGGGTATAGTGTTGGTAGAAAAGCAGCAGCCCCGCCAGCAGCGCTCCGCCCACCAGCAGGGCCGAAAACCAGAATCGAAGATGCTGACGCCGCCACACGTCGCGCCCCAGCAACAGTAGGTAAAAGGGCAGGTAGTAGGCTATGGTTTCCTTGCTGAGCAGGGCGGCAAAGTTCAACACCGCAAACCCTGCTCCCCAGGCCGCGGGCCGGGTTTGCGGCGGTCGGCGGCCCTGCAGCAAAGCAGCGGCGCTGGCCAGGCACCAGAACATCAGAATATTATCGGGATAGAGGTAGGTGGCCAGGTTAAGGGTAAAGTAATGCAGCCCCAGCAGCAGCATGGCCCCCGCCGCCGTCACGGGGTGGCGCCGCCGGTAGAGTGCCCATAGCAACCCTGCGCACCCCAGCGTAGCCAGCAGCGGCCAGAGCGTGGTGGTGATAATCGAAATGCCGAACAGCCGGTATAGCAACGCCACCGGACCAAAAATCAGGGGGCGTTCTTTGAGGGGGTCGTGCAGTAGGCCCAGGGGGTCGGGCTCCACCCGAAAGGCGCCCGTCAGCAGCTGGTGCGCGTAGCGGGCGTAGTAATAGTCGTCCAAGGCATACAGCCCCTCGTGGGCCAGCCAGAAGAACACGGTGGTAAACAGCACCACGCCCAGCAACGCGAAGTGAGGCAGACGGAGAAAGGAGCGGTTCACACCCGCAAAGCAACCACATTCACCGGAAACCTGTACGGTAGGCAGCCCCGATTTTCTATTCCCGATTCTTCGTCCAACCTTCGCAGTCATGTTCCCGCGCTGGCCTCGTTATGTACACTCTCTGCTGTTGCCGGCGGCGCTGTTGCTGGTTACGGGCCTGCAGCTGGGATGCTACTTCGAAACCAACGACGACCTGGCCATTATCCAGCTGATCCGGGGCGTCACGGCGGCCGGCCCGGTAGGGGACTTGCACCTGTACCTGCACGGGCTAAGCTCGCTGCTGGCTTTCCTCTGCCAAACATGGCCTGCCGTGCCCTGGTACGGAGTACTGCTTTTCGGCTTGCTATACGGGGCCACGGCCCTGGCCTTTGCCATCATCGACCGGCTTCTGCGCGGGCGCGTGCCTACCTGGAAGATTACGCTGCTGCTGGTGCTGTTTTACGGTACGCTGTGGCTGGAGCATGCTCTGTGGTTTAACTACCTGCGCGTGCCGGTGCTGCTGGCAGGCTGCGGGCTGCTGTATGCCGCCCAGCGGCACGGCCAGCGCTGGGCGCAGGTGGTAGGCCTGGGTGCCTTTGTGGTAGCCTGGCTGATCCGGCCCAGCGCCGCCGATGTAGCCCTGCTGGTTGCCCTACCCGGGGTGTGGTGGCTGAGTGGGCGCCGGGCTATGCCGCTGGCAGCGGGGGCGCTGGCCTGGGCCCTGGTGGCCGGCCTAAGCGTAGCCCTGCTGCGTCTGCCCACGGAGGCCGCCTACCGCCGCCTCGACGTGCTCAAATCCAACCTCAACGACTACCAGCTCTACCAGCTCCGGCCCCAGTCGGCTGCTGACTCCCTGGGGCTGGAGCTGGCCGCCAACTGGATGCTTGCCGATTCCACGCTGGTGAATGAGGCGCTGTTTACCCGGGCAACCAAGACCGACGTCCCATTTTTTCGCCAGCACGTGGCCCCCCTCAAGCTGCGGGCTACCATCCTGCTGTTGATTCGGGACTACTTCCCGGCTTTGCTTGCAATGGCTACTCTCCTGGCCTGGGTGCTGGCGCATCCCGACCTGCGGCGGCGCTGGGAGTTCTGGCTGGCCCTGGCTGCCTGGGCAGTTTTGCTGCTGGGTTTGGGCGTAGTGCTCAAGCTGCCCCCCCGGCTGGCCTTGCCACTGCTGGACTTGGTGGTGCTCAGCGCCCTGATTTTTGTGCTGCGCGACCAAATTGAGTCGGAGCGGCGGGCCGTGCGGGCGCTGGTGCTGGTGCTGGGCATAGCGGCCTTGCCCTACGCCGTCAAGACCGGGCACCGCCGGCAGATGCTGCGCGCCGAGCAGCACCGGGGGCTGCAGCTGCTCCGGGAAATGCGCCGCCGCACGTACCCGGCCGCCGTGGTCGTCACGGACGTGCTGGAGCTGGCCTACAAAGCGCAAAGCCCGTGGCGCCGGCCTCGCCTGGGAAGCAATGTGCTGTTTATGTCCGTCACCGGTTGGTACACGGCCGATCCTTCGCAGGCTCAGTTACGTAAGCACCTCACGGGCACTACCGATGTGGTGCTGGCCCTGCAGAGCCTGGCGCGTCGTCGGGCGGCCGTGAAATGGTACCTGACACCTACTACGGCCTACTTGCTCAACAAGCAGCTCGCTTTGCGCACTGCCCCGGCCGAGCCGCAGTGGCGGCTGGTTACGCGGGAGCGGGTAGGGAGTTCCTATACGTCCGTGCCAAGGCTGTATGTAATGGCCTTACAAACGGTAAAATACCGCTAAAAGCCAAAATTTTATAGGCGGAACGGCCCGGCCTACCGCGTATGTGCTGAAAGTGAATCAATACATTTGGCGTTCGATTCCCGAACTCCCTTTTTTTCTTTACCACCATGATTGCATCGCTCACTTCCCGCGGGGAAGTGCTGCAGTATCTCGAACCTTTCCTGCGAGAGAACCTGGGTTCTTTTCTGAAAAGTGTAGAGAACAGCTGGCAGCCATCCGACTTCCTCCCCGACTCACGCCTGGATTCTTTCTTCGAAGAAGTAAAGCAGCTGCGCGAGCGGGCCAAAGACCTGAGCTACGACTTGCTGGCCGTACTCATTGGCGACACCATTACCGAAGAAGCGCTGCCCAACTATGAGGCTTGGTTTCATCAGCTGGATGACCTGGGGCGCGACCCCAACAACGGCTGGGCCCAGTGGATCCGGGGCTGGACGGCCGAGGAAAACCGCCACGGCGACCTACTCAACCGCTACCTCTACCTCAGCGGCCGCGTGAACATGCGCGAGTTTGAGGTGAGCACCCAGTACCTCATTGCCGACGGCTTCGACCTGGGTACGGCCCACGACCCGTACCGGGCCTTCATTTACACCAGCTACCAGGAAACGGCTACCAACCTTTCGCACCGCCGCGTGGGTACGCTGGCCCGCAAAGTAGGCGAGGATCAGCTCAGCAAAATCTGCGGCATGATAGCAGGTGACGAAACCCGCCACGCCCGCGTGTACAAAACCTTTGTGGAGAAAATCTTCGAAGTAGACCCCAGCGAGATGATGCTGGCCTTCGAGGATATGATGCGCAAAAAGATTGTGATGCCTGCTCACTACATGCGCGAGTTGGGCGTAGACATGGGCAAGACCTTCGGCCACTTTACCGACGCCGCCCAGCGCTTGGGCGTGTACACCAGCCAGGACTACACCGACATTCTGGAAACCCTGATTAAGGACTGGAAAATCGACCAGATTTCGAACCTGAACGGGGCGGCCGAAAAAGCCCGGGAGTACATCATGGCCCTGCCCAATCGTCTGCGTCGGGTGGCCGACCGGATGCCGGTGCCCAAGCTCGAATACAAGTTCAAATGGATTGAATAGGTCCGTTTGTACTACCTAAAAAAAGCCTGCCCCGGACTTAAGCTGGGGCAGGCTTTTTTTAGGTAGAAGGCACCTTACTTGGCCGATAAATCATCAGCGAAGGTGAGCTGCTGGAAGGTCAGCCCCGTGCCGGCCAGCTGGTACCGAACGGTGCGCTTGCCGCCGCTGGGGCAACAATTGGCGTCGGCCTCTTGAAACACGGGGAACGTGCGCAGCAATTCCCGGCCTTCAATTCGGAACTCGTCGTGGCCCTGGTAGCCCGTGGCGGCTTTACCCCGAAGTGCCGGTAGTGCCACGGGTTTGCGGCCCTGATTCATAAACTCGTAGCCAACCAACTGCCCGTAGGACCCCGTGCCGGCATCGCGCACAAACACGAGCAGCTCCGGGTACTTGTCTTCGTTCAGGTTCGTGACCACGGCATCGGTAACCGTGCCATCCAGGGCCTGGGTCGTTGTGGTTAGTTCCCGACCGTTTTTCTCGGCCCGCACGCTAAGCTGGCGGCTGCTCCCTTCTCCCGTCGTTTGCACCAGAAACCGCAGATCGTCGGCAGCCAACTCCTTGCGGAAGCTGACCGTGGTGGCGGGCGCCGTAGGCGCACTGCTCTGGCTTAGTTCCGGCGTACTTTCGATGGTGGAGCGTTGCGAGTCGCAGCTGCTGAGCAGGCAAATAAACAGGCTAGCCGAAGCAAGGCTGGCGGCGCCCCGGGCGGCGGTAGTGGTGGGTCTGAACATGCTCTTTCTACCGCGGCAGCGGGCCCCGGGTTGCGCTAGGCCACTACCTGCACGCCTTTCCAGAAAGCCACCCGGCCTTTGATCTGCTCAGCGGCGGGCTTGGGGTCGGCGTAGTACCAGGCGGCGTCCTTGTTGAGCTCCCCATTTACGCGCACCGAGTAGTAGCTGGCCCGGCCTTTCCAGGGGCAGGTAGTACCCGCAATGCTGTCTTCAAAATATTCCTGCTTCAAGGAATCAGCCGGGAAATAATGGTTGTTTTCAACGACCACAGTATCATTGCTTTCCGCGAGTACGGTGTTGTTCCAAATAGCTTTCATGGGGGATTGGAAAGAAGGTGAATCGGTAATGAGCGAGGCGGTAGTAGCCAGAGTAATCGGCTGCACCAAGGCAGCCTCACAACTAAAATCGGCCCCGCGTTGTTCTAAGTGCTCATTCTTTTGAATTATGTCCGCAGGCTTTCGTTTTCGGGATTTCACGCCCGAGGAGTCGTCCGAAAAAGGATTCGACTCCCTCTTCAAGATATTTATGCAGCTCGTCACCATCACCAGCGGCGACGTGGCCGAGGCCTTGTCGTGGCTGAATGAGTTGGACAAGCAGTACGGCCTCACCGACAACGAGTACGGCATGGGTGACTTCATCGAAGACCTCAAGAAGAAGGGCTACATCGATGAGAATCCGCAGGAGCCGGGGGCGTTCAACATCACGGCCAAGAGCGAGCAGAACATTCGCCGCTCGGCCCTGGAGGAAATCTTCGGCAAGCTCAAGAAGTCGGGCACGGGCAACCACCGCACGCCCCACACCGGGCAGGGCGACGAGCAAAGCACCGACATGCGCGAGTTCCGCTTCGGCGACTCCCTCGACCAGATTTCCATGACCGAGAGCATCCGCAATGCCCAGCTCAACCACGGCCTGGGCTCGGGCGAGTTCATGCTCACGGAAGGCGACCTGCAGGTGCGTGAGAACGAGCATAAGTCGCAGACCAGCACGGTGCTCATGATTGACATTTCGCACTCCATGATCTTGTACGGGGAGGACCGCATCACGCCCGCCAAGAAGGTGGCCATGGCCCTGGCCGAGCTGGTAAAGCAGAAGTACCCCAAGGACTTCCTCGACGTCATCGTGTTCGGCAACGACGCCTGGCAGATTGAGGTGAAGGACCTGCCCTACCTGCAGGTGGGCCCCTACCACACCAACACCGTGGCCGGCCTAGAGCTGGCCCTGGACCTGTTGCGCAAGCGGAAGACGGCCAACAAGCAAATCTTCATGATTACCGACGGCAAGCCCACCTGCCTGAAGGAGCCCACCGGCTACTACAAAAACTCGTTTGGGCTGGACCGCAAAGTCGTGAACAAAACCCTGAACCTGGCCGCCGCCGCCCGCCGCCTCAAGGTGCCCATCACTACCTTCATGATTGCCGACGACCCGTATCTGCGCCGCTTCGTGGAGGAATTCACCGAAGTAAACCAGGGCAAGGCCTACTACTCCTCGTTGAAAGGTCTGGGTCATATGATCTTTGAAGACTACAAGCGCAACCGCCGCAAGTCCCTGTAGCCGCAGTGGCCAAGGAGCGGCGTTGCTCAGAAGATACTTAGCTTCTTAGCAGCGTGACGGTTAGCAGAAAAGCCGCCGAAGGTTTGTTACTTCGGCGGCTTTTTGTGTCTCCTGCACCTATGAAACGTTATTGCTATCTGCTCCTGCTGGCGTGCGGTTGCACCATGGCACGCCCGGCCGCCGTGCGTACCGCCCCTGCGCTGTCACCGCCTACGACTGCTGTAGTGCGCGGCACTATCCGCAATGTAGCGCCCAACGATACTGTGCGGCTGTGGCGCAAAGAGCCTGACCAGCTCCAGCGTACCCAGCTCAAATTTCCAGTCGCCGCCGACGGCTCGTTTGAAATGCGTCTGACGGGCCTTACCGAAGCCTTTGATGCGCAGCTGGGGATGGGGAACTCCCTCACGGTATACCTCAGCCCCGGCGACTCGCTCACGCTCACCGTCGACCGGAAAAATCTGCTGGAGACCTTGCGGTTTAGTGGGCGAGGGGCTCACGTCAACAACTACCTCACCCAGGCCCAGCGCCACTTTGACTACGATTTCGGGAACCTACCCGAAAGCCAGCACGGGGCGGCTACGCCCGCAGGGTTTGTGCAGCTTGCTGATGCCTACCGCCAGCGCCAACTCGATACGCTGGCTTCCTGGCAGGCCAAAGCGCCGTTGCCTGCGGAGTTAGTTGTCCTGCGTCGGCAGCTGCTCGATTTGCAGCGGGGCTTGTCCATGCTGCGCTATGCGGGCAACCAGAAAGGGCAGGCGCAGCAGGAGCCTACGCTACCAGCCGGCTATTTTGATTTCCTGAAAATGATGCCGCTGCCCGCCGAAGGGATGTGGGCTGCTCGGCCAATTTTTATGCAGACGCTGGCTTTTTTCCACGGCGCCTACAGTTACTTGTTTTTGCTGCCGCCTTCGGGTCAGCTAGCCTCAGCCCCCGGCCTGCCGGAGAAGCTGTATGCACGGGCCACGGCCGACCTGGGCGAAACCCCTTTACGCGACCAGGTAATAGGGGAGTTGCTGATGGGCCAGCTCTACGACCATCCTACTACTACCCGCGAGGCGGTAGGGAGCTTGCTGCCCACGTATTTTGCCCGCACTCAGGATTCTATGTATGTGCGGAATGTGCGCCTTGCCTGGCAGACTACGGCAGGCCTGCAAACTGGCCAGCCGGCTCCCGCTTTCAGTCTGCGCAGTGCTCAGGGAAAAACTGTTTCGTTGGCCGACTTCAAGGGCAAAGTCATCTACCTTGACTTCTGGTACAGCAGCTGCCGCCCCTGTTTGGCCGAAGCGCCTGCCGCGGAGAAACTTAAAAAGCAGTTTCTGGGCCGCGACGTAGTGTTTCTGTACATCTCCGTGGACCGCAAAGCCGAGGAATGGCAGCAGGCCATCCGCAAGTTTGCCCTCGCCAGCCCCAACAGCGTACACCTGCTCGACCCCGGTGCCTCCAATGCTGCGTCGGCCTACGGGGTAAGCAGCTTCCCCAGCTACTGGGTTATCGGGCGCGACGGGCGCATCTGGCGCGGGGCGGCTCCCCGGCCTTCTTCTGGTCCGGAGGTGGTAGCGGTTTTGGAAAAGGCTTTAGCCAATGAAAGATAACAGGCGTCCCTAGCGGCAGCCTTAGCCATCCAAGATGGTGCGTCTGCCTGCCGCTGCCCCGTGCTGCCCGCCTCATCACGTCAGTCTGCTTCGTTCCTGCAAGCAGAAAACGGCGGCCCCCTCTTCCACCAGAAGGGCCGCCGTTTCAATTCCGTGGCGTATGGTTTTCCCTAACGCGTAGCCACGGCAGCTGTAGTTCCCAGGGCAGGAACGTTGTTTTTAAGGGCCGGCACGGTTTGCAGATAGGCGTAAATAGCCTTGGCCTCATTCTCCTCCATCAGGGAGAACTTGGGCATGGGCGCGTTCAGAGGCCCGTGGGGCGAGAGGCCAAACCGCACGGCCCGCACAAACTGCGCTTCTGTCCAGTCGCCGATACCGGTTTCCGGATCGGGGGTGATGTTGCGGCTGAGAATGGGCTGGCCCTTGGGCGTGGTTAGCTCGTTGCCGCCGCCCATATACCCGTCCGATTTCTCGGGCTCCAGGTCGTTGTTGGTTTTAAAGTCCTTGCTGTGGCAGTCATAGCACTTGTAGCGCCCCATTACCAGGTAGCGGCCGTAGGCGACGGCATCGGTGGTCGGCGGGGCTACTACCGGCATCGTGGGCAGGGGCGTGGGCTTCATCACGGTATGGGTGAGGGCCTTCAGCAGAAATGAAGGCTCCTGCGCGTGTGAGGGAGTAGGGTTGGCCTGCACCTGGGCGTCGGGGGAGTGGAGGTAGGCAATGACGCTGTAGACATCCTCGTCCGACATATGCACGAAGTTGGGCATCACCCGTTGCCGTCCGTCGCGGCCGATGCCCGTGCGCAGCATGCCGACCAGCTCGGCATCCGTCCAGGCCCCAATGCCGTGCTGCTTGTCTTGCGTAATATTAGCCGAGTACACCTTCCCGAAAGCCACCGGCATATCATCCAAGGGCTTGCCCGTGAGGGCGCCGGTCGTGCGGTTCAAATGGCAGTCGGCGCACATGGAGTTGACAATTTTCTGCCCCTGCGCTACCCGCACCGGCGTGTAGTCGATTTTGGCTACCAGGGGCTTGGGGGCGTCGTAGGAAGGTATGCCGCTTACACTCACAAATGCCGCGGCGCAGGCCACCAGAAAGAATACCCCGGCCACGGTAAAGCCCAGGATGCGAAAGATTTTTTTCATAGCTCGAAAAGGGAAAACAGAGGCGGAATTCAGGATAGCAAAAGTAGCGGCGGGCTATACGCGGGGCACTCGCATGATGATGTGAGACGCGGCGTTAGCCCTGGTAATGCGGCTGCACGGAGGGTTTGGCAGCAAGTAGCAGGGCCGGCTGGCGCGGAATTATGCGCTGGCGGGATTTAAAGAAGGCCGGCTCCACAAGGTGGCGAGTAGCTGGCTTGGCAGCAGGCCGGAGCCCGGGTACTGCCTGGGCCCGCAGGCCAGGCAGTGGGTAACGGGGTAGCCCGCGCAGACTGGCAAACATGGCTGCGTATGCGGCCAAAAACAGGGCGGCGGCGAGGCCATAGCTGATGAAGAGGAAAAAGGTTTTCATAGCAGGAAGAAGAGGCGTGAAGTGTTACAAAGGTAAGCCGCACGACCCTGCGTGTCACTCGCATAAGCATGTGATGGGCAGGCCATAACGACAAGCGGGCACCCCCATGAATGAGGGTGCCCGCTTGGGTATGAGCTAATAAGAGATGGGCCGGACGCGCCACTTTAGTCTGTCCTGCTTCATCTGGCGCCCGCGGAGTCGAAGCATCTCTCCCGCTTCGTTGAATGATGCTGGCCGAGTGCTTCGCTCAACAGGAAGATTAGTGCCGTAGTCTTGTAACAAATAGTCCCTACCGGGCGGCTACGGCGCCTTTGTCCTCGGGGGTGGCGTTCTGCAGCTTAGGCACCGACTTCAGGTAGGCATACAGTGCCTTTACTTCCTCATCGGCCAGTTGGGAGTACTTGGGCATGGGGTAGTTCAGCGGCCCGTGCGGCGACATTCCGAATTTGATGGCCTGCGCGAACTGCGCTTCGGTCCAGTCGCCCAGACCGGTTTCGGCGTCGGCGGTGAGGTTGCGCGACACTACTTCCTGGCCCTGCAGGTTCAGTAGCTTGTTGCCGCCGCCCAGGTAGCCTTCCGATTTTTCGGGCTCCAGGGGGTTGTTGCTCTTAAAGTCTTTGCTGTGGCACTCGTAGCACTTGTAGCGGCCCACTACTAGGTAGCGGCCGTAAGCCAGTGCATCGGTGGGGGCGGGGGTAGCCACGGCGGCCGTGGGCATGGGGGTAGGCTTCATCACCGTGTTGGTAAGGGCCTTCAGCAGAAACGAAGGCTCCTGCTCGTGTGAGGGCGTGGGCGTAGCCCGGGTCAGGGCGTTGTCGGAGCGCAGAAAAGCCAGCACACCCTGCATATCCTCGTCCGACATAAGCGCGAAACTGGGCATAATCACGCGGTAGCGCCCGTCACGACCGATGCCCGTGCGTAGCAGGGTCGTCAGCTCGGCATCCGTCCAGGCCCCAATGCCGTGCTGCTTGTCCTGGGTGATGTTGGCTGAGTACACCGCGCCAAAGTCCGGCGTCAGGTCGCGCAGCTTCTGGCCGGCCAGCGTGTTGGTTTCCGGGTTGCGGTGGCAGTCGGCGCAGGTGGCCAGCACAATCTTTTCGCCCAGGGCCACCTGCGCCGCCGTAGCAACCGGTGCCGGGCTGACAGGAGCCTTAGGCACGTCGTACGAAGGAATGCCCCGGGCTTGTACGAATACCACAAAACCCGCCACTGCCAGCACCACCACGGCCACCAGGCCGCCAATAATTTTGAAGAATTTTTTCATGAGAAATGAAGAATAGGGAGTATTAGCAAGTATAGATATTTTAGGGCGGTAACGACAAGCTTTTGCGGGCTATTTCTGCCTGAAAATGTGAGCAGTAGGGGCGGAACTGGTCCCCGCCCGGCGTGCGGGCTAGTTGCAGTGCCGTGCAGCGGCGGGGTGGGTGCCTCACCCAGATAAACGAGGTAGGGGCGGGGCTCGTCCCCGCCCGGCGTCTGCGCCACGCGGCTATACCCGGGCAATGTGGCGCATACGGCGGGCAGGCGCAAGCCCCGTCCCCACAACCATCGGCCCCCTACTTTCTGAACCTCCGCCCCCCTTTGCCGGTTATGTTACGCAGGAAGCTCGAATTCCCTTACCTATCTCGATGAACCACGACCATATACGCACCCTGGGTGCCCTGAAGCAGTCCGGCTACCAGCCCCGCAGCGTGAAGCAGGAACTGCGCGACAATCTGATTACCAAACTCCGTTCGAAAGAAGACGTGTTTCCCGGCATCTTCGGCTACGAAGAAACGGTGATTCCGGAGCTGCAGCGCGCCATTCTGGCCGGGCACCACATCAACCTGCTGGGCCTGCGCGGGCAGGCCAAAACCCGCATTGCCCGCCTCCTGGTGGGCCTGCTCGATGAGTATGTGCCGATAGTAGCCGGCTCCGAGCTCAACGACGACCCCCTGCAGCCGCTGTCGGTGTTTGCCAAGAACCTCATTGAGGAGAAAGGCGACGACACGCCCATCAGCTGGCTGCACCGCGACGACCGCTACACCGAGAAACTGGCTACCCCCGACGTATCGGTGGCCGACCTGATTGGCGACGCCGACCCCATCAAAGCGGCTACGCTCAAGCTGCCGTACTCCGACGAGCGGGTAATTCACTTCGGTCTGATTCCGCGCGCCCACCGGGGCATTTTCGTCATCAACGAGCTGCCCGACTTGCAGGCCCGCATTCAGGTGTCGTTGTTCAACATCCTGCAGGAAGGCGACATTCAGATCCGGGGCTTCAAGGTGCGGCTGCCCCTGGATATCCAGTTCGTGTTCACGGCCAACCCCGAGGATTACACCAACCGCGGCTCCATCGTGACCCCGCTCAAGGACCGCATCGACGCCCAGATCATCACCCACTACCCCAAGAGCCTGGAAATCGGGAAGCGCATCACCAAGCAGGAAGCCCGCATCCGCGAGGAGCAGCGCGGCCTGGTGACTACCAACGAGGTAGTGTACGACCTGGTGGAGCAGATTGCCATTGAGGCCCGCTCCTCGGAATACGTGGATGCCAAGTCGGGCGTGTCGGCCCGCCTTACCATCTCGGCCTACGAGCAGGTAATTGCCGGGGCCGAGCGCCGCGCCCTCATCAACGGCGAAGCCAAAACCTACGTGCGCGTGGGCGACTTCATCGGGGCGGTGCCGGCCGTGACGGGCAAGGTAGAGCTGGTGTACGAGGGCGAGCAGGAGGGAGCCGGCATCGTGGCCGAGAAGCTCATGGGCAAGGCCATCCGCACTCAGTTCCTGCAGTACTTCCCCGACCCCGAGAAAGCCAAAAAGCAGAAAGACAAGCCCAACCCCTACAAGCCCGTGCAGGACTGGTTTGGTGCCCACACCATCGACCTGCTGCACGACGCCTCCGATGAGGACTACCAGAAGGTGCTGGGCGTGGTGCCCGGCCTGCGCGAGCTGGTGCAGCAAAGCGTGCCTACGGAGCTCACCCAGGAAAACGCCGCCTTCTGGATGGAGTTTGCCCTCCACGGCATGGCCGAAATGAGCCTGATTTCCCGCAACCGCCTCACCGCCGGTGCCCAGTTCAAGGACCTGCTCAGCAGCATGTTCACCATGCCCAACTTCGGCGGCGACGATGACGATGATGACGAGGACTACCAGTCCTCGAAAAAGCGCAAGCGGAAGTAGCCTCTATGTACCCCGCCAACCGCTTCGGTAACTAACAGTGTCCGTGCTGTAGCTATTTCACCTTGTCCGAAGGCACAACGGGGACCTATGAAATCTGCCCTGTCTGCTTTTGGGAGGATGACTGGTACCAGCTGGAGCACCCGTTGGATGGCGGCGGGCCGAATCGGGTTGGGCTGATAGAGAGCCGCCGGAACTTCCAGGAGTTTGGCGCTATGGAAAGAGAGTTCTTGCGGTTTGTCCGGCAACCTAAGCCTGAAGAATTGCCAGATGCTTAACGTTGAAACGCCCCGCGTATCGAAAGATGCGCGGGGCGTTTCAATTCCGCCATGTGTTGTGGCTGATGACAGGCAGCGTCGAAAGTCCGCCTAGCCGTTGCACTGCGTGAGGGGGCTTTTGCCTAGACACCGCCGTGCGCAAAAAGCTTTAAAGGTCTATATACAATACTGCTACCTTAGCCGCCGCCAGTTGCGCGGGTAGTATAAAAGCCCGGTGCCTTGGCTAACGTAGTAGCAATAGTGCAGGATCTGTAAAAGAACCAATTCAATGAGAGCAGGAACGGTCGTCGCCCTCACCGCTGTAGTTGTCAGCTTCCTGGCATGCACTTCCGGAACGCAGACAACTCCAAAAGCCAGTAAAATGCCCATAACCGGTACCTGGCAGCTTGTTAACAGAACCGTTATTGAGAAGGGAGACACGGTAACCACCACCGTCAGCAAAAACGAATCTTTTATCAAAGTCATCAATGACACCCATTTCGCCTTCTTACAGCATGACTTAAGCAAAGGCCAGGATTCAGCGGCGGTGTTTGTGGCGGGGGGCGGTAGGTATTCCCTTAACGACAGCCTCTACCGGGAGCACCTGGAGTATTGTAGCGCCCGCAACTGGGAGGATAATGATTTTGCCTTCACCCTCTCGTTACAAAACGATACTCTCACGCAAAGTGGGGTGGAGAAGGTAGCCAGCGCCGGTGTAGACCAGATTAACATTGAGCGCTACGTGCGGGTGAAACCCTAGCGGCTACTTGTGTCCGAAAATTCATTTCGAACTCGTTGACCGTCATGCTGAGCGAAGCCGAAGCATGACGGTCGAATAGATCTGAACAACTTTGCAGACACAGCCTTCTAAAAAAGCCCCGCGTACCAAAAGTGCGCGGGGCTTTTTGCTTTTTGGGCAAGGAGGCTTAGTTCTCGCTCACCACAATTTTCTGAATCTCGTCGTTGGCCTTGATCTGGTCGATGACGTCGATGCCTTCCACTACTTTGCCGAAGCAGGTGTGGTTGCCGTCGAGGTGGGCCGTATTGTCGCGCGAGTGCACGATGAAGAACTGGGAGCCCCCGGTGTTGCGGCCGGCGTGGGCCATGCTCAACACGCCACGGTCGTGGTACTGGTTGCCGCCTTTCAGCTCGCAGTCAATTTTGTAGCCGGGGCCGCCGGTGCCGGGCGTGCCCTTGGCGCCGTCGCGGGAGTTGGGGCAGCCACCCTGCACCACGAAGTTCGGGATGACGCGGTGGAACTTCAGGCCGTCGTAGAAGCCCTGCTTGGCCAGGTCGGTAAAGTTTTTAACGGTGTTGGGCGCGTCCTGCTCGTAGAACTCGACCTTCATAACCCCTTTGCTCGTGTGAATTTCGGCGGTTTTCATGGAGGGAAGAATAGAAGTGAATGCCCCAGGCCAAAGCGGCGGGGCCAGGCAAAGGTAGCCAATTTGGCGGGCCCACATCCGGCCTCTGGATGCGTGCGTAAGTGGGGCGCTAGTCTATCTTCGCCCAACAAATGCGGGCAGTTCCCACTTTCCTTTTCCTCCACCTAACTCGATTTTTTCGATGAAGAAGACCTTACGAAATGCGGCTATGGCGTTTTGCGCGGCTGGCAGCGTACTACTCACCAGCTGCGGTACCGATCAGCCCGCCACCGAAACCACCGAGCCCACGGGCATGACCCTGCAGGACTCGGCTGCCATGAGCACCGACTCGGCCCGGATGGGCAAGCCCCAGGGTGTAGAAGTAGGTGGGGCCCGCATGACGCCCGATAAGGATATTGTAGCTAATGCCGCTAACTCCAAGGACCACACAACCCTGGTAGCGGCCGTGCAGGCCGCCGGCCTGGCCGAAACGCTCAAAGGCGCCGGCCCCTACACCGTGTTTGCACCTTCCAACGCGGCCTTCAATAATCTGCCCAATGGCGCTGTAGCGGGCCTGATGCGTCCCGAAAGCAAGGAAAAGCTGCAGGGCGTACTCAAATACCACGTCATTCCCAGCCGCATCATGGCCGCCGACCTCCGCGACGGGCAGCAGCTAACCACGGTGAATGGGGAGAAAGTGAAAGTCTCCGTGAAGGATGGCAAGGTCATGATCAACAACGCCACCGTCACTATTCCCGACGTCGTGTCGAGCAACGGCATCACCCACGTCATCGACCAGGTACTTCTGCCGCCGGCCGAATAAGTAGAATGGGTGAAGTTGTCATCCTGAGCGCAGCGAAGGACCTTCTCACGGTTGCACGAGTCGTTGTTACCGATTTCGTTCTAACGTGAGAAGGTCCTTCGCTGCGCTCAGGATGACAACCATACTCTTCCTCCATTCACTCTATTCACTCATTGTTCTACTTCCGGTTGTCGTCGCCTTGCTGCATGCTCACGTAGCTATCGTAGCGGGGCAGCGCAATGCGGCCCTGGTCTACGGCCTCGCGCACGGCGCAGCCGGGCTCGTGCAGGTGCTGGCAGTTGTGGTAGCGGCATTGGTTGAGCAGGGCGCGCATTTCCGGGAAGTAGTGGGCCAGCTCGCCGGGCTTCATATCCACCAGTCCCAATTCCTTGATACCGGGCGTGTCGATGAGGTAGGTGCCGGGTCGCACCTCCAGCATTTCGGCGAAGGTGGTGGTGTGGACGCCCTTATCCGAAAACTCGCTGATTTCGGCCGTCTTCAAATCCAGGTCGGGTACCAGCGCATTGATCAGGGTGCTTTTGCCCACCCCGGAGTGGCCTGAGAGCAAGGAAACCTTGCCATCCAGCAGCGCATCGATGTCGGCTACACCCTGGCCGGTGTGGGCCGAGCTGCGCAAGCTGGGGTAGCCCACGCGCAGGTACATACCGGCAATCTGCTCCTGGTAGTCGAGCAGGTCCTCGTCGTAGAGGTCTACCTTGTTAAAGATGAGGGTGACGGGAATGTGGTAGGCCTCGGCGGTAACCAGAAACCGGTCGATGAACCCAAAAGATGTAGCCGGCGACACCAGTGTGACGACCAAAAGGGCCTGGTCGAGGTTGGCGGCAACAATGTGGGCGTGCTCGGTCTTGTGCACCGAGCGGCGGATGATGTAGTTGCGGCGCGGCTCGATGTGGTGAATCACGCCCGCGCCTTCGGTTTGCTCCTCCACGGTAAAATCTACCTGGTCGCCCACCGCCAGCGGGTTGCTCACCTTCAGCCCTTTGTGCTTGAATTTGCCGCGCAGCCGGCAACGGTGCAGCTGCCCCGTGCTGGTTTCGCGCACCACATACCACGAGCCGGTAGATTTAACGATGGTTCCCGTCATGCGGTGAAGGAGTCAGTGGGTAAATGAGTGAATGGGTGAGGGCTTATCCGGTTACTGGCTTCTTCATCTTTCCGCCAGCCACTGCATAATTTTATTGGTGGCCCCGCTGTGGTCGTGTACGTAGTCGAGGCTGAGGTCCTGCACGGTAAGGCGACCTTCCTCGTTATGAAACAGCGGGCCAAAGGCCGTAAGCAGCTCCGCAGCTGAGGTTACGGGGAAAGCACAGCCCAGCGCCACCAGATCCTGCGCCTCCTGAAATTTGTGGTACGAGGGCCCGAAAAACAGGGGCAGGCCAAAAGCCGCGGCTTCCAGCGTGTTGTGCAGGCCCTTGCCGAAAGCGCCACCAATGTAGGCGAAGTGCCCGAACCGGTACAGCTGACTGAGCAAGCCCACGTTGTCCATCAGCAGCACACGGGCCTGGGCTACCGTGCTGGCATTGGCTGCAGAGTAGCGCACTACTCGGCCCGGCAAGGCTTCTTCCACCAGCCGGAGGTTGGTTTCGCTGATTTCGTGCGGAGCTACAATAAACCGCAGCTGCTTCTGGTACTGCTGCAGCAGGGGCGTGAGGACCGGCAGGTCTTCGGGCCAGCTGCTGCCAATGATGAACACCGGGGCCCAGTCGTCGGTAAAAGCATCCACCAGCGGCAGCGCCCGCGGCGGGGCTGAGGCGGTTTGCACCACCGTGTCAAAGCGCGTGTCGCCGGCTACGCTGGCCTGCGTGATGCCCACGCTGCGCAACAGGTCTACGGATGCCTGGTTCTGGGTGAAGATGTGGGTAAAGCTGCCCACAATACGCCGGAAGAAGCCACCCCAGGGCTGAAAAAACGACTGCTCAGGCCGGAAGATGGCCGACACGCAAATGGCCGGAATCTGGCGCTGGCGCAGTTCGGTGAGGAAATGGTACCAGAACTCGTACTTCACAAACACCGCCAGCCGCGGCCGCACCGCATCCAGAAACAGGCGGGCATTTTCGGCGGTATCGAGGGGGAGGTAAAACACGTAGTCGGCACCGGACCAGTTCTTGCGCACCTCATAGCCGGAAGGCGAAAAGAAGGTAAGCACTAGCTTGTGGCCGGGGTGCCGGGCGGCGTAAGCTTCCATGAGGGGGCGGCCCTGTTCAAACTCGCCCAGCGAGGCGCAGTGAAACCAGGCCAGCGGCGCCTTTTCCTGCCGTAGGGCCTCCTGGATGCGCGGCAGTAGCTCTTGCCGGCCTGCCACCCACTGAGCGGCTTTCGGCACGAAGGGAGCCACCAGCCGCAACAGCAGGGCATACAGGCGCAAGGCTGTAGAATACAGTAAAACCAAGAGTTAAAAGTCGGTATCGGGTGCAGTGGAAGGTAGTGGGCGTACCATCCGGTAGTTGGTGAGGGCTACGCCCCGTACTACGGGTTGTTGCTCCCGCTCCACCACAAACCCCTGATGAGCAAAGAAAGGCCGGGCGGTACAGCTGGCATTGGTGTAGACCTGTGTAAGCCCCAAACGGGTAGCTTCGGCCAGTAATGCCTGCCAAAGCTGCCGGGCAATACCCTGGCGCTGGTGGTCGGCACTCACAAACAGAAAATCCAGGTAGCCATCGGCCGCGAGGGAGGCAAAGCCCATTAACTCTGCGTCCTGCTCTGCTACCAGAAAGTACTGCTCCCGGATTTTATCCTGCCAGCCCGCCAGGTTTTGCCACCCCCCACGCCACGCCTCCACCTGCACCGGCAAATAGTTGGCGGCGTTGATGCGCGTGATGGTGTCGTAGAAGAGCTGCCCAATGCGCGAAGCATCGTCAGCCAGGGCCCGGCGAAGTAGCATAGCACAAAAGTACGCGCTTCTGCTGGCTACGCGGCATGCCCACTAAAAAAGGCCCTGACTACGCATAGTCAGGGCCTTTTTAGAGTTTCTGGTTTTGAGTTTCTAGTTGTTCGCGCTCGGCTTACTCGAGAAACTAGAAACCAGAAACTCCCTTTTTAGTGGGCGGCTTGTTTGCCGAGGTAGTTGGCTACGCCTTCGCGGGTGGCGGCCATGGCTTCTTTGCCTTCTTCCCAGTTAGCGGGGCACACTTCACCTTTCACCTCGAAGTATTGCAGGGCATCTACCATGCGCATGGCTTCGTCGATGCTACGGCCCAGCGGACCATCGTTTACTACCTGGTGGCGCACGATGCCGTCTTTATCAATCAGGAACAAGCCGCGGTAAGCCAGGGGCGAGCCTACGAAGGTCATTTCGCCGGCTTCGTTGTAGTCGTAGTGACCACCCAGCACGTCGTAGTTAGCGGCAATGGTTTTGGTAGCGTCGGCTACCAGGGGGTAGGTTACGCCCGAGATGCCGCCGTTGTCGCGGGGCGTCTGCAGCCAGGCAAAGTGAGAAAAATGCGTATCGGTAGAGCAGCCAACGATGGCTACACCTTTAGCTTCGAAATCGGCCAGACGGTCCTGGAAAGCAATGATTTCAGTGGGGCACACGAACGTGAAGTCGGCGGGGTAGAAGTAGAAGATAACGTGCTTCTTGCCCAGGTACCGGTCGAGGGAGAAATCCTCCTCGAACTCACCATCGATGACGGCGGTAGCTTTGAAAGAAGGAGCGCGTTTGCCTACGAGAACTGCCATTGTACGGGGTAATAAAGTGAAAAAAGCAAATGGAATGAGAAAGAAGTAAGGCCATTAACAAGCCCGCTGTGCTCAGTACGAAGAAAAGACTCGTTACAAGCCAAGTCGGGCTTCTAGCCGTTGGATACCTTGTTGCCCGTGATGTGCAGCGAGAAGGAGTGCGGCTGAAAGTTTTGCAGCCCTTTGGCCGCGAAGAACTCCCGAATCAGCGCATCCAGCTGCGGGTCGCAGTAATCAATGATTTCCTGGGTGTCGGTGCAGAACAGGTGGTGGTGCTCGGTGCAGTCGGCATCGTAGCGGCGCGAAGCCCCCTCGGCAGAGGCCACGCGCCGGGTGAGGCCAGCTTCCACAAATGAGTCTAGGGCTTTGTAAACCGTTCCCAGTGAAATGGACGCTTCCAGGCCCGCTACCCGTCGGTGTACTTGCTCGGCTGTAGGGTGGCCCGGCAAAACCAGCAAGCTTTCCAGAATAAGAAGGCGCTGACGCGTAGCCCGCAAACCGGCCTGGGCCAGTCGCTCCCGCAGCTGATCCGGCCGGGGAGGCGTGGGCAAAGTATGGACGTGGTCAGAATAAGTACTCACCAGATAAGAATTATTCTCCGCAAAGATAGGGCTATAAGCCACTGCCGGTCAAAATTGTTTCCATTTAGCCGGTAGCGGCCGTCTTTGCGAGTGGCGCCCGTCAAGGACGCTTACCTGCCTTTGAATTCAGGCAGGCGCTTTTCGAGGAAGGCCGCCATGCCTTCTTTCTGGTCTTCGGAAGCAAAGGTGAGGTAGAAGTTCTTGCGCTCGAAGTTCAGGCCCTCATCCAGGTGGGTTTCAAACGAGCGGTTCACGGCTTCCTTGGCCAAGCGGGCCGCTACCGGCGACATGCGGGCAATAGCTGCGGCTAAGCGGTAAGCCTCTTCCAGGTACTGGCCCACGGGCGCTACCCGGTTCACCAACCCGTAATCGGCGGCTTCCTGGGCCGAAATAGGCTGGCCCGTAAGCACCATTTCCATCGCCCGCGCTTTGCCCACGGCCCGGGTGAGGCGCTGCGTGCCCCCGCCGCCCGGCATGATGCCCAGCCGGATTTCGGGCTGCCCAAACTGGGCCGTTTCCGAGGCTACAACCATGTCGCACACCATCGACAGCTCGCAGCCGCCCCCCAAGGCAAACCCCGACACGGCGGCAACCAGGGGCTTGTGCGTTTTGCGGATTCGTTCCCAGAGGCTGATCTGGTCAATTTCCAGCATTTCCACCGCCGTGCGCTCCGACATAAATTTAATGTCGGCCCCGGCTGCAAACACGCGCTCCGAGCCGGTAAGCACAATCACGCGCACAGCAGGGTTGGCGCACAGCTCTTCCAGTGCCTGGGCAATTTCCAGCATCAGGTTATAGTGCAGCGCATTCAGCTCCTTGGGCCGGTTAAGCTGCACGAGGGCGACGTGCGGCCGGGCCTCGGGCGTTACGGTCAGGAATTGCGGAGAAAGTGGCATGGGGTGGGAATAGTAGATGATTGGAGTATCCGTCATGCTTCATCTGGCGTCCGCTTGCCGAAGACCTTTGCCGCTTCGTCGAACGAAGCGGTAAAGATGTCTCGGCTGCGCTCGGCATGACCTCCTGGATTTTTAAGGAAGACTATGACGCGCCGCGGCACACAAACTGGAACGTTTGGCGGGTGCGCTGCTCCAACAGCAAGTCCCGGCCTTGGGTGAGGCGCTGGATGCTGGCGGCATCGTAGTTTTTGATGGTGTAGAGTTCCAGGCCGGTGTTGTAGTGAATGGTAAACTGCTCGTAGAGCATTTCCAGCAGCCGGTCGAGGCGATACGCCGAGTAGTCGGTACACACGGAAAAGCTAATGGCCGAGTTCTGCATCAGGTGAATCTTGAGCCGCACCTGCGCCAGGGCCCCAAAAATAACCTCCAGGTTTTCCTCCGAAATAAAGGTGAGGTCCTTGGACTCAAACGACACCAGGCACTGCCCCGCTTTACGGATAAAGGCCGGCGGCAGGGAGTCGTGGCGGCAGTCGTGAATGATGGTGCCCTCGGCCGTGGGGTCGAGAAAAGACTTCACCAGCAGCGGAATGCGCTTTACGGCCAGCGGCTTGATGGTTTTGGGGTGAATAACCGAGGCCCCGTAGTACGCCATTTCAATGGTTTCCTGGTAGCTGATTTCCGGGTAGCGCACGGTATCCTCGAAGATCTTAGGGTCGGCATTGAGCAGGCCCGCCACATCCTTCCAGATCGTAACGGCCCGGGCCTGCAGGCAGTGGGCAAAAATGGCGGCGGTGAAGTCGGAGCCTTCCCGGCCCAGGGTGGTCGTCTGGCCGCTGGAAGTACCACCCAGGAACCCCTGCGTAACTACAGGGCCCTGCTGCAGCAGCTGGGGTACTACGCTACGGATGTTGCGCTCCGTAGTAGCCCAGTCCAGGCGGCCTTCCCGCCAGAGGTGGTCGGTGCGCACCAGGGGGCGGCAGTCGAGCCACTGGGCCGCCAGCGCCTGGCTGACAATGCGCGTGGCCAGCAATTCCCCAAAGCTTACAACCTGGTCGTACTGCCGGTCGTAGTCGCCGGGCTCCAGCGCGGCGAGCTGGTTTTCCAGCTCGGCAAACAACGCTTGTAGCGGTTCATTGTGCGCCGGGTGTGCGCCGGCGGGGTTTAACAGCTCCTGCGCCACGCCTTCGTGGAAGTCGCGCAGGGCCTTGAGTTGGGGCGCGTAGTCAAGCCGGGAGTGCGCCCGGTGGTAAATTTCCTCCAGGGCATTGGTGGTTTTGCCCATGGCCGATACCACAATCAGCAGCTGGCCGGGTACGGCTTGCTGCACAATGTGGCGCAGGTTGCGGATGGCGGCGGCATCTTTTACCGAGGCTCCCCCAAATTTGTAGACGTTGAGTTGATGCGGCTCTTGCATGGGCCCAAAGGTAGAAGGAAGGCCGGTTTCTGGTGCATTCAGCCGGGATATGGCGGGTCGAAAACTGTGCCAGCGAATTTTCGTTAGCACCCAATCAGGCAAATTGGTTAATTTTGAGCCCACCCAAATCCATCATTCCCCGCATTCTATGACTCACCACGACAAGCTGGCGCTGCCCGTCGGTACCACCCTCGACCGATTTATTATGCGCAAGCAGGAAGACTTTCCCTACGCCACGGGGGAGCTTTCCCAACTGCTGCGCGATATTGCCCTGGCCGCCAAAATCGTGAACCGCGAAATCAACCGCTCCGGCCTGATCGACATTGCCGGCGCCTACGGCAACCGCAACGTGCAGGGCGAGGATCAGCAGAAGCTCGATGTCATTGCCAACATCCGCTTTATCCGGGCCCTACGCAACGGGGGCGAGGTCTGCACCATCGTATCGGAGGAGGATGAGGAAATGATTCAGACCGGCAACGTGCAGGGCAAGTACGTGGTGGCCATCGACCCCCTCGACGGCTCCTCCAACATTGACGTGAACGTGAGCATCGGGACCATCTTCAGCGTGTACCGGCGCGTGTCGCCCACGGGCGGCGAGGGCACCGAGCAGGACTGCCTGCAGACGGGCACCCACCAGGTAGCCGCCGGCTACGTTATCTACGGGTCCAGCACCATGCTGGTGTATACCACCGGCAACGGCGTGAATGGCTTTACCTACGAGCCTTCGTTGGGGGAGTTCTTCCTCTCGCATCCGCACATTACCTCGCCTAAAACCGGCTCTATCTACTCCATCAACGAAGGACTATCCAACGACTTCACTGAGGGTGTGCGGGAGTTTGTGGCTTACTGCAAGCAGCAGAACTACTCGGCCCGCTACATCGGCTCCCTGGTAGCCGACTTCCACCGCAATTTGCTCAAGGGCGGCATCTACATGTACCCCGCCACGCTCAAGGCCAAAAAGGGCAAGCTGCGCCTGATGTACGAGTGCAATGCCTTGTCCTTTATTGTGGAGCAGGCCGGCGGCAAAGCCAGCGACGGGCAGCAGCGCATCATGGAGCTACAGCCCCAGAGCCTGCACGAGCGGTGCCCGTTCTTCATCGGCTCTACCGAGCTGGTGGAAAAAGCCGAAGAGTTTATGGCGCGCGAGTTTGCCGATTTGCTGGAAACGAAATAAGTACCCAACTGCCAAAACCAACAAGCGCGGCCCCGGAACTGTCCGGGGCCGCGCTTGTTGGTTTAAAGCACACCTGCCTTACTCGGCTTTCTTCTTGGCGCGAGCTTTGGGCTTGGCTTCGGCGGTTTCCACCGTATCCTCCGACTTAGCCGCTTTGGGTGCCTTGGCTGGCGCTTCTTCCTGCGCGGGCTGGGCCTCCACAGCGGTTTCCTCCGCTTCCGGAGCGGCCGTTTCGGGGGCAGCATCGTAAGGGAGGGCCGTGCTTACCAGGCGGTACCAGGTCACCAGCTTCTTGATGTCCGACATGTACACGCGCTGGCGGTCATAGTCGGGAATAATGGTTTCCATGAACGAGGTCAGGTCCCGGTCGTCCGACTTGTTGGTGAGGGCAAAGTCCTCCCCGTAGTGCTGGCGAATCCGGTCGAATACCTCCGCCAATGGCACAGTCTGGTCGTAGTCCTGGGTGTAGATGGAAATTTCGTGGAGCAGCGACACCTTGTTGCGGGCCGAGGCTACGGAGCGGGTAGCCCGCTCGTCGAGGGTTTCCACGATAACGCCGGCCCGGGTAGGGCGCACGAGGCGGTAGAGGCCGGGCATTCCGCTGATGGCGGCTACCTCCTTCAGATCATAGGGCATAAAAAAGCAGTTGGTACGAAAGGCAAAGTTACTGCGCCGCGGTCTGACCCGGGGCAGGGAGCTTGAAAGCAATGGGAAGGTTGGTGAGGATGGCGTATTCCGGCTTCTGAAATTTCAGCAGGCGTACCAGGCGCAGGGCCTCTTCCCCGCAGCCCCCGCCTACCTGCTTCACCAGCTTCACCCCCGACAGCGTACCATCGGTATTGAGCGTGAAGGAAACGATGCACGTGCCCTGGATGCGGTTGCGCCGGGCCATAACGGGGTACTTCAGCTCCTGGTTGATGAAGGCATACATGGCTTCAGCGCCGCCTTCGTAGTATTTGGCGGCGGCTACTACGCCCGTAGGGCCTGCCTGAGCCGGGGCCGGAGCCGCGGGGGCCGGAGCGGGCGCGGCGGGGGTAGCCTGTTGGGCCAGGGCCGGAGCGCCCGCCAGGAAACCCAGGGCCAGGGCGCAATAGATTTTTTTCATGGAGGGGAGGAAATGAAGAGAAAGTGAAGAGCGGAAAAATGACCAGAAAATTAATTCCGGTAATTTTCTGTCCTGTCCAAATTTACGCATTATCGGGGTTTTGGGCGAGCTGCTGATTTACTTCTTCAATAAAAGAAAGCACCTCATCGCGCCCGGTTTTTTCCGAAGCCGATGTAATAAACTGCCGGGGTAATTCGTCCCAGGTTTCGCTCAGCTTTGCCGTGTAGGCCGCCACGTTTTGCTGCGTACGCAACGCCGACTGCTTATCGGCTTTCGTAAATACCAGCACGAACGGCACACCCATAGTCCCCAGCATATCTATAAAGGCCAGATCGGGGGCCAGGGGTTCGTGCCGCGAATCGATAAGCACGAATACACACGT
This sequence comes from Hymenobacter lutimineralis, assembly GCF_008271285.1. Lineage (NCBI taxonomy): Bacteria > Pseudomonadati > Bacteroidota > Cytophagia > Cytophagales > Hymenobacteraceae > Hymenobacter > Hymenobacter lutimineralis. The sequence goes on along the minus strand of NZ_VTHL01000015.1, from coordinate 48,642 downwards.
CAGATTGGGCCGCTCGCGCAGGTAAAAGCGAATCATACGCTCCCAGGCCGCCCGCGAGTCTTTGCTCACTTTGGCGTAGCCATAGCCCGGTAAGTCAACCAGATACCAATAGTCGTTGATCAGAAAATGATTGATCAGCTGGGTTTTGCCGGGCTGGGCGGAGGTTTTGGCCAACCCTTTGTGCCCCGTGAGCATATTGATGAGGGAAGATTTGCCCACGTTGGAGCGCCCGATAAACGCGTACTCCGGTTTATCCGGGACGGGGCATTGGTCCACGCGTGTATTGCTGGTAAGGAATTTGGCCGAGCGAATCAGCATAGAAAAAAGAATCGGTTGACCCGCAAAAGTAACACAATGCGGAAGGATGCCGAAGTAAATATTTTCGTGGATTTTCTTGTAGTTTACAAAGGCAGGCTATATTTGCACCGATTCCAGTACTGTGTGATATGGTATTAGTACTAGAAACGTACGACTCACTTCCTTGTCAAGCGCCTTTTTATCAGGGTGTTTGGCAGCAGTATATAGGAAGAGTGCCGTATTTTGAAATGTCTATCTTTGCCCAAACCGGCTAGGGCGCGTGTCAGTTTTCGTGCCCTCCGGCCGGGTTTTACCGGCATTCTTTTCCTGAAAGGCTAACCTTGAAAACGCATTTCAGTATAAGGGTCACCTAAAAAAGTAGCCCAGTCCTCGTGATTGGGTCCATTCTCCCCGAAATTCCGTCATATTTCCCAAATTTTCTCTCCAATGGACAACGTAGTCAGAAGGTTATTAACGGCCTCTTGCGCCTTCGCCCTTGCTACGGCAGTAAGCCAGCCTGCACTGGCCCAAAGTACCCGTAAGCAGTTGAAGACCGCAAACAAGTTCTTCGATTTAGAGAATTACCGGGCAGCTATTCCTTACTACGAGCAGGTGTTGGCCAAGGAGCCGAACAACGCGGTAGCCTTGTTTCGCGCCGGCATTGCCTACATGTCCTTTGACAAGGAGAAAGCCAGTGACTACATCTACAAGGCCCAGCGCCTGAAGAAAAACGTCTCCAAGGATGTAGAGTACTGGCTGGGACGGGTTGACCACCTGAACTACAACTTCGACGAGGCCATTACGCACTACCAGGCCTACAACGCTACCCTGAAAAAGAAGGACACCCGCAAAGCGGAGCTGGCCCAGCTGATTCAGCACAGCAAGAATGCCAAAGTGCAGTTCAATAGCCCCAAGGACATCTTCGTGAAGAACCTGGGGCCCACCATTAACACGCCCTTCTCGGAGCATAGCCCCGTTATTTCCAGCGACGATAAGTTGCTGCTCTTCACCTCGCGCGGTGAAAACGTAACGGGTGCCAACGCCTCCTCGGCCGATGCTAAAAACGGTAAGGGCAACCTGGCCTCCGACGGTGAGTACTACGAAGACATCTTCGAAGCCAAGCGCATCGACGACGAGAACTGGGAAAAGCCCCGCTCCCTGTCGGGCGTGCTGAACGGCAAAGGCCACGACGCCTCTATCCAGGTATTCGACAACGACACGAAGATGCTGATGTACCGCCAGGATGAAGGCGGCGACATCTTCTACTCGGAGAAGGCCGGCGGCGACTGGACGGAGCCCAAGAAGCTGAACAACAACATCAACTCGAAGCAGTTCGAGTCGGATGCCTACATTACTCCGGACGGCCGCACCATTTACTTCTCTACGGGTAAGTACTCGGAAGACGGCACGCTGGACATCTACTTCGCTACCCGTCAGCCCGGCGGCGACTGGGGCGAGGCCAAGACCATTGGCAACGCCATCAACACCAAGTACGATGACGACAGCCCCTTCCTGAGCCGCGACGGTAAGACGTTGTATTTCTCCTCGCGGGGCCACAACACCATGGGCGGCTACGACATCTTCAAGTCGGAGTGGGACTCTATTGGCCGTAAGTGGAGCCGTGCCGAGAACATGGGCTACCCCATTAACACCCCCGACGACGACAGCTACTACCGCCTGTCGCCGGATGGTTCGTATGCCTACATGTCGTCGTACCGCATCGGTGGCTACGGTGAAAAGGACATCTACACCATCAACTACATCAAGAACGCCATCATCCGCGGTAAGGTCATTTCGGCTAAGGACAGCGTGACGGTGATTCCGGGCGTAGAGCTGGTGTTCAGCGGCACCCAGGCCGACAAAACAGCCCTGAGCTACCGCGACGTGACCAAGCCCGACTCCGGTAACTACCAAGTAAGCGTGCTCTCGGGCCGTACTTACCAGGTAGCCGTGTCGAAAGACGGCAAGAGCATCGAAACGCAGGAGTTTGCTGTTCCCATCGTAACCGCCGACTCGACGGTGATTGAGAAGAACTTCTACGTGCCGTATGTAGACACCACACAGACGGTGGCGACCATGTTCAAGAAGATCTACTTCGACACCGACAAGTACAAGCTGCGGCCTGAGTCGATTACGGAGTTGAACAACATTACCCGTATTCTGAAGGCTAACCCTGGCCTGAACCTGTCCATCGAAGGCCACTGCGACTCGCGCAATACGGATGAGTACAACATCGTACTCGGTCAGAACCGCGCCGATGCTGCTTACAACTTCCTGAAGAAGAATGGCATTGCCGAAACCCGCCTGGTAACCACCAGCTACGGGGAGCGTCGTCCGGATGCCCCGAACGATTCGCCGGAGAACATGCAGCTTAACCGCCGCGTAGAGTTCCGCCCCATCCTGAAGGAAGGGGAAGCCATGCCGAAACTGAACCCTGGTACCGGCAGCGGTGCTGGAACCGGCACGGGCGCAAGCAGCACGGGCGCCGGTACTACCGGCACGGGCACCCGCACGGGAGCTACGGGCACAGGTACCACTCGCACTTCGCTGCAGCCTGGCAAGAGCAAGGTGAAGATGGCCGACGGCACTAAGGTGAAAACCAAAGTGGACGAGGACAGCGACAAAGTGAAAGTGAAAACCAAGGGCGCGAATGATCAGGAATCAAAAACCGTCTATAAAGAGGGTGAAATTGATGCCAAGACCAAGGACGAAACCGGCAAAACCAAGCTTCAAGTAGAAGGTGCGGCTCCCGCCAGCGTAGCTACGCCTGCGGCTCCGGCTGCCACCGACTCCACCCAGGCGGCCCCGGCTACCACCACGCCTGCTACCACAACTCCTACCGATTCGACCACCACGGTAAAGCCCTAAGCGGCACGAAATCAGTCTAAAAGAAAGGTCGGGCCTGGTGCCTGGCCTTTTTTTTTAACATAATCGCGCCCACCGCGTTAAGTTTGGGCAATTCGGCCGCTCTTTTCTCGTTTTCCTCCCGAAGTATGTCCGTAGTTCCTTATAAAGATGATGCCGCCGGCAAGAAGTCGCAGGTAGCGCAGATGTTCAACAGCATAGCTGGCAAATACGACTTCCTCAACCATTTCCTGAGTGCCGGCACCGACATTTACTGGCGGCGCAAGGCCGTGGGGGAGTTGAAGGCGCTACGGCCGGCCCGCATCCTGGACATTGCTACCGGCACGGCCGATTTCGCCATTGAGACCCTGCGGGCCGCTTCGGCCGACGCTCAGATCACCGGGGTGGATATATCGGAAGGCATGCTGGAAGTAGGTCGCCGCAAGCTGGAAGCCAAAGGCCTGAGCCAACGCATTCAGCTGGAACTCGGCGACTCGGAGAACCTACCGTTCCCCGATGACCACTTTGACGCCGTAACGGCCTCCTTCGGGGTGCGCAACTTCGAAAATCTGTCGAAAGGGCTGGCGGAAATGCGCCGCGTGCTGCGCCCCGGCGGTAAGCTCGTGATTCTGGAGTTTTCCAAGCCTACGGCTTTCCCCATGAAGCAGGCGTACAACTTCTATTTCCGGCACATTCTGCCCGTATTTGGTAAGCTGATTTCAAAAGACCGCGCCGCGTATACCTACCTGCCCGAGTCGGTGCAGGCCTTTCCGGACGGGCGTGATTTTCTGACCATTCTAACCCAAGTGGGCTTTAACACTACTGCATGGCAACCCCTCACCTTCGGCATCAGCTCCATCTACACCGCTACAAAATAGCAGGCTTGTTGGTGGGGGCTGGCCTTTTGCTAAGTCACGCGGCCGATGCCCAAAGCCCCACCCGGGCCCGGCGCGGCCGCAATGGCAACGTAAAAACCTTGACGGTCAACAACTTGCCGGGCTACGATGACAAGTGGTTTCACGGCGGGTTTCAGCTAAATGCTAGTGCCACGCGCTTTCGGGTAGAGCATTCTAACCGCTACGTACAGACGCGGGAGGTTTCAGCAAACTCCGTGATTAGTCCCAGCTTTGGCGTGAACTTTATTGCTGATGCCCGGTTGGCTGATTTCTTCAACTTGCGCTTTACGCCGGGCGTGTCATTTGCCAACCGCCGGATTGAATACAAGCCCTTGTCGTACTCCCCGGCCGACTCCATCAAAACCCAGGAGGTGGGCGGGACGGTGCTGGAGTTTCCGCTGCTGCTCAAGTACCATTCGGAGCGCCGCGGCAACTCGCGCATGTACCTCATTGCCGGCGCCAAAGCCAGCGTGAGTGTGACCAACCGGCGGCAGGACCCGGAAACCAGCGTGCTGCGCACGGCTAATACGGATTACTCCCTGGAGTATGGGGTAGGTATGGATTTATTTTACCCGTTTTTTAAGTTCGCCCCGGAACTGCGCTTCTCACACGGCCTGCCCAACGTGCTGCAATCCGGCACCGACGTGTACAGCCGCAACCTGCAGCGCCTGCGGACCAATGCCGTAACCTTGTACCTGAACTTCGAATAAGCAGGGCCGACTTTTCTTCTGAGCTCGGTCCTGGCTACTTACTTACCCTATGCCACTCGCGTTAGTTACCGGCGCTTCTTCCGGTATTGGTCGGGCTACGGCCATTGCTTTAGCCCAGGCCGGCTATTCTCTGATTCTGACTGGCCGCCGCTACGAGCGGCTGGCGGAACTGGCCCAGCAGCTTACCACCCCAGTACACCTGCTCACGTTTGACGTGCGCGACCGGGCTGCCACCGAAGCGGCCATTGCCAGCCTACCCGAAGCCTTCCAGGCCATTGATGTGCTGATCAACAATGCCGGCAATGCCCACGGGCTAGGACCTATCCAGGAAGGCGACGTAGCCGACTGGGATGCGATGCTCGATAGCAACGTGAAGGGTCTGCTGTACGTGAGTCGCGCCGTGTTGCCGGGTATGACCCAGCGTCAGCGCGGGCACGTCATTAATATCGGTTCCATTGCCGGGCACGAGGCGTATCCCAACGGCAACGTGTACTGTGCTTCCAAGGCCGCCGTGGCCTCGCTGAGCAAGAGCATGCGCCTGGACTTGCTGCCCCACGGCATCCGGGTGGCAGAGGTCAACCCTGGGGCCGTGGAGACGGAGTTTGCTCAGGTACGCTTCAAGGGCAACGAAAGCCGGGCGGCGGCCGTGTATAAAGGGTTCCAACCCCTTCGGGCCGAGGACGTAGCCGAGGTCATTGCCTTTATGGTGACGCGCCCCCCGCACGTGAACATTGCTGAGGTGCTCTTGTTGCCTGCTGCGCAGGCCTCCACCATGCATTTCAAGCGCGACGCCTAGCGGTATTCCAGCACCAGCACCAGCACCTGCGCAGTGAAGCCGCTCCCGACCCGGGGCGGCTTTTTACTTGAGCCCCGAAACCTCCGCGTGCAGGTGCTGTATAATTTCAGCATTGAGTTCGTGCCGCCCGACAAAGCGGCGGACTTCGGGGGGGCAGCCCAAGTTGTGCAGAAAAGCTACCTGGGCCGCAAGGTTTTCCTCGGTCACGTACTCGTCCTGGGTACCGCAAACCAACACGATGGGTACCCGCCGGGCTAGGTGCGTAGCCACGGCAAAGTCCATATCGGGCGGAAAGGCGCCGGCCCACAGAATCAGCCGGGTAGGTTGGAAGCGTGCTTGCGCCAGCCAGCGGCTTACAGTTGCTGAACCCTGCGAAAATCCCAGCACCGTAACCCTGACCTCGGCCGGGCAGGCAGCCAGCATAGTATCGGTGAGCTGATTGAGGTAGGCTACGTAGTCGTCAATTTCGGTTAGCCGGTCATCCCGCGTCATCCAGCTGGCGCCCACCCGGCCGCTGGTACCCTGCAGGTAAAAACGGGAAAGGGCTTCCGGGGCCACAACAGCCAAAGTGGGGTCGGCAGTTGCCAGCGCGGTGAAGTGGCGAATGAAATACTGCGCCAATTGCCCGTAGCCGTGGCAGACAATCCACAAGTGGCGCGTCTGATCCGATAAAGTGCCTGCCATATAATAGCGGGCCGAGCGGCTAACGGTAAGATGGTGTTCCTGGGCAGCGGACATTAACGCGGGCTCTAGGGCAAAAAACTAGGCTTACAGCTAGCAGAACGCACCGGGCGAGAGCAAAGGCTGGCGGGCACGGCAATACGGCTTCTGTGCTTTCCTATATCGACAGGAAGCTACTGATGAGCGGGCAGGTCGTTGGGCGTGAAGCCGAAGGGCAGCAGGTCGCTCAGGCGCTGGAAGCGGTAAATGGTGTTGCCGGGGCCCGGCAGCAGCAGCGGAATAGCCTCCCCCTGGCGGTGCTCATACTCCGTCATCACCTGGCGGCAGGCTCCGCACGATGTTACGGCCACAAAACTCCCCGTAGCCGGGCGGGCGGCCACGGCCATGACCCGGATGCGGCGCTCCGGCTGGCTGGCGGCCAGGCCAAACAAGGCTGTACGCTCGGCGCACAGCCCGGAGGGGAAGGCGGCATTTTCCTGGTTGGTACCCTTAAAGACCGACCCATCGTCGAGCAGCAGCGCCGCGCCCACGTGAAAGTGGGAGTAGGGGGCGTAGGAATGGTCGGTAGCGGCGCGGGCCGCGTGCCATACCGTAGCCTCGGCAGGCGAGAGTTCAGCTTCGGAGTTCAGCACCTCTACCGTGATGGTGAGCGTATGCGGGTGGGCCATCGGCAACGATAAAATAAACCTCACGAAGCCAGACAGCGGCCCCGGTGCGGGAAGGGGCGGTGAATGTACTACAAATCTGTGGGGTTCAATAAGGGCTACGGCAAAAATGTGGGAGCCGCCAGGCACGCGGGTTCAGCAGATTTTGCCGATACTTGACCCTGAATTCCCACCCACCAGGGCGCGCAGCCGCGGGCCCGCTTCTTTCGTTCCTGCATGACCCGCATTCTACTGCTCGGCGCCGGGCGCTCCGCCTCCTCCCTGATCCGCTACCTGCTGCAGCACGCGCCCACCGAAAACTGGCACCTCACCATCGGCGACGTTAACCCCGCCTTTCTACAGGACATACTGGCCCCGCACGCCGCCTATGCCCGGGCCGTAGCCTTTGAAATTGCGGATGCCCCGTTGCTGGATACGCTGGTCAGCAATGCCGATATCGTTATATCCATGCTGCCGGCGTTGTTTCACCCCATCATTGCCAAGGCCTGCGTGCACCACGGCCGCCACCTGGCTACGGCCAGCTACGTGAGCCCCGAAATCCGGGCCTTCGATGCTGAAGCCCAGGCCGCGGGCATTACCCTGCTCATGGAGTGTGGCCTCGACCCCGGCCTCGACCACATGTCGGCCATGCAGGTAATTGACGATATCCGGGCGCAAGGCGGGCGTCTTACCTCCTTTAAATCGTACTGTGGGGGCCTGATGGCCCCCGACTCTGAAGGCGAAAACCCCTGGAAGTATAAGTTCACCTGGAACCCGCGCAACGTGGTGCTGGCCGGCCAGAGCACCGCCAAGTACCTGGAGCAGGGCCAGCTGCGCTACATACCATATCAGCATTTGTTTGCCCGCACCGAGCAGCTGCAGGTGCCCGGCTACGGGGCTTTCGATGGCTATGCTAACCGCGACTCCCTGAGCTACCGCCAGCCCTACGGCCTCGACGACATTCGCACCATTTTGCGCGGCACCCTCCGCCGTCCCGGCTACTGCGCGGCCTGGCATGCGCTAGTGCAGCTGGGCCTCACCGATGATCAGGTTCACCTCGGCAACTCCGCCGACATGCCCTGGCAGGACCTCGTGGCGGCCTATTTGCCGGCGGCTGCTACTGCGGGCACGCTGGCCGAGCGTTGCGCTGCCTACCTGGGGCTGGAGGTGCAGGGACCCGAAATGAGCCGCCTCAACTGGCTGGGTATTTTTGGGGAGGAACCCGTTGGCCTATCCGACGCCACGCCCGCCCAGCTGCTGGAGCTGCTGCTGACCAAAAAATGGGTGCTGCAGCCCCAGGACCACGATATGATTGTGATGCAGCATCTATTTGAATATGAGTTGGAAGGCCAGCCCCGTTGGCACACTTCCTCGCTGGTAGTGCTGGGCGATGATGCTGTGCATACAGCCATGGCCAAAACCGTAGGCCTGCCGCTGGGTATGGCTGTGCGGCGGCTGGCGCAGGGCCAAGTAGCGCACCCGGGCGTTGTCATTCCCACGCACGCCGATATCTACGAGCCGATACTCGCGGAACTGGCAGCCGACTACGGTATTCGGTTCGTGGAAGAAGCCGGCGCGGGGCAAATGGTAGCGGCCATCAGCCAGTAGCCCGTGCAGCGGGGACTGAGCGCCTATTTGCGGCTCCGCGGCCGCACCCTGGGCCGGCAGGTGCTGGAAGTAGGGTGGTGGCGCCTGGCCCTGCTGTTGCCCTTACTGCTGGCAGCCGTGGCCCGGGCCCTTACGGTGCTGGCCAGCCATGCCACGGCGCACTGGCTGGTGCCCCTGCTGGTGCTGCTGATGCTGGCAGGTACCCACCGCCGCCGCCCGGATGTACCTTTTCTGGCGTTGAGCGCCCCCTACTTTCGCGGTTGGCTGGCCGTGGAATACACTTTGTTGGCCTTGCCCGCCGCATTGGTGCTCCTGGGGTTCCGGCAGGCCGGCACCGCAGGGCTCACCCTGCTGGTGGCCGCCGCCGTGGGGTGGATGCCTCCGGCCCAGGCCCGGGCGGCTCGTCACCGCCAACCGGCAGTTTTTCGGAGCGAGGCGCTGGAACTGGTTGGGGGCTTCCGGCAGACGGGGGCGTGGTTCTGGTGGCTGGGGCTGCTGGGCGCGGCGGCGTGGGGGCAGCGCTACCCCGTGGTGCCGGCCCTGGCTATAGGCGGCTGGGTGCTGGTGCTGGCAGGCTGCTACGGCACTCCCGAGCCGTGGCCCCTGCTGCTGCCAGCCTTGCGCGGCCCAGCCAGCTGGCTGGGCCGCCGTTGTGCCCTGGCCCTGGCGTATTATGGCCTCACGGCTGCCCCCTTCGTGTGGCTGTTGGGCACGGGGGCCACCGGCAGTGGCGGCGCGGCCGTAGCGGCCCTGCTCGGGGCAGTGCTAGTTACTATGGTGGTGCTGGCCCGGTACGCGTTTTACCCCAATGCCCTGCTGGTGCGCCTTACTCAAGGCCTAGTGCTGGCCGTGGCGGTGCTGCTAACCGGGCACCCAGTGTATCCCAGCCTGCTGCTGGTGGCGTTTTTCGGGCTGATCTGGAAAAGCCGCCGCCAGCTTTCCCGTTTTCGCTATGATTGAGATTCAGCAGCTGCAGAAGTCGTTTGGCGCGCACGCCGTGCTGCGCGACGTGAGCCTTACGCTGCGGCCCGGCACCCTGCACGGGCTGGTGGGGGCCAACGGGGCGGGCAAAACCACGCTCCTGCACTGCCTCTACGGCCTGCACGCCGACTACCGGGGTACCATCCGCGAAACAACCGGGCTGCCTGTTCGGCCTAGCACGGGCCTGCTGCCCTATGAGCCCTATTTCTACCCCCGCCTCACGGGCCGCGAGTATCTCGAGTTCAGTCTGCAGGCTCGGGGCCGGCCGCTGGTGGACTTTAATGGCTGGAACCAGCTGTTAGAGCTGCCCCTCGATCAGTACGCCGAGGAGTACTCGGCTGGCATGAAGAAAAAGCTGGCGCTGCTGGCGTTGCTGGTGCAACCCTTCCGCTACCTGATTCTCGACGAGCCTTTCAACGGCCTCGACCTGGGTGCCAACCTGCTGGTGATGGGGATTCTGCGCCGCTTGCGCCAACAGGGGGTGGGCATTCTGCTCACCTCTCATCTGCTGGGTTCCCTCACCGAGCTGTGCGACGAAATAACGGTGCTGGCCGATGGCCGCGTGCGCCGCCACTATGCGGCCGCGGAGTTCGGCCAGGTAGCTCCCGATCTGCTGGATAACTTTTTCCAGGACAAGCTGGCCCAGGTGCGGGCCCTGCTGCCCGAGGCTACAGGGCCAGGTAAAACGGCTGCAGCAACGCACTGAACTCAGCTGAATACAAGCTGTCATCGGCGGCGGCGCGCATCGTCAGCTCCGTTTGCTGCATTGGCTGGGGCGTCAGGCCGAAGGCGGTGATGCAGCGCAGCGGCTTGCTGCCAGCGCGGTGGCGGAGGACCAGCTGGGTAATAGAGTAGAGGCCCGCCTGGTGCGCGGTACGCACGAACTCCTGCATTTCTGCCGGGGGCAGCAGCACCGTGAGGCGGCCGGCCGGCGTGAGGTGGGCTGCCGCAAACCCCGCTAGCTCCCCGAAGCTAAGGGTATCCTCTGCCGCGTGCCGGGCCGTGGTGCGCCGGTCGTCGGGCGAGCGGAGCGAATGCCGGAAAAACGGCGGGTTACAGAGAATATGGTCGAACGAGCCCGGCTGGGTGGCGGCGTAGGCACGCAGGCTCAGGGCCCGGATGTGAAGGCGGTAGCTCCAGGGGCAGGCCGCCGCATTGGCCGCCGCCTGCGCCGCCGCCGCCGGATCGATTTCGACGGCCTCAATCTGCGCCGCCGGGTTGCGCTGGGCCGCCATCAGCGCCAGCAGGCCGGTGCCCGTACCGATGTCCAGAATCCGCTTGGCGTGGCTGAGGTCCGCTACCGCACCCAGCACGCAGGCATCTGTGCTGACTTTCATGGCGCACGCGGCCTGCTCTATTCGGAATTGCTTGAACTGAAAATAGTTGTTAGCCATAGGTCTACTCAGAAGGCGCCGCTTGCGTGAGCCAGCGGTGAACAGGTTTCTCAACCAGGTAATGCAGCGCAACGGCTGCTGTAACCAGCAGCAAGAAGAGTGAGAGAACCGCCGGCAGTTGGGGCACATGCCGGTGCAGCCGGCCCTGGATAAAATCGGCTACTACGCTCAGGTGCAAGAGGTAGAAAGCGTAGGAGCTGCGCCCCAGCACCTGCAGAGGCCGGCTACTGAGCACCTGGCTTAGCCAACTGGGCTCCGTGGCTAGGCCGTAGAGTAGCAGCCCCGAGGCCACGGGCAGCCCCCAGTTATTGAGGGCCATTCCCGGCCAGGTGTCGATGGCTGCGGCTACCCCATAGTGCCGGGCAATGCCCACTTGCAGCCCCAGCACCACGGTGCTCAGCAGCAAGCCCCAGCTGGTAGCCCGCGTCAGCCGGCCAGCGGGAAGCAGGGCGAAGGCGGCGCCAATCAGAAATTCTGCGCTCCGCCCGAAAAAAGTGACCAGCAGCGTGAAATGCGGGGTTTCCAGCCAGCCTATGGGGGGCAGGAGGGCGCTTAAGCCCAAACCCAGCAGAGCCAGCACGAGGGCGCACCCCGCCCAAATGCGCGGGGTGAATCGGTAGGCCAGCCACAACAGGACGGGCAGCAGCAGGTAGAAGCATTCTTCCACCGTGAGCGACCAGGCTGGTCCGATGCCCGTCAGGTGCCACCGGTGAGAGAAGCCCTTCAGCAGGGAGACATTGAGCAGATACTGGGGCCACCAAACAGCCGGCCTTAATCCCTTAAGCGCGGGGTGAAAAAGGAACTGAAGAGTGGTGAGGAGAAAAAACAGCGGGTAGATGCGCGCAAAACGCCGCTGCCAGAAGCGCCGGGCTCCCGGCCAGGGTGCGGCGTAGTAGAGGCGGCCAAGCAGAAAACCACTCAGGGTGAAAAACAACGATACGCCGAGGTTTAGCTGGCTGGCCAGGGCCCGCCAGGCGTCCTCCAGGCCCGAGGGCAGCCACCCCGCCGCGGTGCGGTAGTGAAACAGAAACACCAGCAGCGCCGCCACGGCCCGAAAGCCCGTCAGGGCCGGCAGGTACCCGCGGTTCATGCCCGCTGCGACTCCAGCAGCTCGTAGCCCTCGTCGATAAGCAGCTTGCCTTGCGTGGCACTCCAGACGGCCAGCTGGTCGCACCGCTCGTTCTCGGGGTGGCCGTTGTGGCCGCGTACCCACTTAAACTGCACTTTGCGCTGGCGGTGCACTTTCAGAAAGCGCCGCCAGAGGTCCTCATTGGCTTTCTTTCCGAAATCAGGCTTCTGGGCCCAGCCAAATACCCAGCGCTTCTCTACCGCATCTACCACGTACTTCGAGTCAGTAACCACCGTGATGGGCAGCTCAGGGCGCGTAATGGCTTCCAGGCCCACAATCACGGCCAGCAGCTCCATGCGGTTGTTGGTGGTCAGCCGGAAGCCCTGGGTAAGCTCCTTCTCGTGCTGCCCGAAGCGCAGAATGGCTCCGTACCCGCCCGGGCCGGGGTTGCCGCGGGAAGAGCCATCAGTGAATAAGTAAATCAATTCGGATGTGGGGAATGTGAGAAATGTGGAAAATGTGAAAAACGGAGCGAATGTGGTGCAGAATCAGCGCTGTCGGTTACTTCAGCCTGGCATTTCATTCTGCACATTCTCCCGCATTTCTCACATTTCCCACATTCAATTAAAAGTTCTGTTTGAACAGCTTGATGGCAATGGCCAGCAGGATGACGCCAAAGACGCGGCGCAGGATGTCCTCACCGGCTTTGCCCAGCTTCCGCTCAATCCAGGCCGAGCTTTTGAGCACCAGGTACACGAACACGAGGTTGGCTACAATGCCTACCAGCACGTTGGGTAGAGAGTATACCGCACGCAGGGAAAGCAGCGTCGTCATGGTGCCGGCGCCCACAATGAGGGGGAAGGCCAGCGGCACAATGGAGCCCGTGCCCGAGGCTGTGGGGTTGTGCCGGAAAAGCTCCACGCCCAGGATCATTTCCATGCCGATGAGGAAGATGATGATGGAGCCCGCCAGCGCAAACGACTGCAAATCCACGCTGAACAACGCCAGAATGCTTTGCCCCAGAAACAGGAAAGCCACCATCAGAATGCCCGCCACTAGCGTAGCCAGCTCCGAGTTGATGCGCCCTTCGCGCTGCCGGATCTGAATGATAATGGGAATAGAGCCCAAAATATCAATGATGGCAAACAGCGTAAGAGTGACGGAGGTAATTTCCTTCAGGCTAAACATGGACCGCAGATGCTAACGGATGAATGAACGGATGAAACGGAGGGGAGGGGGCCGGGCACGGTTACGGTAATCAACGCAGTACGCCAGCTAGGGCTTGCGCTTATGGAAATGCGGCTCGTAGCAAGGAACAGCCAGCCGTTTCATCCGTTCTGCCCATCTGTTTCATCCGTTTTTCCATCCGTTCCATCCGCAGCTAAGCGAATTCCTTGGCGAAAAACTGCACCAGCTGCTCGAAGGCTTCGTCGGGGATGGCCGGGAAGTTAGCAATGCGCAGGGAGCCGGATTTCCAGCTGCCGTAGCCGTTGCCCAGCTGCAGGCCCTGGGCCAGGGCCCGACGCTTCACCTCGTCGATAAGGGCCGGCGCACCCTGCAAGCCGATGACGGTGGTAGAGCGCGTTTCGGGGTTCTGCACCAGCGGAGTGAGCTGGGTGGCCTGGTCGAAGTAGTCGTAGAGCTTGGTGGCGCGCTCGGTCATGTGCTGGTGCACAGCCTTGATGGGGGCGCGCTCCTGCAGCATGCGGCTCAGCAGGTAGATGCCCAGCACGTTCGGGGTATAGTTCGTCTGGAAGTTGAGCATCTTCTCGTACTGGTGCACGAGGCTGTTGTAGTGGGCCCGCTCATTGATTTTGCGGAACCGCTCTACCGACCGCGGCGAGAGCAGCATCACCGACAGCCCGGCGGGCAGCCCGAAGCACTTCTGCACCGAGCCGTACCAGATATCAGCTTTGATGTACTTGAGCTGAATACCGGCCAGGGAAGAGGTAGCATCCACCGCCAGTAGGGCATTGCTGGGCAGGCGGTTGAACAGGTTCAGGATAAACCCGTCGCGCAGCTGGGTGGCGTTGCTGGTTTCGTTTTGGGTAATGCAGACCAGGTCCGTCTGCAGGTCCATGGGCAGCTTGCTGATGTCGGGCAGTTCATCGAGGCCAAACGTGACGGCCGAGGAAGCCGGGCGCAGGGCCTTGGCGTACTCAAACCATTTCTCGCCAAAAGCGCCGTTGTACACGTGCAGGCTTTTGGTGGGCGTCAGGCTTTGGGCCAGCACCTCCCAGCACTCCGTGGCCGAGCCCATCAGGAACACGGTGTAGTCCTGGGGCACGTTGAGGCGCGTTTTGAGGTCGGTTACCGTTTGGCGCAGCAGGGTCGTGAACCGCTCGCCGCGGTGCGGGGCCGAGAGCCAGCCCTCATCGAAGGCGTCCTGCAAGTACTGGCGCACCTGCGGATAAACTGCTGCCGGGCCCGGATTGAATGTATACATAGGTGAAGAAGTCAGAAGGAAGGAAATACAAAGGTAGGAGCCTAAGGTGCTAATGTGTTTCGAATGTGCTGATGTGCTAATCGATAACAATTATTAGCACATCAGCACATTCGAAACACATTAGCACCTTAAACTTTAAACCCCACACGCTTGGGGCGCAGGCCGTCGAAGTAGTGCAGGGCCAGCTTGTAGCTTTCGAGCTTGAAGCCGGCAATACTGCCCACGCAGTTGCGGCCGATCAGGCTTTTCTGGCGAAACTCCTCCCGGGCGTGCAGGTTGCTCAGGTGCACTTCTACCACCGGTGTGTTGATGGCGGCCACGGCATCGGCCAGGGCCACGCTGGTGTGCGTGAAGCCCCCGGCATTCAGCACCACGCCGTGGTAGGTGAAGCCTACTTCGTGCAGCTTGTCAATCAACTCGCCCTCGTGGTTGCTCTGAAAATATTCGAGGGTGAGGTGCGGGAAGGCTTCGCGCAGCTCGGGCAGGTAGTCTTCGAAAGAGCGGGAACCGTAGATGCCTGGTTCGCGGTGGCCCAGCAGGTTCAGGTTCGGGCCGTTGAGCAGGAGAAGTTGCATAGCGTAGGGGAGAAGCCGAAGAAAACCACCCGCCCGCGCAAGGCCGGGTAGCGGAGGTAAAGGTCGTAGAACGTTGGCAGAAGGCAGAATACTTTTCGGTGCCAGTAGAAAATTCTGTGCGGGCGGGTTTGTTGTCCGACCTTTGCCCGGCAGCATCCTGCTGTTTCCACCCCAATCACCGCGCTGGCGGCTTCTGCGTGAACTGGTCCATCTACCAAAAGCAATTCGACGGCTACCTGCGGCTGGAAAAATCGTTGTCGGGCAACTCCGTGGAAGCCTACAGCCGCGACGTGCAGAAGCTGCGGCAGTTTCTGGCGCTGCGCCAGCTCACGCTGCGGCCGCAGGAAATAGGCCCGGAGCTGCTGCGGGAGTTTCTGGCCTGGCTGGGGGAGCTGGAGCTGAGTGCCACCTCCCAGGCCCGCACGCTTTCGGGGCTGAAGGCATTTTTCCACTTCCTCATCATGGAAGACCAGCTCAGCATCGACCCCACCGACACGCTGGAAGCCCCCAAAACCGGCCGCAAGCTCCCCGATACGCTGAGCTACCAGGAGATAGTACAGCTGCTGGAGTCCATCGACCTGAGTACCAACGAGGGCACCCGCAACCGGGCCATCCTGGAAGTGCTGTATTCCTCGGGCCTGCGGGTGAGCGAGCTGACGGAGCTGCGCCTCTCCAACGTATACGCCGAGGATGGCTTCGTGCGCGTGACGGGCAAGGGCAACAAAGAACGCCTCGTGCCCATTGGCGGCGACGCCCTTAAGCACCTGGGCTTTTACCTGAGCGGAGTGCGCTGCCACCTCGACATCCAGCCGGGTCACGAGGACCACGTGTTCCTCAACAAGCGCGGCACCAAGCTTTCCCGGGTGATGATTTTCAACATCATCAAAGCCGCCGCCGATAAAGCCGGGGTGCGCAAGAGCATCAGCCCCCACACGTTCCGCCACTCGTTTGCCACCCACCTCATCGAAGGCGGAGCCGACCTGCGGGCCGTGCAGGAAATGCTGGGCCACGAAAGCATCACCACCACCGAAATCTACACCCACCTCGACCGGGACTACCTGCGCCAGGTTATCACGGAGTTTCATCCGCGCAGCTAGCTGGCCGGAAGTAGTCAGTCGCCAGGGCAAAGGGCGGGGGTTAGGTTGCGGACGTTGAAGCGCTAATTTTGTCGCAGTGTTTCCGTTCCCGCGTTTATTTCTGCGTCGTTTGTGGGCCTCGCCGTTGCTATGGGCATTGGTGGCACTGGCAGTATTGCTGCTGCCCCTGTGGGTGCTAGGCCCTCAAACCTATATCACCCTCGACGACAACCTGGATGCCGAGCTAGCCGGACCCTACCTGCTGGCGCGCACGGGCACGGCCTTGAACTATGGAGCCCACACCGTGCTGCCGCAGATCATGAATGGCCTGCCGCGCAACGCCTTGCGGCCGGGCCTGAGCGTGACGGTAGCGTGCTTTGAGCTGCTGCCACCGCTGCCAGCCTATTTGCTGAACATGGTGCTGGTACGGGTGGCGGGCTTGCTGAGTATGTACGCGCTGCTGCGCTGCTGGCTGCTGCCGGCCCGGGAGCAGCGGGCCTTGGCGGCAGGGGTTGCCTTGAGCTGGGCCATGCTTCCGCTGTATTCGATGTATGGCCTGTCGGTGCTGGGGCAGCCGGCGGTGCTGCTGGCCGTGCACACCTTGCGCGGGCCAAAGCCGGTCCTCTGGCCCTGGCTGTTGCTGGCGTTGTTTCCGCTGTGGTCGAATCTAGTGCTGGCGGGGGTATTCGTGCTGGTAGGAGCGGGCGGCTACCTGGCTTGGACTGACTGGCAGCAGCGCCGCTTAAGCTGGCGCGCCTGGCTGGGGTTGGTCTTGCTGGCCGTGAGCTACGGCGTGGTGGAGTTTCCGCTGCTGTTTTCCTTGCTCCGGCACCACTTTGTGCCCCACCGCACGGAGTTTGATTTGCTGCAACTGGCCCCGGCCACACTACTGTCGCAAGTGCGCGGTACTCTAATGTTTGGTCTGATGGGGCAGTACCACAGCAGCCTGTTCTTCCGGGGGCTGCTCCTGCTGACGGTGCTCCTGGCTTGGTGGCAGGCCCGCCTGCAGCGCCGGGCTTTCCCTGCGCGGCCGGTTATATGCTTGCTCGTGATGCTAACCTTGCTGGCTGGGTTCTGCGGCTTTTATCCCAGCCTGCTGGGGGCGCTACAAGGCGGACTGCCTTTCCTGCGGACGTTCAACCTCACGCGCTTCCACTTTCTCACGCCGCTGCTGTGGCTGGTGGTGTGGGTGCTGGCCCTGCGTACGCTGCCCGCCGCGCGGGTGCGCTGGGCGCTGGTAGTAGCGCAGCTCTTGGTGGTGTTGCTCATGCACCGCGAGTGGACCCTGAATCTGCGGCAGCTGCTGGGGCGCCCGGCCGCTGCCGAGCCTAACTACCAGCAGATGGTGGCCCACGCGTTGTTTACCCGCGTGCAGCAAGCCCTTCAGGTTCGTAGCGGCCAGGCGCCTGCGGGCTACCGCATTGCCTGCCTGGGCCTGCCCCCGGCCGTGGCTCAGCTCAATGGCTTCTACACCCTCGACAGCTACCAGAACAATTACCCGCTCCCGTACAAGCATCGGTTTCGGCGGCTCATTGCCGGGGAGCTAAGCAAAAGCCCGCAATTACGCACATACTTCGATGCCTGGGGCAACCGTTGTTACCTGCTGGCGGCGGAGCTGGGCAAAAACTTCCGGGTGCCGGCCAGCCACGCCCCCATTCAGGATTTTGCCTTTGATGCCGCTACCTTTAAGCAGTTGGGGGGGCGCTACGTGGTTTCGGCGGTAGCCCTGGCCCACCCAGCCCGCAGTGGTTTACAACGAGTAGGAGACTTTGCCGATGCCACCGCCTACTGGCATCTGTATGTGTATGAAACGCTGTAGAATGCCCGCCCGCCGCAAGTCCACTCCCCGCGGATTGACCTTCCTTCCCAGCGGCAAAAAAGCCGGTTAAACGCCGGAAAAGCCGTAGATTTGATTTTCAGGTGTGATTTCGAATGGCTAAAAATACGTACAAACAACCCGCTGCGCCGGCTCCGCAGGCCGCCAATGCCCCCCGGCCGCCGCGCAACCAGCCGCGCCCGGCCCCCGAGGCTCCCCGGGAGTCCCGCCGGCCCGAGCCCCGGGCTACGAGCAAAGCGCCCAAGACGCCCCGTACCCCCGTGAAGCTGCCTTCCCTGGGCAACGTCTTCGGCTTCCTGCGCGACCGGCGGTTTCAGCTCTTTCTGGGCTTCTTCTTCCTGCTCTCTTCCATTTACCTGACCATAGCGTTCCTGTCGTTCCTGCTCACGGGCCACGCCGACCAAAGCGTGGTGCAAAGTGCCGGCACGACGCCGCTGCTGGTGGCAGGGCAGGAAACCGGCAACTGGCTGGGCCTGATTGGGGCTACGCTGGCGCAGTGGCTGATCTACCGCGGGTTTGGGGTGGCCGCCTTTGCCCTGATTCCCATAGTTTTCTTCCTGGGATATAAAATTGTTTTCCGCCGCCAGGATGTGTCGGTCAGCTATGTGCTGGCTTTGTGCCTGTTCACAATGGGCTGGCTGAGCGTGCTGCTGGGCTACGTGGTGCTGTCTCTCGAAGCCCCGGATGCCGACCCCGCCCTGGCCCACAGCCTCGACTTCCTGAGCGGAGGCATCGGCTACGAAGTGGCCCTCTGGCTCGACAGCCTGATCGGGTGGGGGACGGTGTTGCTGCTGGCCTTCCTGCTGATTTCGTTTGTGGTGTTCTTCTTCAACGTCACCACTCTAAACCTGCGCCGCCCCGAAAGCGAGGAAGAAGAAGTTGCTGCCAATCAGGCTTCTGCTTCTGACGCAAGCCGCAACCCGCAGGGCGTCAGTCGGGCTACTGCCCCGCTGCCCATGGATGAGGAGGAAGAAGACCCCGCACCGGCCATGACGCTCAAGCGCACCGGTCCGCTTGCCTCAGTAACCCCGAGTCCAACCGTCGCTCCTCAGGTCATGGAAGAGGAGGACGAGGAAGTAGAGCCTCCCTTTATCACCAGCGGCGCGGTGGCGGCTCCGGCAGTTGCCGCTTCGGTGCCGCTGAGCGTGGCGCCGGTGGCTGCTGCGGCCACCACGGCTGCCAGTGCCGCCGCCTTAAGCATGGGCGGCGCCATTGCTAAAGCAGCTGGCCCGGCCTTTTCTGTGGAAGCGCCGGCCCTGGAAGTCGCGCCGCCCACGCCCGCGCGGGTTCCCACGCCGCTGTCGTTGGCCGACCTGGCCGACAACGACGCTCCGCTACCGGCCCCCGCGCCGAAAGGCCCTTCGTTTGAGGTGGAAATACCCGTGGCTGCGCCCGCCCTCCAAATCGACCAAGACACGACCGAGCTGGACCCGGCCGCCGGGGCCGACATGGCCGCCATTGCCGATGAGGACGAGGATGCGGACGCCATGCCCAACGTGAACTACGACCCCACGCTGGACCTTTCCCGCTACCAATACCCCACGCTGGAACTGCTCAACGACTACGGCCAGGCCAAAGCCCAAGTCACCAAAGAAGAGCTGGAGGCCAACAAAGACCGCATTGTGGAGACGCTGGGGCACTACGGCATCAACATCGCCAGCATCAAAGCCACCATTGGGCCCACAGTTACGCTTTACGAAATTGTGCCCGATGCCGGGGTGCGGATTTCCAAGATCAAGAGCCTGGAAGATGACATTGCCCTGAGCCTCGCAGCCCTGGGTATCCGCATCATTGCGCCCATCCCGGGCAAGGGCACCATTGGTATTGAGGTGCCGAATACGAAGAAGGAGATGGTGAGCATCCGCTCGGTGTTTGCCACGGAGAAGTTCGCGCACACCGAAATGGACTTGCCCGTAGCCTTCGGCCGCACCATCACCAACGAGGTATTTGTGGCCGACCTGGCCAAAATGCCGCACTTGCTCATGGCCGGGGCCACGGGCCAGGGGAAATCGGTGGGCCTGAACGTGATTCTGGCTTCTCTGCTCTACAAGCGCCACCCCGCCCAGCTTAAGTTTGTGCTTGTCGACCCCAAGAAGGTGGAATTGAGCATCTTCAACAAGATTGAGCGTCACTTCCTGGCCAAGCTGCCGGATACGGAGGAGGCCATCATCACCGACACCAAAAAGGTGGTGAATACGCTCAACTCCCTGTGCATGGAAATGGACCGGCGCTACGACCTACTCAAGGATGCGGGCTGCCGCAACCTGAAGGAGTACAACCGCAAGTTTATTGAGCGCCGCCTGAACCCCAAGAAAGGCCACCGCTACCTGCCCTTCATCGTGCTGGTCATCGACGAGCTGGCCGACCTGATGATGACGGCCGGCAAAGAGGTTGAAACGCCCATTGCCCGCCTAGCCCAGCTGGCCCGCGCCATCGGCATTCACCTGATTGTGGCCACCCAGCGACCTTCGGTAAACGTAATTACCGGTATCATCAAGGCCAACTTTCCTTGCCGGATTTCCTTTAAGGTGACCAGCAAAATCGACTCGCGCACCATTCTGGATACCGGCGGCGCCGACCAGCTGGTAGGGCAGGGGGACATGCTGTTCTCGGCTGGCTCCGATTTGATCCGGGTGCAGTGCGCCTTTATCGATACTCCGGAAGTAGACCGCGTGTGTGACTTTATCGGCGAGCAGCAGGGCTACTCCGAGGCCTACATGCTGCCGGAAGTGCAGGGCGAATCGGGGACGGGCAATGGCGATGCGGAGGACTTCGACCCCGCCTCGCGCGACTCTATGTTTGAGGAGGCTGCCCGCGTAATCGTCACGCACCAGCAGGGCAGCACGTCCCTGCTGCAGCGGCGCCTGAAGCTAGGCTACAACCGCGCCGGCCGTCTGATCGACCAACTGGAGCACGCGGGCATCGTGGGGCCCTTCGAGGGAAGCAAGGCCCGCGAAGTTTTAATTCCGGATGAGTACAGTTTGGAACAGTTGTTGAATACCCTGCCCAAGTAAGCGCCTAACGTTGAGCTTCAGGGCAAAATGGCGGGCTTTTTCCGTGGTTTTATCCCTAGCCGGAGTTTGTCCGTATAGGAGCCGGCGGCGCTTTATCGGTATTCGTCCAAGACACCCCTCTCTCATTTTTCGCAATGAAAAAGTTTCTCGCCCTGCTTGCCCTGTCCGTGTCACTTACGTCAGCCGCCTCAGCCCAGCAGGACCCCAAAGCCGCTAAGATTCTGGACCAGATGAGTGCCAAGTATCAGGCGATGAAAGCCTTCAAGGCCTCGTTTACCCAGACACTGGAAAACCCCACTGCCAAGGTAAAGGAAAACCTCTCGGGCGACATCACGGTGAGCGGCACCAAGTTTCGGCTGAAGATGAATGGCCAGGAGGTCATCAACAACGGCCAGACCATGTGGACGTACATGAAGTCGGAAAACGAAGTCAACATTTCCGACTACGAGCCCGACGACCAGGAAATTTCGCCTTCGCAGATTTATACACTGTATAAGAAGGGCTACAAGTACTCTTACGTGCAGGAAGGCAAGGAAGCCGGTGAGGCCGTAGACATCATTGAACTTTCCCCCGAAGACCGTAACAACGCCGTGTACAAGGTGCGCCTGTCGGTGAGCAAGAAAGACCGCTCGGTGAAAAGCTGGCAGATGTTCAAGAAGAACGGCAACCGCTACACCTTCCGCATCAGCAAGTTCACGCCCAACGTGCCGGTAGATGCCACCACGTTCACTTTCGACAAAGCCAAATACAAAGGCGTGAAGGTAATTGACCTGCGCTAACCCTTTTACTTGCCGAATTTACCGGCCCGCTTCCGCCTCGTGCGGGGGCGGGCCGGTTTGGTTTTGGGCTACTTGGTCAGTACTTTCCTTCCGGGAACTAGCGGAAATAGGTGTACTATAACTCAGCAACATATGCAGGAAGATTTTCTACACTATGTCTGGCAGCAACAGTATTTCGATAAAGCCAGTCTGCGCACCCAGGAAGGAGAGGAGCTGACGGTGCTGCGTCCCGGCTTCCGCCACCAGGAAGCTGGCCCCGACTTTCCCAGTGCCCGCCTCCGCATTGGGGAAGTAGAGTGGAATGGAGCCGTGGAAATCCACCTGCGCGCCTCCGACTGGTACCGCCACCAACACCAGCTGGACCTGCGCTACGATCAGGTTATCCTGCACGTGGTGTACACCGCCGACCAGCCTGTGCGCCGTTCCGATGGTAGCCTGATTCCCACTCTGGAACTGGGGCCGCGCATCGCGCCGGAACTGCTGTCCACCTATGAGGTCTTGCTGGCAGCTCCGGCGGCCACGTTACCCTGCGCCGGCTTGCTGCCCCAGGTGCCCTCAATAACACGGCTTTCCATGGTAGAGCGGGCATTGCTGGAGCGGGCCCAGCGCAAGGCCGATACAGTACTGGCCCTGCACGAGCAGCTACTGGGCGACTGGGAAGCCACCACCTGGCACGCGCTGGCGGCCGGTTTTGGCTTTCAGAAGAACACCGAACCCTTGGCCCGACTAGCCAAGGCGCTGCCGCTGGCTGTCCTGCGCCGCCACCGCCATCAGCCTTTACAAATCGAAGCGCTGTTGCTTGGGCAGGCCGGGTTTTTAGAAAATCTGGAAGAACCTGACGACTACTCCACCGCTTTGCAGCGGGAGTACGGCTTCCTGCGCCACAAGTACTCTTTAGCGGATACTGCCCTGCACGCCCACGAATGGAATTTCCTGCGGCTCCGCCCGGCCAACTTTCCCACGGTCCGGCTGGTGCAGCTGGCGGCGTTGCTGCATGCCCGCCCTACGTTGTTTGCGCCCCTGCTAGCCGCCGATAAGGTGACGACGCTGGAAGCATTCTTTCGGGCGCCGCTGCCCGCCTACTGGCAGAACCACGCCCGGCCGGGCAAAGCCGGCAGCCTGGCTGAGCTGGGCCGCAGTAGTGCCCATCTGCTCGTCAGCAACGTGGTGGTGCCCTTGCGGGTAGCGTATTCCCGGCACGTAGGGCAGCCCGAGCTGGCGGAGGAGGCCATTAACCTGCTCACGCAACTTCCCGCCGAGCATAATCACCTGCTGGCGCCGTATGAGGCGCTGGGCTTCGATAACAAGTCGGCGGCCGACTCCCAGGGGCTGCTTACCCTGCACCGGGCGTACTGCCAGCCCCGGCGCTGCCTGCATTGTGCCATTGGAAATCGTATTTTGCGCCAAAATACGCTCGTCTCTTGAAGCTACTGCTGGCCCTTGGGCTACACATTCCGTTACTGTGGCTGCTATGCTGGTGGCTGCGGCGTGAGTTGACCGTTCCCCATCCGTTACGTTACTGGCTGTTGCCCACCTTGCTACTCAAGCTAACCACTAGCTGGGTGGTTACGCGCTTTATGACCGAAGATGTTCGCTTTGTCGTCATCTGGTCACGGCGGATGACGCGCCAGTTCTGGTACAGCGTACCTGATTGGCTGCAAACAATGGAAGGAAGCGCTATTTATTTTCAGGGGACCAAGCTGGGGTTTCATGGCTTTTCTAATACTTGGTTTTTTATCAAAATTCTTTCAGTCCTAAATCTGGTTACACTAGGATATCCATGGCTGACGGCTGCCTACCTTTCGATAGTCAGCTTTGCCGGATGCTGGTTTCTGGCTCGTACAATCCTGCGGCTATTTCCGGCAGTTCCTCCGTTGAGCGCAGCTCTTGCTTTGTTAATATGGCCTTCTTGTATTTATTGGACTTCGGGTATAACTAAGGAGGCACTTCTGACAGGAAGCGTGCTTGGTTGTACAGCTTGGGTTGTTACGTGGGCTTATGGCTCTGACCAGGTGCAACCGCTCACGGTTGTCTGGACATTGCTGCTAGCTTATGTGGCCTTCAAAATGCGCTTCTTCTTTAGTATATTTCTGCTCGCAGGATTGGGTATTCTACTTTTGATCCGAACAATACAGTATATGGGAAGCCTACGTAGTTGGTGGAGCCAACTTGTATTTTTTGGCTTCCTTTTCAGCGGAGGGGCATGGGCTGCTTCGGAAGTAGTACCTGTTTTCCGAGCCAATAAATTCACCAATCAGGTAATTACTACCTACCGAGGAATGAGTCAACTCTCGGTAGGCAAGCCTCTGATTGTATACCAAGACTTGAAGCCCACTTTGAGCAGTATAGCGCAACATGCACCAGTAGCTATATTTAATACACTTAGCCGGCCGTGGCCGGGAGAAAGCCCAGATCTACGATATCAGCTGCTTGGGTTAGAAAATGTGGGGCTGCTTGGTTTGTTGGTGGTTAGCTTGCTGGGCGTGATACGTAAAAAAGCAGGGACATTACCGTTTGCTCTTGTTCTTGTATTCTTGTGGTATTGCGTGGTTGTTGCGTTGTTTATTGGTCTTACGACGCCCAATTTAGGTACACTTACCCGCTACCGCACGGCGTTTCTGCCTTTCCTGCTGCTGCTGCTCCTGCAAAACGACTACGCGGCCGCGGTGCTCCGGCGGCTTCCCTGGCCCAGGAAGTAAGAGGCTTGGCCGCCCTGCGAAAGGCACGTATCTTTGCGGTTTAGAAACCTGGCGGCAACCGCCGCTGTTTGCCTGCGCATGGAAAATCCTGTTATTATTCTTGGTGCCCAAACCATCGGCACGGCTGCCCTTGATGCTTTTCTCAGCAACGACGTGGTGGTATACTGCCTGCTCGACGACGATAAAGCCCTGCAGAATACGGAACTCAATAACGTGCCCATTATGGGCAATACCGACGACGCGCAGCTGCTGAAGCTGCTCGGCAAGAAGTGTGAGGTATTCGTGGCCACCGACGACACCGCCAGCCGCCGCAGCCTCACCAACATGCTGCACGAAGAGTACACGGTAGCGCCGGTCAATGCCATCCATGCCCGCGCCAGCGTATCGGAGCACGCTTGGCTGGGCCACGGCATTCTGGTAGGTGCCAACGCCGTGGTGGCCAGTACGGCCAAGGTGGAAAACGGCGTTATCATCGGCCCCAATGCCATAGTAGAAGCCAAGGTACAGGTAGGCGAGTATGCCCAGCTGGGCTCGGGCGCCATCCTGAATGCGGGGGTAGAAGTAGGGGCTCAGGCCTTTATCGGCTCCGGGGCAGTGGTGGTAGCCGGGGTGAAAATAGGGGCAAAGGCCCGGGTAGGAGCCGGCTCGGTGGTAGTAGCCGACGTAGCGGCTGGCCAGACGGTATTTGGCAACCCCGCCCAGAAGGTTTAATTAAAAGTTGGGAGAGAGGAGTGAAGAATTGCTGACTAACATTCCTCCTTCCTAACTTCTCATTCCTCATTGCATAATGGACTACCGCGTTCTGCTTTATTACTGCTACACGCCCATCGAAAATCCGGAGCAGTTCCGGGAGGAGCACCATCGTCTCTGTCTGGGCCTGAACCTGCTCGGGCGCATTATTGTGGCACCAGAAGGCCTCAACGGCACGGTGTCGGGCCGCACGGCCGATTGCGAAGCGTACATGCAGGCCGTGAAGGCCGACCCGCGCTTTGCCGCGCTGGAGTTTAAAGTAGAGGAAGCCCCGGCCCATACCTTTCAGAAGCTGCATGTACGGGTGAAGCCCGAAATCGTGCATGTAGGCCTGCCCCACATCAAGCCCTACGAGCGCACCGGCGTGCACCTGTCGCCCACCGAATTCCGCGATTTAAAAGACCAGGAAGACGTGGTGATTCTGGATGTGCGCTCCGACTACGAGCACCAGCTCGGGCGCTTTAAAAACGCCCTGACGCTCGACATCGAAAACTTCCGTGAGTTTCCCGAGAAGGTGCAGGAGCTGGAGCAGTACAAGGACAAAAAGATCCTCACGTACTGCACCGGCGGCATCAAGTGCGAAAAGGCCTCGGCGTTTTTGCTGGAGCAGGGCTTCGAAAACGTGTACCAGCTGCACGGCGGTATTATCAAATACGGTCTTGAGGCCGGCGGGGAGGATTTCGAGGGCAAGTGCTACGTGTTTGACGGCCGCGTGGCCGTGGATGTAAACAGCGTAAACCCCACCCTGATTTCCACCTGCCACCACTGCCATACGCCCTCGGCGCGCATGATCAACTGCGCCAACCCACACTGCAACCTGCACGTGGCCATGTGCGAGGCCTG
Source organism: Hymenobacter lutimineralis (assembly GCF_008271285.1). Taxonomy (NCBI): domain Bacteria; kingdom Pseudomonadati; phylum Bacteroidota; class Cytophagia; order Cytophagales; family Hymenobacteraceae; genus Hymenobacter; species Hymenobacter lutimineralis. The sequence continues at coordinate 22,703 of NZ_VTHL01000015.1, read as the reverse complement.
CGGCGAGCAGCTTGATGGGGCCTGTTCTACCGCGTGCCAGGAGCACCCGGCCAAACGGCCCTACGATGGCACGGGTGCCTATCCCAAAGTCAGCAACAACTACAACCCCGAACAGGGCTTACTCTCGTATCGGGCTCCCAGCCTGAAATAGGGCAGCCTCTACCTGCCTTGCTTTACCTGATGGCCCGGCTACTGCCGGGTCATTATTTTTTGCCCCTGGCTCTCAGTTGCAACAGGGAAAGAATTACGCACATTTTGGCCACTTGCTGCGTAATACGTAACTCGAATGTTTCCCCACTTTTTCCCGCCCTCCCCATGCCTATTCCCGAATCGGAGCTGATTTTGAACCGCGACGGCAGCGTGTACCATCTCAACCTGGTGCCCGACCATATTTCCGATACTATCATCACCGTGGGCGACCCGGAGCGCGTGCCCCTGATCAGCCAGCACTTCGACTCCATTGAAACCCAGATCCACAAGCGCGAATTCGTCACGCACGTGGGCTACTACCAGGGCAAGCGCCTGACCGTCATTAGCACGGGCATGGGCACCGACAACATCGACATTCTGCTTAACGAGCTGGATGCCCTGGTAAACATCGACTTCGTCACCCGGGAGGCCCGGCCCCTGGAAGAGCGAATTTCCTTGCGCATTGTGCGCGTGGGCACCAGCGGCGCCCTCCAGCCCGACATTCCCATCGGCTCCCACCTAGTGACGGAACACGGCGTAGGCCTCGACTCGCTGATGCAGTTTTACCCGCTGGTGGAAACCGGTCTGGAAGTGGAAGTAGCCACCGGCGTGCAGCAGGCTCTGCAGCTGCCTTACCGTCCTTACTGCGTACGTGGCTCCGATTTACTACGTGAGCAGCTGGGCGCGGGTATGGTAGTGGGCAATACGCTCACCTGCCCCGGCTTTTACGGCCCCCAAGGCCGGGTGCTGCGCCTGGATCTGCGCCTGCCCGACCTGATTCAGCAGTTTCAGCAATTTCGCTACCACAGCGCCGAGGGGGAGTTCCGCCTCACCAACTTCGAGATGGAAACGGCCGGCTACTATGCCCTGGGCCGGATGCTGGGCCATGAGGTAGTCTCGCTCAATGCCATTGTGGCTAACCGCGCCACGGGCGAGTTTGCCACCAATGCGGAGGAGGTAGTAAATGACCTGATCCAGAAAACCCTGGACCGTATCTAGAGCTAACCGATTACCAAACGGCAAAGCGGCCTCAACCACGTGGTTGAAGCCGCTTTGCCGTTGATTGCAGCATGGCCACCTGACCAGCAGAGTGACGACTGAACTGCCGAACCACGCAAAAAAAGCGGCTCCCGGAAGACCAGGAGCCGCTTCTGCGCGCTGACATCGACTTGTCGTAGGAGAGCATTAAAGGAAGTCGATGCCCAGCACGCTACGCATGGGCAGGAAAGCCCCCGATTTCAGGGTAATGTATTCGGCGTCATTGGCCCACACGGTAGTTTGGACCCGCTTGGTTTCCCCGTCGGCCGTCTTGAAGTAGATATCTACTTTACCATGATAGCCGTTGCCAAGCGTAGTTGCGCGCTCCGCCGAGTAGCGGCGCAGGTTACGGGCATCGGGCGTAGCCAGGACATCGGAAACCGGGAAGTGCAACTGCTGAACAACTTCCTTGGAAATGATTTCTGGGTATTGTGCAAACTGTGTCATGGTGGGATGTTTGGGCGGTTTAGGTTTTAGTGCTAGTAAACTAGTTATTTGAAAGCAATAAACCAAGTAGTATGTCGTAAAAAATCATATTTAACGATAGTGAATATTCGCTACGGCGATCATTTGGTAGTGCTATTGTCTCATTTTGATGTTGCATCGGCTTTTCCAGTTCTTATCCGACCAATAAGGCAAAAGAATACCCCTGCCTACTACCAGATCAGGTAGCAGGGCAGGGGTACGGCCTAGAAAGATGCAGCGCTACAGGGCAGCCAGAAATGCCATGGTGTCTACCCCATCGGCGTAATCATCTACGGCCGGATACTGGGCCCGACCCAGCGGAAAGCTGCCCGGATACAGTGAGCCCGCCGAAACAAGGCACTGCGTCCGTTCGGCAATATCGGTGAGCTTGTCGGCTAGGTCTACCTCGTGCTGGTAGGTGACGTAGTGCAGCACGGAAATAGGCGAAACCAGCTGGGGGCTTTCCGTGAGCAGCAGAAACCCACTATCGTAGTGCGGGACCTGGTTCACCAGCATAATGCTCTTATTGTAGTCGTAGTTATTCTGGTATTTGTGATGGTCGGCCACGCGGTGCCAGGGCTGCAGGGCATCGAGCAGGTCGGGGAAATGGTAGCCCTCGGGCACGTACAGGGAGCTGACGTTGCGGCAGCCCAGGCCATAGTAGCGGAAAATATCTTCGCCCAGCAGACCTAGCTCGTGCGCCGTTTCCCGGCCCGTAAGCACCGCCAGGGAGCTGCGGTTGCGCCGGATAATGTTGGGTTTCTTGCCGAAATAAAACTCGAAGTAGCGGGCCGTATTGTCGGAGCCCGTGGCAATAAAGGCGTCGGCGGCATTTAGGCGCTCTACCAGCTGGATGCGTTCTTCAAAGCGCGGCTCCAGCTGCGTCAGCTCCTGCAGCAGCCAGCGCATAAGGACGGTGTCATCGGCGCTGAGCTTGGCCAGCAGGGTGTGCCCGCTCAGCAATACGCACAAGGTGTCATGAAAACCCACCAGGGGAATGTTGCCGGCCATCACCACGCCTACCTGGCGCGGGGTCTCAGGCTCGGGACGGTAGCGTCCGGCCCAGGTACGGAGTGTTTCTTCCTGGAGCATCTGCGCCACGCCCTTGAAGGCCGACGTGATGTTGGGCTGATCAAACCACGCATTCTGGTTGCGGGCCCGGGCCGCCAGGGAAGCCAGTTCATCGTCGGTAAGCTGCTGCAGGCGCTGGCCCAGGGCGACAAAAGCGGCAAGACGTTCGGCGTGATTCATAAAGGAAGGGAAGAGGAGAAACGGACTATTCAGCAAAAAACTCGCAAGAGTACGGGTTAGTTTCTACTTTTGCCCGGTTAGGTTGTAGGTAGCAAGCATCTATTGCCCCGCAATCTACGTTTACGCGTACCAAAAAAGGAGATACGGCTATGGCCATCATGATAACCGACGAGTGCATCAACTGTGGTGCCTGCGAACCGGAATGCCCAAATACTGCCATCTACGAGGGAGGAGCTAACTGGCGCTGGGCCGATGGCACAGCCCTGAAGGAAGTGACTGTGGACGGCGGGCAAACCGTAGCGGGTACCAGCCCACAAACGCCCGTTTCCGACGAGTACTACTACATCGTGTCGGACAAGTGCACGGAGTGCGTGGGCTTCCACGAGGAGCCCCAGTGCGCCGCCGTGTGCCCCGTAGACTGCTGCGTGGACGACCCCGACTACCGCGAGTCGCAGGATCAGCTGCTCAAGAAGAAAGAGTGGCTGCACGCCGAAGCCTAGACCACTGAAGTGTTTTCTTGGAAAAACTTATCCATAAGCTCTGCTACGGCAGGGCTTATGGCGTTATAGCGGGCCGCAGTTCCGGTCCGAAACGCAGCTCGCGCCCGGCTGCCTGCTCTAGCTGTAACAACCGCAGAAACTCGCGGCGGCTGACTTCCTCGGCTCCCAAGGCGGCTAGGTGGGGCGTGAGCTGCTGAATGTCGAGCAACGTAGCCCCCTGCTGGTGTAGGCTCTCTATCAGGGCCAGCAAAGCCAGCTTGGAGGCATTGGGCTGGGTATGAAACATGCTCTCCCCCGCAAACACGCCTTGCACGGCCACCCCGTAAACGCCGCCTACCAGCTCAGTACCGTCCCACACCTCCACGCTGTGGGCCCGCCCCGCCCGGTGGAGGGCCACGTAGCCGCGCACCAGCTGGGGCGTAATCCAGGTGCCCGCCTGCTCGGGACGGGGCTGCTGTTGGCAGGCCCGCATCACTTGTTCAAACGCCTCGTTGAAGCTGATGCGCCAGGGACTCTGGCGCTGGGCCCGGGCCAGGGAGCGGCCCACGTGCAGGCGCTCCAGCCGCAGAATGCCGCGCCGGGGCGGACAAAACCACGGCAGCACCGGCCAGCCCTCCACCGGCCACGGGAAAATGCCCCGGCTGTAGGCAGCAGAGAGGTTTTCGACGGTCGGCTCCCCACCGAGCAGCACCAGGCCTTCCACGGAGTCGTCGGCGGCCTTATCGGGATTGGCAGGGAAGGGCAGGAGCATAGAAGGAAGCAAACGAAGGGTAAGTTGGGCGCTGAGAAGCCAGGCAAGAATCAAAAGTAGAGAAGCGCCGGCGCTAAACCCAGTTCGATTCCTGAGGTGCGCCCAGTGCCAGGACGGCTACTTACTAAAGGCCAGTTCGGCCGGGAACGGCCGAACATTTCCCGCCCCGCCCGAAATGCCTACTTTTGCGCCCGTATTCCAACTTGAATTCCCTCCGCTGATGTCCATCGCCAAAACCTATACCCCCGCCGACGTTGAAGCCAAATGGTACCAGCGCTGGCAGGAGCAGGGCTTCTTCAAAGCCAAGGCCAACCCCCGCAAGCAGCCGTACTCAGTAGTTATTCCGCCACCCAACGTGACGGGTGTGCTGCACATGGGCCACATGCTGAACAATACCATTCAGGATGTGCTGGTGCGCCGGGCCCGCATGCAGGGCAAGGAAGCTTGCTGGGTGCCCGGCACCGACCACGCCTCTATTGCCACCGAGGCCAAGGTAGTAGCCTTGCTGAAGGAGCAGGGCATCGAGAAGAAGGACCTCACGCGGGAGCAGTTCCTGGAGCATGCTTTTGCCTGGAAGGAAAAGTACGGCGGCATCATTCTGGAGCAGCTCAAGCAACTGGGCGCCTCCTGCGACTGGGACCGGACGCGCTTCACCATGGAGCCCGAACTGACCGAGGCCGTGCTGCGTGTGTTCGTGGACCTGCACCAGAAAGGTCTGATTTACCGCGGTATCCGCATGGTAAACTGGGACCCGCAAAGCCAAACGGCCCTGTCTGACGAGGAAGTAATTCCCAAGGACGTGATGGCCAAGATGTACCACCTGCGGTATGAGGTGGTAGGAGCGGAGAGCTTAGATGGTAGAACTGAGAACTTAGAGACAGAAGGTGAGGGGCAGAACGATTCTAAGCTCTCAGCTCTAAACTCTCAGTTCTTAACAGTAGCTACGTCGCGGCCCGAAACCATCATGGCCGACGTGGCCGTGGCGGTGAACCCCAACGACCCGCGCTACACCCACCTGCACGGGGCGAAAGTGCGGATTCCGCTGCTGGGGCGCGAAATTCCGGTGATTCTGGACGAGTACGTAAGCATCGACTTCGGGACGGGTGCGCTGAAGGTGACGCCGGCCCACGACCTGAACGACTACGAGCTGGGCGTAAAGCACAACCTGCCCGTTATCGATATCCTCAACAACGACGGCTCGCTCAACGAGAAGGCCGTGCTGTACGTGGGCCAGGACCGGTTTGCCGCCCGCCGCAACATCGTGAAAGACCTGGAAGAAGCCGGCCACTTGGTGAAGGTAGACGAGTACGCCAGCATCGTGCAGACCTCGGAGCGCACCAAGGCCGTGATTGAGCCCCGCCTGAGCTTGCAGTGGTTCCTGAAAATGGAGCACCTGGCCAAGCCGGCCCTGGAAGTGGTGGAAAACGACACCGTGAAGCTGCATCCGGCCAAGTTCAAGAACACCTACCGGGTGTGGATGGAGAACGTGCGCGACTGGTGCATCTCGCGGCAGTTGTGGTGGGGCCAGCAGATTCCGGCCTACTACCTGCCCGATGGTACTTATGTGGTGGCCCTCACCGCCGAGGAAGCCTTGGTGCAGGCCCGGGAGCAAAGCGGCAACCAGGACCTGCAACTCACCGACTTGCGCCAGGATGAGGACGTGCTGGATACCTGGTTTTCCTCGTGGCTGTGGCCGATTTCGGTGTTCGACGGCTTCAAGGACCCCGACAACGCTGACGTCAACTATTTCTATCCCACCAACGACCTGGTAACGGGGCCCGACATCCTGTTCTTCTGGGTGGCGCGCATGATTATGGCCGGGCTGGAGTACCGCAAGGAAATACCTTTCCGCAACGTGTACCTCACCGGCATCGTGCGTGACAATCTGGGCCGCAAGATGAGCAAGCAGCTCGGCAACTCGCCCGACCCGCTGGACCTGATCAAGCAGTTCGGCGCCGACGGCGTGCGTACTGGTATGCTGTTCTCGGCTCCGGCCGGCAACGACTTGCTCTACGACGAAAAGCTGGTGGAGCAGGGCCGCAACTTCTCCAACAAGCTCTGGAACGCCTTCCGCCTCATCAAAGGCTGGGAAGTGGATACCGCCTTGCCTTTCGCCAATGAAAAGGCGGTGGAGTGGTTTTCGGCCAAGCTCAACGCTACCATCACGGAGCTGGATGAACACTTTGAGAAATTCCGGATTTCGGATGCCCTGATGACGGTGTACAAGCTGGTGTGGGACGACTTCTGCTCGGAGTACCTGGAGATGATCAAACCCGCTTACCAGGCACCCATCGACGCGGAGACGCTGCGCCTGACCTCGGGCTTCCTCGAAACGCTGCTCAAGCTGCTGCACCCGTTCATGCCCTTCATCACCGAGGAAATCTGGCACGAGCTGAAGGAGCGCGGTCCGAAGGAATACGTGTGCGTGGCCGCCTGGCCCAAGCCCGTGCCCGTAGCGGGCGCCGCCGAGGTGCTGGCCCGCATGGAAAAGGCCCTGGCCATTGTGGGCGGGGTACGTACCATCCGCAACCAGAAGGGACTGGGCCCCAACAAGCCCCTGACCCTTGCCGCCAAAACCGACGACCCGCAGCTGCTCCAGGACTACGACCCCATCATCCGCAAGCTGGCCGCCCTTACCGACATTTCGGTGGTGACGGAAGCGCCGGCTGCTTCGGTAAGCTTCGTGGCGGGCAGCAGTGAGTTCTTCGTGCCCCTGGAAGGCCAGATTGACCTTGGTGCCGAGAAAGAACGCCTCGGCAAAGAGCTGGAGTACGCCCAGGGTTTCCGTGACTCGGTACTGAAAAAGCTCTCCAACGAGAAGTTCGTGGCCAACGCCAAGCCCGACCTGGTGGAGCGTGAGCGGCAGAAGCTGGCCGACGCCGAAGCCAGGATTACGGCCCTGGAACAAAGCCTGGCCGGGATGTAGATTCTGTTCAACGGGCACCACGCAGGTGCAAATTAGGCCGGCTCCGCGCTTATACCCGTCACGCAGTACCCAGCGAAAACCTGGTTGATGTAGAGACGCGACCCTTCGCGTCTCGTCGTTGCTGACGTTGTTTAGCCGGCGCGGTTCCTATCGTTCAACGAGGAGACGCGAAGGGTCGCGTCTCTACACCCAGGCGCAGCTCACTTCGTGATGAGTATAGCTCAATTGGTTGAGCGCGGAGCCGGCCTTATTTTAGCCCGTTGGGCACAACTGCTAGGCCGGGACTGCCCGGGCAGGCTTCCGCTGTCCGCTATGTTCAGAAGCGGTAAGTGGCTCCAGGCATAATCAGGCGGGGCAGCAGGTCGTAGCGGGTGCGGGCGAAAAGCAGCGCCGTGATGCTCACCTGCTCGAAAGTGCGCGTGTTGAGCAGGTTGCGCAGGCTCAACGTATAGGACCATGCACTAGCCCGCATTGGTACATAGGTTGCTTCGGCCCCCAGCACCAGATAGGCGTTCTGGCGCTGCAGGAGCTGGTCGGCGCGCACACTGGCCGTGAGGCGGCGGGTGCGCAGCTGCACTTGTGCATCCAACTGCAGTTGCGTATTGCGGCTAGGCGCAGTGGTCGGCTGATACAGGGCCACGTGTAGCAAAGTAGCTCCGGCATAGAAGTTGAGCGGCCCCCGGCCCGCGGTACCCAGCTGTACCCGCTGCCGCCACGATACCAGGGGGCTCCGCTGTAAGGGGGCGCCTGCCCGTTGGGCTACGGGCTCCAGGTAGGTCAGGCTGCTTTCCAGTTGAAGGCGTACGGCCAGGCTATCCAGCAGCTGCGCGGCCAGCAGGGTAGCCGTGGCACCGCGCGTGGGTGGCCCGGGCAAAAGCCGTAACTGGCTCACAAGCTGGTCGGCGTCCTGGGCCAGCGCCAAGGAGGCCAGCTGCCAGCTGCCACTCAGGCCCAGTTGCAGCTGGGTGAAGTGCTCCGTATTCAGATATACCAGTTGCAGGCCCGCGCGGTGCTCGGGCCGCACCAGCAGGGTTTCCAGGCCCTGCTGGCGGGTGCGGTAGTCCGTTACCAATGGAGTTGCCAGTAGCTCCTGCGGCAGTGGCAGCGCCTGGTCGAAACCATAGGTGGCCAGTACCGTGGAGTAGCGGCCCCGGGGCAGTTGTACGCTCAGGGTAGTGGTAGGGTAGGCCAGCGTCCGGTCGGCTGATGTGGTGCCCGAAGCCCACAGCCGGCCCAGCCGCAGACCCGCCGTGCCCGTGAGGGTAGCCCGGCCTGCCAGGCGGTGAAAACGAATCCGCCCGGCGCCTAGCAGCCGGGTGGTGTGCAGGAGATGATCTGGCTCCGTTGGGGCACCTGCCAGGCGGGTCGTCAGCCGGGTGTTCAGGTAGCGCACTTCCAGCGTGGGTACCACGTTCAGGCGGCGCCCAGTGCGGAAATACTCCGTCTGGAACAGAAACCCCTGCTGGCGGCTGGGGGCCAGTTGGCGTAGCTCGGTGGAGGCAGCCGGCCACCCCGGAGCCAGGGCCTGCAGGCGGGCGGGCTGTGAGGTGTGCAGCCGCAGCTGCTGCGGCCCGCCCTCCAGGAAGTGCGCGACCTGGGTTTGCAGCGCGGCCTGCTCCGGGAAGCGGGTAGTCAGCAGCAGATTCTGACCTAAGTGCCAGGGCTGGCTAATCAACTGCTGCCGCAGGTTTTCATGCACAGTATCGGTGAGGCTTTGGGTAACCAGGGTGAGGTGGTCGGTGCTGCGGGTAGTGCTGAAGCGGAGACGATGCTCATACGTGAGATTGGTGCGTGCCCCCAGCACGGCAAACCAGTTCTGGCGCAGTCGAACCCACTGCCGCGTCTGGCGGGCCTGGTTCTGCTCCCGGAAGCTGAGAGACTGGTTTTCGGGCAGCAGCAGCCGGGTTTCGGCCAGCAGGTCCTGGTGGCGGTAGTCGGTGTAGGCGGCGGCATCCGTGAGCAGCTTCCACCCACTAGGGCGGGCGGAGCGCAGCACATGTACTATCCCGGCAGTGGTTTCGCGGTTGAGGCTGGCCAGCTCCGGCCGGAAGCCGAGGCTGGCCAGCTCCGGTGGCACCAGCAGCAGGGGGGGAGGCAGCAGTTCCTGCACCAGCGGGTTGTCGGCCAGGGTAGTCAGCGGTGCCAGGGCCGAGGGGTCCTGCGTCAGGCCCACGTTGTTGTGGGTCGCCAGCGCGTACACCTTGTGGCGGCCCCGGTAGCTGAAGGCATTAAGCGTGGCATCGAGGTAGTGGGGCAGCGCGGCCTGGGCGCTCAGGCTGCCGAACAAGGGCTTCTTGCGGTCGGGCGGGAGCGTGAGGTTGAGCACCGTGGTTTCGGAGTGTACCAGCCCACCCAGCAAGGGGTTTTCCACAAAGCGCTGAATGGGCTGAATCTTTTCTACCAGCGCGGCATCCAGCGTGCGGGACAGGCGGCGGTAGTCGGCCCCACTCAGGTTGTCGCCCTCCACGTAGATGCCGCTTATCTCCCGTCCCTGGTACCGGATAGTGCCCGTTTCTGACACTTCAAAGCCGGGTACCTGCCGTAGGAGCTCCTGGAGGCTGCGCTGCCCGCCGGTGCGGAAGTCACGGGCCTGATAGGTAGTGGTATCGTTGTGCCGGATAGGCGGGGGCGGTGCCCGCACCACTACCTGGCCCAGGGCAGTAGTGCTCACCTGCAGCCGGAGCCGTAGGAGGGGGGCGGGGCAGTGGACGGGCTGCGTAACCGCCCGGAAACCCAGCAGCCGCGCGTGCAGCCGGAGCGAGTCGGCCGGAATGGGAACGCGCAGCGCAAACCGGCCCTCCGGGTCTGTGGTCGTAAACACGATTCCGGCGGCGTTGCCCGACCGCGTGAGGTACACCGAGACGCCCGGCAGCGGCGCCTGGGCCGTATCGGTTATCTGGCCTTGCAGCAGGCACTGAGCTGGTGCCGGCCGGCCCAGCAGCAGGCCCATGCCCAGCAGCAGGCTCATCAGAAAGCTACGGCAATGCTCCACCCTCACTCAGGGAGCAAGCTCCAGGGCTTCGCCCCGGCTGATCTTGACCGAGATGCCCGGGGCCTGGGCCTGCATAAATTTGGCGAGCCGCTCGGCGGCCGCCTGGCTGGCGGCCTGGTACTCGGCCCAGCTGCCGTAGCGGCGGCCCTGGGTAGGTGGTAGTACGGGCGTGGCTACCCCGGCGGGCTGGCTGACGCGCAACGCGGCGAAGGCTACCTGTCCGGTAGCATCGCGGGCTTCCAGAATCAGGCCCGGCAAGCCGCCCAGCTTCCAGGGGCCGGCCGACACCGGAATTTCGGGCGTGAACCACGCTTCGTAGTGCCGGCCACGAAACGTGGTAGTGGCCTGCTGCGCCTGGTACTGACCTATCTGGCGGGTGGCTGTGCCCAGCTTCCAGTTCAGGCGGGGCACGGTATCGGCTATCAGAACGAACTGCTGAGTGCTTATTTCCAGCTCCCGGGCCAGCAGCCGGCCCGTGGCCGCGTCGCGGTACACACAAGTGCCCTCGGCATCCGTTACGGCTAGTGTGTAGTTGGTTTCGTTGGTTTGCTGCAATTCCCGGGCGGCCTCGCCGGCCGTGCGGTTGTAGTAATAGAGCGTAGAGCTGCCGTTGACCACCAGCGTGGCGGTGGGCTGGGGCTCGCCACTGAACTGCTGCTGATAGGTGACGCTGAACCGGGGCGCCTGCGCACAAGCGGGCTGCGCAAAAGGCCAGGCGGCCCCGGCGGCCAGGAAGCAAAGTAAGACGAGCAGGAGGCGCATAAACGTACGGGTAGGCTGGGAGAAAAAGCTGGCAGCGGACAGCCCGTAAGCTAACCGCTGCCAGAATATTTCTGAGGAACGGTGCTAGATCTTGGAAATAGCCGCCCGTACCATCCGGATGGCTTCGGCACACGTAGCCGCGGTAGCAGAAAGCTCTATTTTAGACCCCCCGGGAATGGAAACCGTGGCAGTAGCCGTGCAGGATGCCGGGGCCTTGGTGGTGAACACGACAGCTGCCGGCTCCGTGCCGGCTTCGGCCGATTTCGCGCCGGCTGCTGCGGAGGCCGCCAGCAGAGGAGTCGTAACCAAAGCCATAGCAATGGCACAAACGAGGTTTTTACCGTTGAAAAGATGCATGAGAAAGAGGATGAGTCAAACAATGCCTACTCTATGAAGGGCTTTTCGGCTACCGCCCAGTCGTCCGGTACAACGGGGGCAAGATTGACAGCCAAAATACAGGAAGGATAAGTGGTTTTACTCAATAAGCATACAGGTACCTACTCAATTGGTAGCTGGATATCCTGGTCCAACAAGTGTAGCAGGGCTTCCCGGTGCCGCAGCAGGAAGGCGGCCAAACTACCAGCCTCTGCGCGTACGTGTAGCTTGTCCGCCATACTGGCTTTATGGTTTTCTACGGTCCGAGGACTCAGGAAGAGCGCCTCCGCAATTTGCTTGCTGGATTTCCCCAACAGTAGCTGCCGGAGTACCCGTTTTTCGGCCCGGCTTATGGCGGTTAAGGCAATACGGGTAGCAGCCGGCTCAGTAGGCAACGGACCGTAGAGAGCAGCTAATGACGCTGAAACAAAAAAGGAATCCTTGGCCGCCGCTACCAGGCATTCTGTCAATTCGTGTACGGTGCAGAGTACATCAGGATAGCTGGGAGAAGCTGTGTCCAGCCCGCCCAGGGAAGGACACGTGTTATCCAATGCGCAGAAGATAATATGGCAGCAGGGGTGCTGTTGCCGGATGCGGTGGAACACCAACCCGTCTTCCCGCAAACAGTGGCTGGTAACCAACACCCAGGCGGGCAACTCATGCCGCAGCTGGGTTTGAAACGCGGACTTGCTGCTACTGAACCGGATAGCCAGCAACTGGCCACAGGAAGCGGCCGAGCGCATAAGCGGTACACGCAAGGGCAGCGGCACGGGGCAGACAAGCAGAGAAGGTAAGCCGTTATCGGGCATATACATAGCGGGTAGGTGCCAAAACAAAAAAGTCCGCGCGGCTTCCTGCGCCGTAGCCATGTGTAAGCTACCGGCGGCGGACGCGCGTGAACAATAGGTGAGGTAAAGGAAGTAACGAGAGGCGGAGCGGCTAATATACAAGTTAATCAGTTAAAAGTATTGTTTCGCCCCATGTAGTCAACGGTAGCCGGATGAGAAGCCAGGGGCTTTTACCTTTGTGTTCCTTCGCTATGGTAAGCAGACCGGGGTTGATTTGCCCTGCTCTCGTCGGACATAGCCGAGGTCAGCGTATTTCCTCGTTTCTTTAGTGCAGCCATTCATCTCATCTGGTTGCCCTATGAACCTTTTCTCCACCTGCCTGACGGGCCTGGGCGTGCTGCTAAGCGGCGCAGTCCTGGCTCAGACGCCCTCCGCTACCATGTCCAAACCGCCCGTGGCCGCCATTAAGGCCAAAGAACTGAAGTCGCCCTTCGGCACGCGCACCGATAACTACTACTGGCTGAATGAGCGCGAAAACCCCGAAGTCATCAGCTACCTGAACGCCGAAAACGCCTACACCGAGCAACAGTTGGCTCCGGTGAAAGGCCTGGAGGAAAAGCTGTTTCAGGAAATCAAGGGGCGCATCAAGGAACAGGACGAGTCGGTGCCCTACCGCGACAATGGGTATTACTACTACACCCGCTTCGAGGCCGGGGCCGAGTACCCCATTTACTGCCGCAAGAAAGGCAACCTGAGCGCCAAGGAGGAAATCCTGCTCAACGCCAACGAGCTGGGCAAGGGCAAAGCCTACTACCAGATTGGCGGCTTCGAGGTGAGCGACGACAACCAGGTGCTGGCTTACTCCGAGGACGTGGTGAGCCGCCGCCTCTACACCCTGCGCTTCCGCAACCTCAAAACCGGGCAGCTGTTTCCCGAGCAAATCCCCAACACCAGCGGCAACGCCGTGTGGGCCGCCGATAACAAGACCGTTTTCTACACTCGCAAGGACCCCGGCACCCTCCTCGACTACCAGCTCTACCGCCACACCCTGGGCACCGACCCCAAGCAGGACCAGCTGGTGTATGAGGAAAAGGACAACACCTTCCGTATTGGCGTGCACCGCTCCAAGTCGCGCCGGTACGTGCTACTGGACATCGGTAGCACCATGTCGTCGGAGGTGCGCTACCTGGAAGCGAGCAAACCAGCCGAAGCGCTGAAAGTGTTTCTGCCCCGGGAGGCCGACCACTTGTATGAGGTAGAGCACCTGGGCGACCAGTTCTATGTGCGCTCCAACGCTGGCGCGCCCAACTTCCGCCTGTTGAAAACGCCCGTAACCAATACGGCCAAAACCGCCTGGCAGGAGGTCATTGCCCACCGCCCCGATGTGTTTCTGGAAAACATGGAGCTGTTCAAGGATTATCTGGTGCTGGGCGAGCGGAAAGAAGGCTTGCTGCAGCTACGCGTGATTCGGTGGAAGGACAAGCAGGAGCACTACCTCAACTTCGGTGAGCCCGCCTACACGGCCGCCATCAGCATCAACCCCGAGTTTGATACGTCGGTGCTGCGCTACAGTTACTCCTCGCTCACCACCCCATCTTCCACCTACGACTACGACATGGCCGCCCGCAGCAAAAAGCTGCTGAAGGAGCAGGCCGTGCTGGGCAGCTTCAAGAAGGAAGACTACGTGACCGAGCGGGTGTATGCCACGGCTACCGACGGCACCAAAATCCCTATGTCCATTGTCTACAAGAAGGGCTTTAAGAAGGATGGCACGGCGCCGGTGCTGCAGTACGCCTACGGCTCCTACGGCTACTCCACCAACCCCACCTTCAGCACCGCCCGCCTCAGCCTCTTGGATCGGGGCTTTGCCTACGTGATTTGCCACATCCGGGGCGGCCAGGAAATGGGCCGGCAGTGGTACGAGAACGGTAAGAAGCTCAAGAAGAAAAACACCTTCACTGACTTCACCGACTGCTCTAAGTACCTCATCGACCAGAAATTCACCTCCGCCAATAAGCTGTTTGCCATGGGCGGCTCGGCCGGCGGGCTGCTGATGGGCGCGGTGGTGAACAACCACCCCGAGTACTACAAGGGCGTAGTGGCGGCCGTGCCCTTCGTGGACGTGGTGACCACCATGCTCGATGAAAGCATTCCGCTGACCACCGGGGAGTACGACGAGTGGGGCAACCCCAACCAGAAGGAGTTCTACGATTACATGCTTTCCTACTCGCCCTACGACCAGGTGAAAGCCCAGCAGTACCCCAACATGCTCGTGACCACCGGCCTGCACGACTCGCAGGTGCAGTACTTTGAGCCCGCCAAATGGGTAGCCAAGCTGCGCACCGTAAAAACGGACAACAACCTGCTACTCCTGCACACCGACATGGCTGCCGGTCACGGCGGGGCATCCGGCCGCTTTAAGTCCATCCACGACACAGCCCGGCAATTTGCCTTTATGCTGCTATTGTTGGGCGTGAAAGCTTAGATTTAGTAAACCAGGTATAGAGGAGGCAGCCTGCAGGCTGATGGGGAAGCACCAATCCGCCATCAGCCCGCAGGCTGCTTCTTTTGCGTTTGGTTGCACGTTTTATCATCCTCTTATGCCGACGGCTAATCTCCAGTACCTGCATACTTCTGCGCCGTTGTGGCTGAGTGCATTATTCATCTGTTGCACGGCAGCTACGGCGGCGTTGCTGGCACGGGCCCTGCACCGTGCTGACCTGCCTACCCGCCGCTACTGGCTGCTAGTAGGCGTTTGGCTGGCATTGCAGGCTGTGCTGGCAGGAGCCGGGTTTTATCAGCAAAGCCTGGAGGTGTTGCCACCCCGCTTGGTGGTGACGGGCATTCTGCCTACCGTGGTAGTTATGATGATGGTGCTGCTATCCGGGGCAGGGCGACGCGCCACGGCCCATCTGCCGCTGGCCGATCTGGCCGGGGTGAGCGTGGTGCGGGTAGGCGTGGAGGCGGGGCTGTATGGGCTGGCGGCTGCCCACCTGGTACCTGAGTTGATGACCTTTGCCGGCCGCAACTTCGATGTGCTGGCCGGCCTCTCGGCCCCGGTAGTAGCCGCTTTCTACCGGCATGGGCGCCTGGGACGCGGCGGCCTGCTGGCCTGGCATCTGGGCAGCTTAGTGTTGCTGGGTACTATCGTAGGGCTGGCGTTGCTGACGGCCCCCACACCCCTGCAGCAGCTGGCCTTCGGGCAGCCCAATGTAGCCGTCGTGCGCTTTCCCTTTGTGTGGCTGGCTACGTTCATTGTACCGGTCGTGCTGTTTACGCACGTAGCCAGCCTGTACCTGCTGTGGCGCCCTCGTCCAGCTCCGGTAGCCGGCTAGTTCGGGGTAGTGCCGCTTCCTACGCCCCTGCGTTGTGCCTTTAGATGAAAGTCTAATCGGCACAACGCAGGGGCGTGCTGGTTTCTGGGCGGCTGGTGCCAGAGAGGCTGCCGTTTGCGCCGGATACAACCAAACCGTAACTATCTAAGCCTTGGTATGTCAATTTTGCCAAGCCCGAACGCCGACCAGAAGGGCTGGAGAGGTGAAAATGAGGGATAGAGGCAGGTTACCAGACAAGAAAGAATGAACAACTGCCCGGCGCAGCAGTTTTTTTGGCGGTTCGTGCCACCTCTGCCGCAAAATAGTGTCTGTGGCGCATTGCCAGGTAGGTTGGCGGGAGGCTTTGACGGCACCAGTAGTCAGGAGCCAAGCGTTGGTCGATACCCGGTGGGGCCTCGCTCCAGAGGCACATACTTTTAAGGCTTTGAGGTGCCGGCGACGCGGGCCTGTGGCTGTTTTTCTCTGATATGAAACGAATTTTTCTGTTGATTTTCCTGACTGCCGGAGGTACGGCAGCTTTAGCCCAGCAACCCGCCGGCGCGGAGCGTCCGGCCGGTACCTCCCGCCCGGCCGGGGCCGGCCGACCCGCTGGTGCTCCGGCCGCGGCTGCCCAGCCCCGGGAGGGGACTGGCCGCATCACGGGTACCGTGCTCGATGCTACTAGCAAGCAGCCTGTGCCCTTCGCCACCATTGCCCTCTTCAACCCCGCTACTAACAAGCCCGTGGATGGCACGGCCGCCGACGACAATGGCAAGTTCGCCCTCACGCGCGTGGCCGCCGGCACCTACACCGTGCAGATCAGCTTTATTGGCTACCAGCAGATCGAAAAGCCCGGCGTGGTCATTACCGAAGATGGGAACACCGTGGCCCTGGGCACCATCTCGCTGGCTTCCACAGCTCAAAAGCTGGGCGAAGTGGTGGTGGAAGGCCAGCGCAGCCTGATTGAAGAGAAAGTAGACCGCACGGTGTACAACGCCGAGAAGGACGAAACCACCCGGGGCGGCGACGCCACCGACGTGCTGCGCCGCGTGCCCAGCCTTTCGGTGGACCTCGACGGCAACGTGACCCTGCGCGGCTCCCAGAACATCCGGGTACTCATCAACAACCGCCCCAGCACCATTGCCGCCAACTCCATTGCCGATGCCCTCAAGCAGATTCCGGCCGACCAGATCAAAAGCGTAGAGGTGATTACCGCGCCCTCGGCCAAGTACGACGCCGAAGGCTCGGGCGGCATCATCAACATCGTGACCAAGCAAAACAACCTGCAGGGCTTCACGCTGGATGGGCGCGTGAGCGGGGGCCTGCGCTCCGCCGATGCGGGTGTGTCGGCCTCGTACCGGGCCGGCAAAATGGGCTTCTCGCTGAACGCAGGCGGACGCGGGGGCTATAACACGCCGGGCTCCTTCGAAAACGCGCAGACCACCTACAGCATCACCGGCAACGACCTGAGCACCCGCACCAAGCTCAGCACCACTACGCAGTCGGCCGAGACGCGCAACAACCAGTTTGGGGGCCGCTACTCCCTGGGCTGGGACTACGACATCAACAAGCAGAACTTCCTCACGGCCTCGGCCCAGCTGGGCATGCGCAATGGCACTACCTACCAGGACGGCCTCACCACCAGCATCCAGCGCTTTGATGGCACCACGAACCCCGCTTCCACCGTGCGCGACGTGAAGGTACTCGACAAGGCCAACACGCTGGATTTGAGCTTGGGCTACACGCACAACTTCGCCGTGCCCCAGCGCGAGCTGAGCTTGCAAACCCAGTATAGCCGCAACAACCGCCAGAACGACTTCACCAACGACATCCTGGAAGGTGCCCAGGCTGGCACCGAATTGCGCAACCTCAACGACAGCTACAACCAGGAAGTAACGCTGCAGGCCGACTACCAGACCCCGCTGGGCGACAAGCAGTTATTGGAGCTGGGTGGCAAGAACATTTCCCGCCAGGTGGAAAGCGACTATACTACTCTCACCAACGGCCAGCCGCAGCCGGGCCTGGGTTTGTCCAACGTCTTCACCTACCGCCAGAACGTGTCGGCGGCCTACGCGTCCTACACGCTGGGCTTCGGCGAGAACTATACCCTGAAAGCCGGCACTCGTTACGAGTACACCACCATCGACGCCGACTTTGAAACCTCGGAGGTGGATAAGATTCCGAGCTACGGGGTGCTGGTGCCCAGCCTCAACCTGTCGAAGAAGCTCAAGAACGGCAACACCGTGAAGGCGGCCTACAACCGCCGCATCCAGCGCCCGTCGTTGCAGTTTCTGAACCCCAACCGCCAGGCCCAGAACCCGGTCAACATCACCGAAGGCAATCCACTGCTGCGCCCGGAGTATACTAACAACTTCGAGCTGGGCTATAACACCTTCATCAAGCAAACCTCGCTCAACTTCACAGCCTTCGCCCGCAACACTAACAAGTCCATCCAGCCCATCCGCACGGCCAGCGCCAATGGCGACACCATCCGCACCGGGTACGGTAACATCGGCACGGAAAACGCCTACGGCACCAGCGTGTTTGCCAACGTGAACCTGAACAACAAGCTCACCGTGGGCGGCGGCGCGGATCTGTACTACGCCGTGCTCGACAACAACAATACTACTGACGTGCGCTTCTCGGCCAGCAACAAGGGCTGGGTAGCCAGTGGCCGCCTCATGGGCAGCTACAACTTCACCAAGGGCTGGGGCCTGCAGTTCTTCTCTTTCTACCGGGGCCGGCAGGTGCAGCTCCAGGGCTACCAGGGTGGCATCGGCGTATACAGCCTCAGCCTGAAAAAGGACTTCGCCGATAAGAAAGGCTCCTTCGGCATCGGGGCCGACAACTTCTTTACGCCCAAATGGCGCATCCGCAGTGAGGTTAGCTCGCCCTTGCTCGACCAGAATAGCCTGAACGTGCTGCGCCGTACCAGCGTGCGGGCCACGCTCAGCTACCGCATCGGTAAGATGAGCATGGCTCCGCAACGGCGCAAGAAGTCGGTGAACAACGACGACCTGAAGGATGGTGGCGGTGCCCCCACCGAAGCGCCCGCCCAGCAAAGCGGCGGCCGCCCGTAAGGTGTACATCCAGCAGCCTAAGACAAAGCCCCGCCAATGCAGATTGGCGGGGCTTTGTTTTGGTATGCTAGTTCCTGGTTATTGCGCTTTCAGGCTGTCGGGGACGGCGCCGCGCTTGATCAGAGTGAGCTGGTTCTGCAGCTGGAAGTTCACCTGCTCGCAGTCGGCGAAACGCTTCTCGGCTAGCTGCAAGGCTTTTTCGGTGGTGTTAAGCTGCTGATACAAAAACAGGATCAGGCCGAGGGCAATGAGCAGGGCCGCGAGGGAGAGGACTTTGTTCATGGGCAAAAAGCAGGGCGAAGCAGCTGCCTCGCCCTGACTGGTAAGTTAGTGATGCGTCATCTTGGCTTGACGCCTGACAAAGCAGCTAGATGGCCGTGTTGGGGTCGAACTGCTCGAGGTAGTCGGCTACCTTGCGCACGAACATGCCACCCAGTGAACCATCAACCACGCGGTGGTCGTAGGAGTGCGAGAGGAACATGAAGTGACGGATGCCAATCAGGTCACCCTGAGGGGTTTCTATTACGGCCGGCTTCTTCTTGATGGCCCCCACCGCCATGATGGCTACCTGGGGCTGCATGATGATGGGCGTGCCCATCACGTTGCCGAAAGAGCCTACGTTCGACAGGGTATAGGTACCACCTTCCAGGTCCTCGGGCTTGAGCTTGTTGGCCCGGGCGCGGGCGGCCAGGTCATTTACGCGCTTGGTCAGGCCGTTCAGGTTCAACTGGTCGGCGTTGTGAATCACGGGCACGATGAGGTTGCCCGAAGGCAAGGCCACAGCTACGCCCACGTTGATGTCGCGCTTCTTGATGATGTAGTCCCCATCTACCGACACGTTGATGTTGGGGAAGTCCTGGATAGCGCGGGCAATGGCCTGCACGAAGATGGGCGTGAAGGTGAGGTTTTCGCCCTCGCGCTTTTTGTAGGCATCCTTGTGCTTGTTGCGCCAGTTCACGATTTCGGTCACGTCGGCTTCCACGAAGCTCGT
The DNA here is from genome assembly GCF_008271285.1 of Hymenobacter lutimineralis. Taxonomy (NCBI): domain Bacteria; kingdom Pseudomonadati; phylum Bacteroidota; class Cytophagia; order Cytophagales; family Hymenobacteraceae; genus Hymenobacter; species Hymenobacter lutimineralis. The sequence goes on along the minus strand of NZ_VTHL01000015.1, from coordinate 3,281 downwards.
CACGTGGGGCGAAATGCGCTTGGAGTCCACCATGCGCTGGGCAATCATCTTGCGCATCCGGTCCATTTCCACCAGCTCCTGCCCACCACTTACGGAAGGCGCGGGCTTGCTGGCAGGGGCTGGGGAAGCAGCAGGCTTACCTGCCGGGGCGGCGGGTGCTGCTGGAGCCGCTTGGGGGGCGGGCGTCGGAGTGGCAACGGGGGCCGAAGCTGCCGTGGAGGCTGCGGTGGGCGCAGGTGCGGCGGCCAGGGGCTTTTTACCACCAGCTACGTAATCGAGGATGTCTTTCTTGGTGACGCGGCCCTCGGAGCCGGTGCCGGGCAGGCACTCCAGGTCCGCCATTGAAATGCCTTCTTCGCGGGCAATGCTGAGCACCAGCGGGGAGTAGAAACGGCCGGGCTGGGGCTGAGCTGCAGCAGTTTGCTGCTGAGCCTGCGGGTCGTGCGGCTCGGGCAGGTAAGGTACCTCGGGAGCAAAGGTGCCAGTGCTGGCAGCAGGCTCGGCAGCGGGAGCCGGAGCGGTGGGTGCCGCTGCGCCAGCGCTGGCCGTGTCGGTTTCGATGATGGCAATGGGCGCGCCCACAGCTACTACCTGGCCTTCCTGCACCAGGATTTCCTGCAGCACGCCGGCGTGAATGGCGGGTACCTCGGTATCTACCTTGTCGGTAGCTACTTCCAGCACCGACTCGTCCTGCTCAATGGCTTCACCTACTTGTTTGAGCCATTTCAGGACGGTGCCTTCCATAATGCTTTCGCCCATTTTGGGCATCACCATTTCCACTCGTGCCATGCGTAATCAGAAAATGTAAAGTTGGGGGGGATTGGGTTGGGGGCAGAACTGCAGCTCCGGTCCACTAAGTTTGGGTGGGTGGGCCGAAAAACCGGTCAAAGGTAGCCTTTTTGGCTTGGCGCGCCAATGCCGATTCCAAACCAGCCTTGGCAGACTGCTACTCGGCGGCGGGCAGGCTGAGGCGCAGCAGATTGAGCAGGGCGTGGGTCACATACTCGATGTTGAGCTGGCGGCTGCGGTTGAATACGATTTTGCGAGTCACGGTCCGATGCGCGTCGGCGTAGGCCAGCCAGAAGGTGCCCACGGGCTTTTCCTCCGAGCCGCCGTCGGGGCCGGCAATGCCGCTGGTAGCCAGGGCCACGTCAGTGCCCAGGTGCTGACGGGCGCCTTCGGCCATCTGGCGCACCACTTCCTCGCTCACGGCTCCATGTGCAGCCAGGGTTTCAGGTAGTACCCCCAGCTGACTGATTTTGATGTCGTTATGATAAGCAATAACGCTGCCCCGGAAATACCGGGAGCTACCTGCTACGCTCGTGAGCTTGTGGGCCAGGTAGCCGCCGGTGCAGCTCTCGGCAGTGGCTACCGTGAGGCCCCGTGCGGCCAGCAGCTGGCCCACGGCCTGCTCCAGCGGAATGTCGGTTTCGGCGAAGATGTGCTGGCCGAGCTTCTCGCGCAAAGCTGGCAGCAAGGCTTCCATGCGGCCGCGCAGGTTGGGCTGGCCGTCGTCGGTGCCGGTGAGGCGCAGGCGCACAGCACCCAAGGAGGGCAGGTAAGCCAGCTTCATGTTGGCCGGCAGGGCATCTTCCCAGTCGGCAATCTGCTCGGCCAGCATCGACTCGCCCAGGCCCGCGGTCTGCACCACGATGTGCTCGATGGGCGGCACCTGAAAGTGGGCGGCCAGGCGCGGGAGCACGGTGTCCGTCATCATGCGCTTCATTTCGAACGGCACCCCGGGCATGCTCACAAATACGGTACCCTGGTCCTCGAACCACATACCCGGCGCCGTGCCCAGGGCGTTGGGCACGGGCAAGCAGGAAGCGGGCAGAAACGCCTGCTGGCGGTTCACCTCCGTGACGGGCCGGTTGAAGCGGGCGAAAATAGCCTCCACATTGCGCAAGGAGGGCTCGTCGAGCACCAGCTCCGTGTTGAAGTAGCGCGTGAGGATGTGCTTGGTCAGGTCGTCCTTGGTGGGGCCCAGGCCGCCGGTGGTCAGCACCACGTTGGCGCGGGTGCGGGCCAAGTCCAGCGCCGTCACGATTTCATCGGCGCGGTCCGACACGCTCGTTATTTGCCGCACCCGGATGCCGAGCTTACCCAACTCCTGACCCAGAAAGGCCGAGTTGGTGTCGATAACCTGGCCGTAAAGAAGTTCGTCGCCGATGGTAATAATTTCGGCCGTGGGGACTGATTGCATGGAAAAAAGAGTTTCTAGTTGCTTGTTTCTAGTTTCGGGTTCTTGCTTCGGGTTGCGCGTCGATGTTGATACAAACAACTAGAAACCCGAAACTAGAAACCAGAAACTCAAAAAATATTGGTCCGGTTTATGCAAACGGGCGGACAAGGCTGCCGTACAGCCCACCGACCTTTGCCGCTTCGATTTATGAAAAACTTTCGCTATTCACTGATTTTGGCCTTGGGGGCCAGCCTAAGCTTCTCGGCCTGCGCCCAAACCATTACGCTGCCGCGCGTAGGTGGCATTACGCTGCCCAAGCCAACCTCGACCACCCAAACCGGCCCGGTTACGCAGCAGGAAGCTGCCAGCGGCCTGAAAGAAGCGTTGGTGCAGGGCATCAGCAAAGGGGCCGACCAGGCCTCACAGCAGGACGGCTTCTACCTCAACAACCTGATTCGTATTCCTTTCCCCGCCGATGCCCAGCGCGTGGCGACCACGCTCCGCAAGATTGGGCTGGGCGCGGAAGTTGATAAGTTTGAGCTGAGTTTGAACCGGGGCGCCGAAGACGCGGCTAAAAGTGCCAAGCCCATCTTTATTTCCGCCATCAAGAGCCTCACTTTTTCCGACGTGTGGAATATCCTGACAGGGGAGAAAGACGCCGCTACCCAGTACCTCAAGCGCACGACTACCACGCAGCTCACCACGGCCTTTAAGCCCATCATTCAGCAGAGCCTCGATAAGGTGGGCGCTACGCGCTACTACACCAGCCTCACTACGCGCTACAACCAGATTCCGCTGGTGAAGCCCGTGCAGACCGACCTGAACCAGTACGCCACCGGCAAGGCCATTGATGGCCTGTTCATGCTTATTGCCCAGGAAGAAGCCAACATCCGCGAAAACCCCATTGCCCGCACCACCGAGCTGCTCAAGCGCGTATTCGGCCGGAAGTAGGCGGGAGGCTTTAGGGCTCAGGATTTAGGGAGTGTGGACAGTGGTCGTAGCTTAGCGGCATGCTACGCCGCCATGAATTAAGCGAACGGGAATGGAAATTGGTCGAACCGCACACTTTGGGTCGTCCGGGTACGGGTGGGGGCACCGG
>NZ_VTHL01000014.1:0-131770 GCF_008271285.1 Hymenobacter lutimineralis | reverse complement strand
GCTACGGGCCGCCGCCGCCCGCACGCTGGCTGAGTTGGAAGCAGCCCTGCACGAGGCCCTGAACTGGATTACCAGCCAAGACGCGCGCAACTGGTTTGACCACTGCGGGTATCACACACAGACTGCCAGGTAAGTGGACGAACCGTTCACGAATCCGCTATAACAATATCTACTGCGGGTCCGACAATACCTATTGCGCCTCTGCTGGGGCAGCATCTTGGCCCCGCCGTAGCTACATTGGCCTTTTCTGCGTATTTTTAACCTATGCGTACTTTCCTCGAATCTGGTGGCATTCTGCTGAGCGGCTCCTACCTGGAGCGCATGACCGACGACGAGTTTTTCGACTTCTGCCGCCAGCACCCCGAACTGCGCATTGAGCGCACCGCCCACCACGAAATCCTGCTTATGTCGCCCACCGGCAGCCGCTCCGGCAAACGCAACGCCCGCCTGACCGGGCAGCTCTACAGCTGGTTCGCCAGCCATTCACATCTGGGCGAAGTATTCGACTCCAACACCGGTTTCACCCTGCCCGACAGCTCCATACTCTCGCCGGATGCCTCCTGGGTTTCGGCTCCTAAGTGGAACGCCCTGACCCCGGCCCAGCAGGATAAGTTTGCTCCCGTCTGCCCCGAGTTCGTGGTCGAGCTGAAATCAGCCACCGACACGCTGAAAACCTTACAAGCCAAGATGCTGGACTACCTGCGCAACGGTGTTCAACTAGCCTGGCTCCTCGCGCCCGAAACCGAAACAGCCTACATCTATCGGCCCGGACAGCCCGAGCCGGAAGTTGTGCAGGGCTTCGATAACGAACTGAGCGGCGAAACGGTGCTGCCCGGCTTCCGGCTGCGGCTGATGGAGCTGCGGTAACAGTATGTGGAACTGGTGGAAAGAATATCAGCGCGGAAAACGGCGCGAACAATTGATTACCCAATTGCTGGGAGCTGCTCACGAAGCAGGTTTATTGCCGCGTGACTGCGCCAACGCGCAGGCTATGCTGGCAGCCGGTGAGTATGAATGCGCCTTTGATATCATTGTGCAACAGCTATACGAATATGATACTGAGATATCCGCAAGCCTATTTGCCCTGGTGAAGCAGGCGGCAGATTCACTGCTGCTAACACCTTGCAGCTACTTTTTTCTTGGTGAGCTTGTCAGATCGGCCGGACATATTCCTGGTCCGGTCAGAAAAGAAGTTGCTGCATTGGTCCGTTCTTTACAATTACCCCGTTAGCATCCCTGCCAAAGCCCCGCGCCCGCCAAGGTTAGCTGGAGGTACTTAGAGGTTCTATCCTTTGAAAACCATGCTATGATTTTCACCTGCGCCAACAACCAGTATGAAATTAGCCAAGTAAACTCCTTCGCTTCCGACATAGCGGGTTCAAGCTGGGGGCTGTGGCAATGTGTCGGCCAAGAAAAGGAATTACTAGTAGAACTCTACAGCCGCCGCCGGAACGAACCAGTCTTCAGCACCTACGGTACGTTCGACGTCCCCCTAGCAGCAATAGCACAACTGCTGCGGTTCTTCGATGAACAGCAGCAATAAACACACGTCGATTATTGATACGGCCACTTTCCCCTCAAATTATTCTATAAAAGCCCCGGCCTCCCCGCCGGGGCTTTTTTTGTACCTTCGCCTACCCAAATTCCACCCAACTCCACCCCGCAATGCAAGCAGCTCCCGCCGCTCCGTATAAGCCGAAAAACCATATCCGCATCGTAACGGCCGCCGCCCTGTTCGACGGCCACGATGCCGCCATCAACATCATGCGCCGCATCATCCAAAGCAGCGGCGCCGAAGTAATCCACCTGGGCCACAACCGCTCAGTGCAGGAAATCGTGGACTGCGCCATCCAGGAAGATGCCCAGGCCATTGCCATTACCTCCTACCAGGGCGGCCACAACGAGTACTTCAAGTACATGCACGACCTGCTCAAGGAGCGGGGTGCGGGCCACATTCGCCTGTTCGGCGGCGGGGGCGGCGTGATTCTGCCCACCGAAATCGAGGACCTGCACGCCTACGGTATCGAGCAGATCTACTCCCCCGACGCCGGCCGCGCCATGGGCCTGCAGGGCATGATCAACGACTTGCTCCAGCGCTGCGACTTCCCCACGGGCCAGAACCTGAACGGCGAAGTAACCCACGTCAAAGAAAAAGACGCCCGCAGCATCGGCCGCCTGATTTCGGCCGCCGAAAACTTCCCCGAGGAGTTTGAGCGGGTGAAAGCCCAACTGGTAGCCGACTTCCAGCAGGCCGAAGGCAGCAATGACCAGCGCCTCGAGTCCCCTGCCTCCGTTACCAAAACCCCAATCCTGGGCATTACCGGCACCGGTGGGGCTGGGAAGTCGAGCCTAGTGGACGAGCTGGTGCGCCGTTTCCTGATGGACTTCCCCGAGAAGACCATTGCCATTATCTCCGTCGACCCCTCGAAGCGCAAAACCGGCGGGGCCCTCCTGGGCGACCGGATCCGGATGAACTCCATCAATTCGCCCCGGGTGTACATGCGCAGCCTGGCCACGCGCCAGAGCAACCTGGCGTTGAGCAAGTACGTGCAGGACGCCGTGGACGTAGTGCGCGCCGCCGGCTTCGACCTCATCATCCTCGAAACCTCCGGCATCGGCCAGTCCGACACCGAAATCATTGAGCACTCCGACGCCAGCCTCTACGTGATGACGCCTGAATACGGGGCGGCCACCCAGCTGGAGAAAATCGACATGCTCGACTTCGCCGACGTTATTGCCCTCAACAAGTTCGACAAGCGCGGCGCCCTCGACGCCCTGCGCGACGTGCGCAAGCAGTACCAGCGCAACCACGGCCACTGGGACAAGCCCCTGGACACGATGCCCGTGTTCGGGACCATTGCCTCCCAGTTCAACGACCCCGGCATGAACCGCCTCTACCGCGCCGTGCTGGCCACGGTGGAAGCCAAAACCGGCGTGCCCTTCGCGTCCCAGCTCGAAACCAGCCAGGAAAACTCGGAGAAGATTTATATCATTCCGCCCCACCGCACCCGTTACCTTTCCGAAATAGCCGAAACCAACCGCCAATATGATCAGTGGGTTCAAAAACAAGCTGACGTTGCTCAGCAGCTCTATGGAATCCGACAAGCCATCGGAGCCGTCGAAAGCCTCGGAAACACCCCTACCGGATCTGGCAGCAGGAACGGCAGCAACGGAGCCGGAGGAGGAAGCCTCGTTGCCGGCCTGGAGAGCACCTTCGAGGAGGTCAAGCTCCGTCTGGACGGCCAAAACTGGAAACTCCTGGAGACCTGGCCGCAAAAGGTAGCCGCCTACAAGGCCCCGGAGTTCGTCTTCAAGGTGCGCGACAAGGAAATCCGCATCCAGACGCACACCACCAGCCTTTCCAACCAGCAGATTCCCAAAGTTAGCCTACCGCGCTACACGGCCTGGGGTGACTTACTACGCTGGCAGCTCCAGGAAAACGTGCCCGGCGAGTTTCCCTATACCGCCGGCGTGTTTCCCTTCAAGCGCGAGGGCGAAGACCCCACCCGCATGTTTGCCGGCGAAGGCGGACCCGAGCGCACCAACCGCCGCTTCCACTACGTGAGCATGGGCCTGCCCGCCAAGCGCCTTTCCACGGCCTTCGACTCGGTGACGCTTTACGGCGAGGACCCCGACCACCGGCCCGACATCTACGGCAAGATTGGCAACGCCGGCGTGAGCATCTGCTGCCTCGACGACGCCAAGAAGCTCTACTCCGGCTTCAACCTGGCCAACCCCAGCACCTCGGTGTCGATGACCATCAACGGCCCCGCGGCCACGCTGGCTGCCTTCTTCATGAACGCCGCCATCGACCAGCAGTGTGAGCTCTACATTAAAGAGCAGGGCCTCGAAGCGGAAGTCGAAGCCAAAATCAACCAGATCTACGCCGACAAGGGCCTCAACCGCCCCCGCTATCAGGGCGAGCTGCCCGCCGGTAACGACGGCCTGGGTCTCATGCTGCTCGGCGTGACCGGCGACCAGGTGCTGCCCGCCGACGTGTACGAAACCATCAAGAAACGTACGCTCAGCCAAGTGCGCGGCACCGTGCAGGCCGACATTCTCAAGGAAGACCAGGCCCAGAACACCTGCATCTTCTCCACCGAGTTTGCCCTGCGCCTCATGGGCGACGTGCAGGAGTACTTCATTAAGGAGAAGGTTCGCAATTTCTACTCGGTGTCTATTTCCGGCTACCACATTGCCGAAGCCGGCGCTAACCCCCTCACCCAGCTGGCCCTGACGCTCTCTAACGGCTTCACCTTCGTGGAGTACTACGTGAGCCGAGGCATGAACGTGAACGACTTCGCCCCCAACCTGTCGTTCTTCTTTTCCAACGGCATCGACCCCGAGTACGCCGTGATTGGCCGGGTAGCGCGCCGGATCTGGGCCAAGGCCATGAAGCTCAAGTACGGCGCCGATGCCCGGAGCCAGATGCTCAAGTACCACATCCAGACCAGCGGCCGGAGCCTGCACGCCCAGGAAATCGACTTCAACGATATCCGCACCACCCTGCAGGCCCTCTACGCCATCTACGACAACTGCAACTCCCTGCACACCAACGCCTATGATGAGGCCATTACCACGCCCACCGAGGAATCGGTGCGCCGGGCCATGGCCATTCAGCTCATCATCAACCGGGAACTGGGCTTAGCCAAAAACGAAAACCCGCTGCAGGGCTCCTTCATCATTGAGGAGCTCACCGACCTGGTGGAAGAGGCCGTGCTGATGGAGTTTGACCGCATCACCGAGCGCGGCGGCGTGCTGGGCGCCATGGAAACCATGTACCAGCGCGGCAAAATCCAGGAGGAAAGCATGCACTACGAGATGCTCAAGCACACGGGCGAGTATCCCATCATCGGCGTCAACACCTTCCTCTCCTCCAAAGGCTCGCCCACGGTGGTGCCCGCCGAGGTTATCCGGGCCACGGAAGAGGAAAAGCAGTACCAGATTGAGATGCTCAATATCCTGCACACGCGCAACGCCGACCAGACCGAAACCCGCCTCCGGCAGCTCCAGCAAGTCGCCATTCAGAACGGTAACCTCTTCGAGGAGCTGATGGAAACGGTGAAGTTCTGCTCCCTCGGGCAGATTACGAATGCGCTGTTCGAGGTAGGTGGGCAGTACCGCCGGAATATGTAAGAATAAACTGATGCATTTTAACTTGAGTCTGATTGCAATTTGTTTGCAATCAGACTCAAATCACATATTATTCTTAACAATATGGGCTTGACGCAGACTAGAATCTTCACAAAGAAAATCTTTGATAATTATGCAAAAGAATTTGGCGAAAGAAAAGCATTGAAATTAATAGAGAATGTTTATAATTCTAACACAATAATTGAAACCTTAAAAATATGGTATAAGCAGAACTATATTCCTACATATCAAGATTTTCAGAAAGCTGTTGGGACTATTAATTGGTTTGTATTTTCTAAAAGGGAAACAACGGCAGTAGGAATGATAATAATGCTTGCAAAATGGGATGAACAAATCAACTCTCGCAAAAAATTGCTCACTGAAACACAGACTATACAAATTGCTTACAACACATTAACATGGTTAAAATTTTATATTGACGAACTATTAGAATTCAAGCTTTCTACCGAACACAGCTTTAAAAATAATCCAATCAGTGTAATTATTAATAATTTATTAACTGGATCATACACAAGTGTCAAAGGAATAAAATATGCGATATTGAACGACCCAGCCGAATCCTTATTGAAAAATATTCAAATTCCACATTCTACGCTCAATATAGCTTCGTATGTTGGCGATGAGCTTACGGGAGGAACTTGGAATCATATACTTCCTTTCTTTTTTGAAAAAAGTGCACAGTATAATAAGTTTAGTTTCGATAAAGATATTGATTACAGCATTGAGGTAACAGGAGCTTTAGAGGTTAATAGTGACAGAAGTGGTGCAATATTTTCTTTATCGCTACCTTCGAGGATAAGGACACCCATAAAGCCTACGCAACTAGTAAAACAGTCATTCCATTGCTCATGTGTGATTGATGCTAACGGTATATCATTTATTCACAGGGCGACTGGATGGATGCTGTTGCTGGGCGGCAATGTTGATGAGTGGGAGGTTTCTTAAATATTTTCACCAGCCTTGACGTAGAGGTTGTACCTCCACTGCCGCAACGCGGCACATACGAACCGCGCCGCCTGAAGCAACTTGGGCGGCGCGGTCGTTCTAACGGGGGAGGCACAGCCTCCCGGCATGGCTGGTCACGAGTTACGCTGCGCTAAACTCGCGCCAGTCGTGCATCTTGGAGATATGAGCGAGAAATATAAGATCCGGGATTCGCAGCAGCTGTATTTCGTCAGCTTTGCTACCGTCAATTGGATAGACGTGTTTACGCGGCGCGTGTACAACGATATTTTCGTGGATAGTCTGAGCTACTGCCAGCAGCACAAAGGGCTGGAAATCTACGCCTGGTGCCTGATGACCAACCACGCCCACCTCATCATCAGCAGTGAAAGCGCCAACCTCTCCTCCATCCTGCGCGACCTGAAGCGTCATACGTCCAAAGCCATCCTCAAGGCTATTGAGAAAAACGGCCAGGAAAGTCGGCGGGAGTGGATGCTGTGGCTGTTTGAGCGGGCCGGACAGCGCAACGCTCACAACGAGCACTACCAGTTCTGGCAGCAGGACAGCCACCCTATCGAACTTTATTCCAATGCGCTTCGCAGCCAACGCCTCGACTACCTGCACCGCAACCCGGTAGTAGCCGGCTTCGTGGATGTGCCCGAAGATTTTCTGTATAGCAGTGCCCGCGATTATGCCAGCCAGCCCGGCATGCTTGATATTCTATTGATAGAGTAGTATGTACTGGCGCGAGTTTAGGTGCCGCTGTAACTCGTGCCGGCCCATGCCCATGAAGGGAGGCTGTGCCTCAGCCGTCCGGACGACAGGTCCCCACCCCGCTACGCCTATCTGCCAAAACCACAACCGCGCCGCCCGAACGATTCCAGGGGGCGCGGTTCCGGGGTTGCCGCTGGCGCGGCAGTGGAGGTACAACCTCCACGTCATAGCGGGGCACGAGTTACGGCTACGCCTAAACTCGCGCCAGTATATGCCTAAACTCGCGCCAGGATCCATCTACTTCACCTCCTCACTCCCGCCTTTCCCACCCGTCGTCACCAGCTTGCGGGCTTGCACATAGCCTTCGTACAGTGGGCGGTTGAGCAGCTTGAAGGCTTTCATGTCGGCATCGAGCTGGCGCACTTCGTCCATGAGGGCAGACAGCAGATCTTCGAGGGCGGCGCCGGCTACTATCCGCTCGTTGATGGTTTGGCGGGTGGCGGGCTGGGCTGTTTGGAAGGCCGTGAGGGCGTCGCGCAGGGGCTTGAGGACGGTAGCGGTGAGGCCCTGCTTCGTGAGCAGGGGCGCTACATCGGCGCGGGCGGCGCTGTCGAGGATGGCCTTCACCACCCCCGTAAAGGCCAGGGGCCGGAGCTTGCGCAGCTGCTTGTTGCTGAGCGTGGCCGAGGCCAGCAGGTCGTGGTCCGGCAGGCGGGTGGCAATGCGGCTGAGCGGACCCAGCAGGGCCGGCAGCAGCTCCATCAGCTCATTTTTTGCTTTTTTGGCGTCTTCCGTCAGGTTTTTGGTGCGCTTGGCAGTGCCGCCCCGTGCCCCGGCTACCTGGGCGTAGCGGGTGGTAACTTCGGTGGCCTGCGCAGCGGCGGCTTCGCTCACGGCTAGGGCCGTCTTGTGCTCGCCTCAGCCCTGCCCAACTCGGCCCTTTCTGCCCGGCCCCAAAGCTTAACCTGGGAAAATGTGTAGCCAAGTCCCGAATGCTAAGGCCGGGTGCTTACTTTGCGCCTCTCTCTAGCCTCCTACTTGCTTTTGCAATGGCGCACTCCGCCCACAAGCTTTCCTCCTGCGCCAACTGCGGCCACCATTTCAAGGCTGCCGAAAACTACTGCCCCGACTGCGGCCAGCAAAACCATCCGCTCGACCTCTCCTTTGGGCACGTAGCCGAGGAAGTGCTCGAAGGCCTATTCCACTTCGATGGCAAGGTGTTCCGCACTATGCGTCAGCTGCTGTTTGCGCCGGGGGCCCTCACGCGCCATTTCTGGGAAGGCAAGCGCGTGGCCTACGTGCCGCCCGTGCGCCTGTATGTGTTCATCAGCTTTGTGTTTTTCCTGCTGCTTTCGGTGGCCCTGCACGCCCCCGAGCACGGCGAAATACGCACGTTGGGCCAACGAGTCCGGCAGACCAGCATCCAGTACCGAGCCGATTCCATCCGCCTGGCAGGCCAGCTAGCCTCTGCTGATTCCGTCCAGGTCAAGCGCATGCTGCGCAATACTCGGCACGTATCTGTCCTCAACGGCATCGTGAATACCGATGTGAACAGCGACACTGTGGACTACCGCCGGTGGAATGGCATACTCTACACCCCGCAGGAATGGCGGGAGCTGCCAGAATATTCCTCCGCCCAGCTCGATGAGCTGCTACGCCGCCACGGCCAGGAACCTTCGTTTCTGGGGCGTTTTATAGCGCGGCAGGGCCGGCGCGTGATGCAGTCGTCGGAGCAGGATATTTCCCATCAGTTCGTACGCGGTATTTCGCTGATGATGTTCGTGCTCATGCCCGTGTTTGCGCTTCTGTTGAAGCTGCTATATGTGCGCCGCAAGCAGTACTACCTGGCCCATCTAATGTTCGCCATCCACGTGCATTGCTTTGCCTTTTTGCTGTTTTCCCTGATGATGGTGCTAAGCCTGTTTGCCCACGTCCCCTCCAAGGCCGTCCTGCTGGTGCTGCCCCTGCTAGCTGTTTACCTAGCCGTGGCCCTGCGCAAGGCTTACCAGCAGAATTGGCTGAAAACCGCGTTGAAGTTCGTTTTCCTGCTTGGTCTCTATAGCCTGATCATTGGTGCGGGGCTGGTGGGGGCGCTGGGGTTGAGCATGGTGCTGGTGTAAGCCTTGCATTGGCCTAAGCCCACACGCAACCAACCAGGGTTACACCGCCTCTGGTCCCAGGCTAAACGTTCAGCTCTACCCCTTACCGTCAGCTGCCTGCTCCGCCCAGCGTAGCGTCTCCCGCAGCCAGTCCTCGTAGAGGCGGGCACTACCCTGGCTTAGGGTGCGGGGCAGCTCGCGCAGGGCAGCTTCAGCCTGGGTGCGCGCCTGCTCCACGTTACCTTCCAGGCGGGCCAGCGCCGCTTCCACGCGAAACGGCTGCTCAGTGGGCGTGTGGGCATTGACCACAGCCCGGGACTGGTAGGTGCGCGCCGCCTGGGCGTCGTGCTCGTAGGCCGCGCTGAAAAACGCGGCCTCCAGCCAGCCGCTGGCTTGCAGGGCCACCGGCTGCTGGTCCAGGTGGGCGCGGTAGCGGGCCAGGTACAGCCCAGCCGCGGCCGGGTCGCCAGCGTCAAGGTGGTATTGGTAGAGGTAGTACGCTACGTAGGCTTTGTAGGGATGCTCTACCCGGAGGGCGTCGGCGGCTTCGAGGGCCGGGCGGCTCAGTTCCCGGGGGCGCACCCCAGCCATGCTGCGAATGGTGGCCGTGAGCATGGCCACTTCCAGCTCCTGCTTCGTGCCCGGGCGGCTCAGGTTGAGCAGGCGCATTCCGTCACTAGCAAGACCACCGGCTTGAAATGGCAGCATCGTGAAAACAAACAGCAGCAGGGAAATGGCTCCGCTCAGGGCCACAGCCACGGCCGGCAAGGTGCTTTGACTGGACACGGGCAGCCAAGTAAATACCCCCAGCGCCAGTGCCGCCCAGAACAAGCTGCCCAGCGGGCCACCCAGCGTAAACACCCGGAACCGCTCGCGCAGCCGCACGTCGTCGGGTGGCACACTCAGGACCAGGCCGCCGGCCATGTTCAGGTTGAGGTTCCACTCAAAGCGCAGACGGCCCGAGGGCTGGCGGCGCCACATCAGCGGCCCCACCGTCAGCCAATGTAGTCGGAAGCCCTGCAAGCGCCCGGCTAGGGCGTGCCCCAGCTCGTGCAGGCCTACGGCCACCAGCCACGCCACCGGCAGCAAGGCCAGCAACCCCAGCACCTGCCCTTTGCTCCAGTGGCTCGTGGCGGACAGCTTCAGGCCGTGGCGGGCACCCCAGAACCCAACACATGCGCCGAGCGTGCCCAGCGCCAGGCCCAGCAGGAGTGGCTTGAGTTTTTTCATACCAAATGGGTCAGATCGAAATGTGCAAATCAGCGTAGCCTTCCGGCAGCTCCTCAAATATAGTAGCCTCGCTCCTTCTCGCCCAGCAGTATGCCCCAGGTAAAAAGCGGCACCCAGGGTTAACGCCCGGCTCCACCATCCGGCAATTGTATAGCTTTACTGCATGCGTACGGTTATCTCGAAGTGGGGAAATAGTCTGGTAGCGCTGCTACTGGCGCTAACGGCGTGCTCGTCCCCCGATCAGCCAACGGACATACCCGGTGCAAGTCAGGATGTAAGCATCCGCTACACGGCTAAGCGCGTCATCCTGCCCGATCTGCCCCAGCGCGGCCGCATTCTCGACCGCCACGACTCGGTGCTGGTGGATACCCGCTCCCAGTTTCTGCTAAAGCTGCCGCGCCGCTACCCCCTCGACACCCTGGCCCTGGGGGTGCTGCTGGGCTGGGACTCCACCACTGTGCGCCGCCGCATGGCCGAGGCCCTGCCGTACCCCGGAGCCCACCCCAGCGCTGGCGTGCAGTTGCGGCTGACCACGGCCGAGGTGGCCCGGGTGCGCCAGGACAGCGCCGCCTGGCCCACCCTTGCCCTCATCCAGCGCCGCCAGCGCATCTACACCTCGCCTGCCGGCGCCCCGGCCCTGGGCTACCTCTACGCCGAGGCCCAGCCTTTTCTGCGCCAGGCCCGGCGCACCAGCCGAGGCCGCTTCTATCGCCTGCGCAACGGCGGCCTGGAAACGTACTACAACGGCCTGCTCAACGGCCACCGCGGCTATCTGCACCCTCTGCTCGACAAGCAGGGCCGGCAGCACGGCTCCTGGGCGAAAGACACCCTCTTCCAGCAAGGCCAGGACCTGCACCTGACCCTGGATGTGAAGCTGCAGGCCTACGCCGAAAAGCTGATGGGCGGGCGCAAGGGCTACCTTGTCGCCCTCGACCCGCGCACCGGCGAAATCCTGGCGTACGTGTCGGCGCCGGTGTACCCGGCTTCTACCATCACTGCTCCCGACCAGGCGGGCATCCGCGCGGAGCTGCTGGAGCACGAAGACATGCCCTTGCTCAACCGCCCCGCCATGCTCGCCAACCCGCCCGGCTCGGTGTTCAAGCTGGTGAATGCGGCCGTGGCCCTGCAGCTGGGCGCTATCACCCCGGCTACTGGTTTCCGCTGCGACCAGACCCTGGTGAGCTGCGTGCACGACCACCCCAAAGCCAAAACCCTCACGGCGGGCCTCAAATACAGCTGCAACCCCTACTTCTACCAGGTGATGCAGAACGTCATCAACCACGTGCCCGACTCCCTGGCTCAGGATACCGTGGCGGCCCGTCACCTCAACCTGGCTCAGTGGCGCCGCTACGTGCGCTCCTTCGGCCTGGACTCCGTGCTGGGCGTAGACCTGCCCCGGGAGGCTCCCGGCTTCCTGCCCACACCCGCGTACTACGATAAAGCCCGCCGCACCCGCCGCTGGACCTACCGCTCCATCTATTCCCTCAGCATCGGCCAGGGCGAAATCAACCTTACCGGGTTGCAGATGGCCAACATGGCCGCCATCGTAGCCAACCGGGGCTGGTACTACACCCCGCACCTGGTGCGCCGTGTTGGAGAACATGGCCCCTTGCCGCGCTTCACCGTCAAGCACCATACCCTCATCGACAGCGCCCACTTTGCGGCCCTCATTCCCGGCATGGTAGCTGTGATGCAGCGCGGGGGCACCGCTGACGCCTCCAGCCTGGCCGATGTGGGCATTACGGTAGCTGGCAAAACCGGCACCGTGCAGAACGACGAGGGCGACGACCATGCTGCCTTCGTGGGCTTCGCTCCGGCTACTAATCCCAAAATTGCCGTAGCCGTGTACCTGGAAAACGGCGGGTTTGGGGCCACTGCGGCCGCACCCTGCGCCGTGATGGTGATGGAAAAGCACCTGCGCGGCTACATCGCGCCCAAGCGGAAACACTGGGAACGGCGCATCATCAATCGGGCCAAGCAGGACTAGCGCGATTTAGCAGCCCGCCGCTTCCGACGCTACGGCTTGAGGCTGCCCGCTACGTTGAACCGGGCGCGGTACACCACGGTGTCGCCGGGGGCACCAAACGCAATGCGGCGGTTGTCGGCCTGTTGAAGCTCGAACTCGCCGTTAACGGTGAACTGCACCTCCGTAACCAAGTAGCCGGTTCGGGTGGTGACCACGGTGCGGTAGAGGCTACTATCGGGCCCCACTGGTGTGAGAGGCAGGTCCTGGTCCCAGCTAAGGGGTTTGTCGCGGCCCCGCAGGCCTACCTGCTGCACATTGGGGATACCGCGCACATCGAGCAAGTATACCACCGTTTTGTTGTGGGCGGGCTGCACGCAGGCGGGCAACAGAAAACCCAGGCTGAGCCATAGTGAAAGTCTAGACGTGTTCATGGCGGCGGGGTTTGGCTAGTATATAATCGAGGCCGAAGCGGCCGGAGCCCAGCACCAGCCCGGGCAGAGCGGCCCACAGAAAGCCAGCCGCGGGCAGCGTGTTCCACATCCCCTGCTGAATTTGCTGCATAAAAATGGCGACCAGCATGGTGCAGATAATCAGGAAGGCCGACACCCGGGTACCCAGCCCCAGGGCCAGCAGCAACCCGCCCACGGCTTCACTAAAGGCGCCCATCCAGGCAAAAAAGCCGGGCAGCACTGCAAAGAGTCCGCCGTAGGCTGCTACGTCGCCGGGAAACCAGAAGGCCACTTCGAACAGCCCCAGGTTGTGGTCGGGCGGGGACCAGGGCAGCCCGAACTTTACGGCCCCAAACTCGAAGGCCAGCAGATAGCCGCATACCAGCCGGGGCAAGAGCAGCAGCGCATCCTGCCACCAGCGAGGCAGCACGAGAGGTTCAACAAGAAAACGTAGTAAACGGACCATAGAAAAAAGATAAGCGGTGAAGAAAGAACAGGAGCAGGCTTCATGGGCCATGGTGACCGGGAAGTGAGCCAAAGCACGCCAACGGCCGGTGGCCCGGTGCTCCAATTCATATATTGACACTTGCTCCCGGCCGATATGGGACGCATTTCGCGCATTTGCGCCGGCCCTCCTAACTCAGCCGCTAGCCCCCACACCCTTTCCCCCCTTCGCTCCGCCGCAGCTTACCTCTTTCATTAAGCATACAGCGACTTGGCCCTACCTGGGTTTTTCTATGTTTGCAGCATGCTAACCGAAACGTTACGCCGGCTTTTCAGCCGGGACTTACTTCGCCTGCAAGAGGAAGTGACTCTTTACCAGAACGAGCAAAACCTCTGGCTAATCGATAAAGCCATTGCCAACTCAGCCGGCAACCTTTGCCTGCACCTGATAGGCAACCTCAAAACGTACATTGGCGCCGAGCTGGGTGGGGCGGCCTACGTGCGCCAGCGCAGCCAGGAGTTTTCGGCCCGCTACGTGCCCCGGGCGGAGTTGCTGGCGCAACTGGCTGAAACCCGCCTGCTGGTCGATCAAAGCCTGGGGCGCTTGTCCGAAGCCGATGTTCAGCAAATCTACCCCCAGGTGGTGTTTGATGCCCCCATGACGACGGAGTACTTTCTGGTGCACCTGGCTACCCACTTGGCTTACCATCTCGGCCAGGTAAACTACCACCGCCGCCTGCTGGACGCGTAAACAGCCAAACAACGGCCGTAGCACGCTTATCGGTGGGGTGGCTCCATTAGTCAGTGCGCTGGACTGTATGGCCAAATCCAGTTTATTTAGCGGTATGAAAGGCTTCTTGTGTGGACTAATGCTTCTGCTGGTGCTGGCGGGAACGGCTACCGGGCAGGATCTGACGGGAATCTGGCAGGGCGTGGAGGTGGATGCCAAAACCCCGGAGGCCAACTGGCCAACCGTGCTCCGACTCCAGCGGGGCAAAGGCAGCGGGCTGTTTGGCGTACTCTACCAGGAAGTGGGCGCCAAGCCCGGCACTACCGTTACCTTTCAGGTACGGGCCACTGCCAACGCCACCGGGTTCCGCCTCGAACACCTGCGCAAGCTCAATGAAACGGGCGCCACGCCTTTTAGCTACTGGTGCGCAGGCGCCATCACGTTTACGTATGACGCAGCCCAGGAAAAGCTAATCGGCCGCGCCACCTACGACCCGGTAGGCACTTGCGACCATGGCTCTTTCTCGCTGTATCGGGTGAAGCTGAAATCGGCAGCGTCGGTGCCCGCGGCCACCCAAACGACCATTCGCGTATCGGGCCGGGACGTGCGCTGGTACGCCGACGCCAGCCTAAAACAGCCCCTGACCACGGGTAACACCTACCGCACCAAACTCAGCAAAACCACCACGTTTTACCTAGTGCAGGGCTATTACCGCACCCCCGAAAGCGCGGTAGTGCCTATTACCGTGCGGGTAAACGGTACCGCTGCCACTCAACCCAAACCTGCACCAGCGCCTTCACCCGCTCCGGTGTCGCCGCCAGCTTCGGCCGCTCCCGATACTACGCGCCCCGCCCCCCTGCTCTCGGCCACACCCCTGGTGCTGCCCACAGTTTTGTTCCGGCAGGGCACGGCTGAGCTGCTGCCCGAGGCCCAGCCAGCCTTGGCCCAGCTGGCCGCGGAGCTGCTGGCCCGCCCCGACCTCAAACTTCAGGTAGCCGGCCACACCGACCGCCTGGGCGAACCAGAGAAAAACTTGGTGCTTTCGGAGCAGCGGGCCGAAGCCGTGAAAGCCTACTTGGTGAAAGCCGGTGTAGCGCCCGAGCGGGTCAGCACCATTGGCTACGGCGACGCCCGCCCCCTCTACCCCTCTCCCGACGCCCGCAACCGCCGGGTAGAAGTCAATACAATAAAGTAGCCCCTCACGGCCGGGGATGATAAGGAGAAGGGGCCTCCGTAGCTTTCCTCCGGGGTACCCCCAAGAACCAGCCTGGTTGTGCCGAGCGCTGCCGTACTTTGCCAGGCCATTCTGCCAAGCATGAAAGATATTTACAACGACGCTACCTACCTCTCCCACAACCCCACCTGGCACGAGGAGGATGCTCCTTTTAAAGCTGAGCGGATACTTAGCCTGCTGCGCCACCACCCGGTTCCCTACCAAACGGTGGCCGAAGTAGGCTGCGGCAGCGGAGAAATTCTGGTGCAGCTGGCCCGGCACATGCCCCCGGCCACGCAGTTTGTGGGCTACGACATTTCCCTGGATGCCTTGGCCATTGCCCAGCCAAAAGCCACTCCCCAACTGCGCTTCGAGCACCTCGACCTGACGCAGGCTACACTCCCGGCCCCCTTCGACCTGCTGCTGGTCATCGACGTGCTGGAGCACCTCACCGACTATTTCGCCTTTCTGCGCGGCATCGTGGGCAAGGCCCGTTACACCCTGTTTCATATTCCGCTGGATATGTCGGTGTGGTCGTTGCTGCGGGAGCAGATGCTGCTGGAATCAAAAGCCCGGGTAGGCCATATTCACAATTTCACGGAAGACTTTATCCTGAGCGTGCTGGCTGAGTACGGCTTTAAGGTTGTTGCCAAGCGGTACACGGAGCCGGTCTACAAAAACAAGACCCGCAAGGAACACGTGCTGCACTGGCTGCGGGAAGGACTCTACGCCGTGCATCCGAAGTTCTGTACCAAAACCCTCGGAGGGTATTCCCTGCTGGTATTAACCGAAAATCAAGACTATCCGGCTGCGTAAGATTGCATGGCAATATTGCTCTGTTTGTAAGCGCGAAGGAGTAGCGTTCTACTGACACGCATCATAAATTAAGTATGCTTGCATAACAATTCATTCACAACTGCGTATTACCTTTGCAACCAACAAACTGATTTACACAACACTACCTTACTTGCCATGAAAAAGAGCACTGCCGCCGTTTCTTCGCTGTTGTTGCTGGGAGGCCTGGGCTCGTTGGGCCTGCTTGCTGCCCAGGTACGCGACCTGAACCTATTTTTTGACCTGCACGACGAGGAAGAGCTTCACTTCTGCTAAGCTCTCTTTTGCGCCCCGCTTGCCTCAAACCCCACCTACCGTGGGGTTTGTTTGGTTTACGGGCAAACAAACCGCTGGTCAGAATCAGCAGCTTACGCCGGGCCTGAAAAAAAAACCGCATCCATTCTCAGCGGTTTTCGGTACTTCACACCGAAGTACCTCTGCGGGGGTGCTTGCACTTGTTTTACTCACCGCCCGTGTAGACGGCCCTGGCCTAATGAAGCCGCCAGCGTAGCCTACACCGGCACAACCTTGTGAATCTATGGATCTGACCGGCTTGAAAGAGCAAATCAGCTACATCATCGGGCGCGATATGGCCCGCAACTTCTCTGAGCAGGGCCTCGATCTGAACGTCGACGTGCTGGCTTCCAGCATGAAGGAAGCCCTGGCCGGCCAGCCCAGCCAGCTCAGCCCCCAGCAAATTGAAGCCGCTATGCAGCAACTGCAAGCCCAGTTTGGCGGTGCCGAAGCCGAAGACGATAACCAAGACCCCTCTGCCATGAGCAAGAACAAAGCGGAAGGCGAAGCCTTCCTGAATGAAAACAAAAACAAGCCCGGCGTAACCACCCTGCCCAGCGGCCTGCAGTACGAAGTGCTGACGGAAGGCTCGGGCAAAAAGCCCGGTCCCCGCTCCCAGGTGACCACGCACTACCATGGCACCCTGCTGAACGGCAACGTGTTCGACTCCTCCTACCAGCGCGGGCAGCCCGCTACGTTTGGCGTAAACCAGGTTATTGCCGGCTGGACTGAGGCTCTGCAATTGATGTCGGAAGGCTCGAAGTGGCGCCTCTATATCCCGTCGGACATGGCCTACGGCAAGCGGGGCGCCGGCCGCGACATCGGCCCCGACTCGACGTTGATCTTTGACGTGGAGCTGCTGAAAGTAAACAACTAGTGTATTCGGCCCCGGTTGGCTCAAGCGGCATTTCGCCGCGCTGGACGACTACCAGCACTGCCCAACCGGGGCCTACACGTGCCATGTCTGAGCCGGAAATTACTGCTACCCCTCTGCCCGACCGTGCCCCAGAGCTGCATAGCCCCGATGGCCGGCTGACTTTAAGCCACGACCGGGTGCGCGTACACAGCCAGACTTTTCTGCTGCTGGAGCTGGAGCGGGCCGAGCTCCAGCCCGTGCGCTGGCTGCTGTGGTACCTGCTGGGTGGGTTTGTCTTTACGCTAGTTGCGCTGGGGTACCTGCAGTTCTGGCTGCGCACCATGCCCGCCGTCCTTGGGCTTGTTCTGGGAGCAGTCCTTTTTATTATAGGTCAGCGGGGTACCAACCGCCTGCGCCTGTACCGCCTGGCCCGGGAGGCCGCGTATTTTTCCCTGCCCGGCGCCGCCGAATCCTGGCACCCGATTATTGCCGAACTCAACCGCCGCATCCAAGCCCGCCACGACGAGGCCGCGCAGGCGGCAGCCGAAGCCTGGGCCGCCGAGGAGGCCGCCCGGCTGGCGGCACTACCTCCTTCCCCGCCTGAGGGCGAGTAACCTCTACTGTTCTTTCCGAAAAGGTGCTGCACCACTGCGGCTTCCTTGCCTACCTTTGGGCGCTTTTTCGCATAGCCCCTATTCCACTTTTTGCGCCGTATGAACGACAAACACGGACACTCCGCCATATCCACGGCGGGTTTACTGATTGCGCTGGGCATTATCTACGGCGACATTGGCACGTCTCCGCTGTACGTGATGAAAGCCATTGTGCCCGACGTCATCACCCAGGATTTGGTGTACGGTGGCATTTCCTGCGTACTCTGGACGCTGACCCTGCAAACCACCATCAAGTACGTGCTGCTCACGCTGAACGCCGACAACAACGGGGAAGGCGGCATATTCTCCCTTTATGCCCTGGTAAGGCGGCGTGGGGCGTGGCTGTCGGCCGTGGCAATTGTGGGCGGTGCGGCCCTGCTGGCCGATGGCGTCATCACCCCGCCTATTTCCGTTTCTTCGGCCATTGAAGGCTTGGAAGCGGTGTACCCGGGCATTCCTACCATGTACATCGTTATTGCCATCCTGTGCGGCCTGTTTCTGCTGCAGAGCTTCGGCACCCAGATTGTGGGCAAAGCCTTCGGGCCCATCATGTTTCTGTGGTTTTCGATGCTGGCCGTGCTGGGCGTATACGGTATTGTGCATCACCCGGAAATCCTGAAAGCCGCCAACCCCTATTATGCCTACAACCTGCTGGTAAATACGCCCGGCGGGTTCTGGCTGCTGGGCGCGGTGTTCCTGTGTACCACCGGGGCCGAGGCGCTATACTCCGACCTGGGCCACTGCGGCAAGGGCAATATCCGCATCAGCTGGATGTTTGTGAAGCTTTGCCTGCTGCTCAACTACTTTGGGCAGGGCGGCTGGCTAATGGCCCACGCCGGTGAAAAGCTGGCCGGCCGCAACCCCTTCTACTCCCTCATGCCCGAGTGGTTTCTGCTCATCGGCATTGGCATTGCCACTATTGCGGCCATCATTGCCTCCCAGGCCCTTATCACGGGCTCGTTTACACTGGTGGCCGAGGCTATTCGCCTGAACATGTGGCCCAAGGTGCGCCTCAACTACCCCACCAATGTAAAAGGCCAGTTGTACGTGCCCAGTATGAACCGCCTGCTCCTGCTCGGGTGCATTGCCGTGGTGCTATACTTCCAGCGCTCCGAGCACATGGAAGCCGCCTACGGCCTGGCCATTACCATCACCATGCTCATGACCACGCTGCTGCTGTCCATGTGGCTGCGGGCCAAGCGGGTGCCCCTGCCCCTGGTGGGGCTGTTTCTAATGGTGTACGGGCTGATTGAAGGTTCGTTCCTGATTGCCAACCTGATCAAGTTCCCGCACGGGGGCTGGGTGTCGGTAGCCATCAGCCTGTGCTTGATTTTGGTGATGTACGTGTGGCTGCGTGCCTACTTCATCAAGCGCCGCCTCACGGAGTTCGTGAAGATTGAGCCGTATATCGACGCCCTGAAGGAGCTCAGCAACGACGAATCCATTTCCAAGTACGCCACCCACCTGGTATTTATGTCCTCGGCCGAGCGACAGTCGGAAATCGAGTCGAAGATC
The DNA here is from genome assembly GCF_008271285.1 of Hymenobacter lutimineralis. Taxonomy (NCBI): domain Bacteria; kingdom Pseudomonadati; phylum Bacteroidota; class Cytophagia; order Cytophagales; family Hymenobacteraceae; genus Hymenobacter; species Hymenobacter lutimineralis. The sequence goes on along the minus strand of NZ_VTHL01000014.1, from coordinate 112,677 downwards.
ATCTACTCCATCTTCCAGAAGCGCCCCAAGCGGGCCGATATCTACTGGTTCGTGCACGTGGATACCACGGATGAGCCGTATACCATGGAGTACAAAGTGACGGAGCTGGCTCCCGACGACGTATTCCGCATCACCTTCCGGCTGGGTTTCCGGGTGGAGCAGCGCATCAACCTGTACTTCCGCAAAGTGGTGGAAGACCTGGTGCGCAACAAGGAAGTGGATATTACCTCCCGCTACGAATCCCTGAGCAAGCAGCACGTTACCGGCGACTTCCGCTTTGTGGTGCTGGAGAAATTCCTGTCGGTAGAAAATGACTTTCCCTGGGTGGAAAAGCTGGTGATGCAGGCGTACTTCTACATCAAGCAGTTTATTGCCTCCGAAGACAAGTACTTTGGGCTGGACACTTCCTCCGTGAAAGTAGAAAAGGTGCCGCTGGTGATTACGCCGGTGCGGGAAGTGTCGCTGCAGCGCGTGCAGTAGTACCCAAACCATACATAGTAGGCATGCCGAAAAAGCCCCGCTGAGCGTCAGCGGGGCTTTTTCGGCTGCTGGGCAGGGCGTATCCGGCGTAAATGCCAAAGTGTTACACCGGTTTATAGTTGAATTTAAGCAAGATTTTGTTTCCCTTATTCTTTCAACGCTCTTCTCAACCAAACCCACCCCCATGATGCGTAGTCTTACCCTAGCTCCTGCGGCGCTTGTAGCGCTGCTGCTTACCGGCTGTCAGCACGAGGCCGACCAAGCCCGGCTCGAGCCCCAACCCACTGCCGAGCCCACCACGGCCCTGACCAGCCAGCAGCTGGACAACGAAATTTGGACGCAGCTCCGGAAAACAGGATCCTACAACTGGAACCAAGCCCCGGCCAACGTGGTGTGGAGTGCCCTGCTGCGCTCCGACCACGTGCTTTCCGTGGGGTACCAGCCCCTGGGCCGGGAAGGGGCGCACAGCCTGCCCGCCGATGCCCGCCTTCTCCCCCGCTGGGAGGCGGCCCGTCAGCAGGTGCTGGATCTTATTCTGGCCGAGGAACGCAAAACCCAGCCGGACCTGACCCTGGAAAAGCTGCTGGTGTTTGAGCCGAATGCCTTGCCCGTTGTCACGGTCCGTGTGCAGGAGCTTGGCACCATCCGCCGGTTGCGGGCCTCGGGGCTGGTGCGCTACGCCGAGCCCATGGGCTATGAGCCCGGCAGCACCCGGGCCGCCGCGCGCGGCACCGCCTCCACCCTCAGCTCCTCCGGCTGTGGTAGCAACACAGCAACGGCCGGGCTGCTGGAAGGCGCCGACTACACTGTGTTGAGCAATGGCAGCAAGTCCTCCTGGCACCAGGCCGACCAGTACCACGGTATCCGGAGTGCCTGGAGCCAAAGCACGGGCAGCGGCATCAAGCTGGTGGTCATTGATACGGGCTCTTCCGATGCGCAGGAAAACCTGGGCTCGCCCTTCAACCAGGGCCTGAGTTCGGGGCGCACCGTGGAACGCCTCGTTACGCTGCCCCGCAACTCCATCTTCGGCATTCCCTATGGCAGCGCCGAAACCCCGAACGACGGCTGCGGACATGGCACCAGCATGGCCGGGGCAGCCGCGGCTCCGCGCGGTACGGATGGCAACGCTGTGGGGGTAGCCTACAATGCCAACCTGATAACCATCCGGGCCGCCGAGGACGTCTTCCTGGATGCCAGCCGCGAGGTGCAAGGCGTTGCCAACGCCTTTCTGCTGGCCGCCAACCGCGCGGATGTTCGCATCATCAGCATGAGCATGGGGCGCCTAACGTCCTCTTCCCAGATGACGGAAGCCATCCGCTACGCCTACGGCAAGGGAAAACTTATTTTCTGCGCCGCGGGCACTTCCTTTGATTGGTCGGCGGGCTGGGTTGGGGTCATCTACCCGGCCTCACTTACTGAGGCCGTAGCCGTAACGGGCGTAAAAGACGACCTGGCTACGCGCTGTGATGAGTGCCACGTGGGCTCCGACGTGGAATTCACCGTGGTGATGCAGCGCCGCAGCAACAACCTGCGCGCTTTAACGCTGGCTCAGAGTGGTGATGCTCCTTCCACCGTGGGCGGCTCATCGGTGGCTACGGCCAGCATGGCGGGCATGGCCGCGCTGGTGTGGGCCCAGTACCCCAACGAAACCCGGACACAAATTATGGGACGACTGGTAGCGGCCAGCAGCAACCGCGCGGCCCGCAGCTCCTCCTTCGGCTGGGGCCGGGTAAATGTAGCCGCAGCCCTGGGCGCGCAGCCGCTTTAACCGCTCCTCCATTGGTTCCCAAGCGGCACGAAAAAGGCCGGCTACTTACGTAGTCGGCCTTTTTGCTTATTGACTGTGGTTCGTTAATTCCGTACGGGCAGCCATTTGTTTAATACCGCTTGCTGCTCGGCCGTGGCATTCCCAGCCGACTCAATGCGGTAGCGCTGGGCGGCGCTGGGCAGCAAGGGAAAAGTAATTTCCTGCACGCGTCCTTCGCGCACGACCAGCATGCGTACCACACTGCCAGGGGCGCGGCCCGTGAGCAGCTTGTTGGGGTCGTCGGAGATACGGCCGCCATCCAGAGCCAGCACTTCGTCGTTTACGTTCAGGCCGCCTTGCCAGGCGCTGCCGTCGCGGGCTACGGTGCGCACGGTGATTTTTCCGCCGGTAGTGCCAAACTCGGCACCCAGGGCTGCGTCTTGCGTCACGGGCGTGGTCACCAGCTTCAGTCCGGCATAACCGAGGGTAGTCTGATAGTCCAGAGTCTGCACATCGTACACGCGGGTGCGGAAGAACTCGTCGAAACGACGGCCCGCCACTTTCGCCACGGCATCCTGGAACTCAGCATCGGTAAACCCGCGCTTTAGCTGCTGGTAATAGCGCGTATACAGGTAGCGCATCACGTCGTCGAGGCTTTTCTGGGCCTTGGTTTCGTGAATGATCATCAGGTCCAGCATGGCACCTACCAGTTCGCCTTTGTCATAGTAGCTGATTTCGGAGTTGTTGGAGTTTTCGGTCCGGCGGTAGTACTTGATCCAGGCATCGAAGCTGGATTCAGATACGGGCTGCACCTTGTTGCCCGGAGTATTTTCCACACGCGTAATGCTGTTCGACAAATCGGCCAGGTAGCCTTGGGGTGTATTGTAGCCGGCGCGCTGCACTATCAGGTTCGAGAAATACTCCGTGAAGCCTTCACTCACCCACAGCATGTGCGTGTAGTTCTCGCGGTCATAATCAAACGGGCCGAGGGCCACGGGGCGGATACGCTTGACGTTCCAGAGGTGAAAGTACTCGTGGGCAACGAGGCCCAGGAAGCCCTTGTAGCCGGCTTCCGTGCTATAGGCATTGCGCGAAACCGACAGCGTGGTCGAGTACAAATGCTCCAGACCACCCGTGCCCCGCTCAATGTTATGCACGATGAACACGTAACGGTCCAGCGGGTTCTGGCCCACCACGCGGTGCGCTTCCTCGCATACCCGCTGCAAATCGGCCAGCAGGCGGCCCTCGTCGTATTGGGCGGCGCCGTACATGGCTACGGTATGTGGGGTACCGTTAGCCGTAAACTGCAGCACCTTTTGGTTACCGATTTCGATGGGAGAATCGGCCAGTTCATCGTAGGACGAAGACCGGAACGTGAGAGGTACGCCCCCAGCGGCCGGCAGCAAGCTAGTACTCACCTGCGTCCAACCCGGAGCGGGTTGCACGGTGAGGGTGCTGGCCAAGTCTTTGTTTTCAGCAGGGTACATGAATACGCTGGTGCCATTGACGTACCCGTGCGAGGCGTCCAGGAAGCTGGTCCGCACCGACAGTTCGTAGGCATACACGCGGTAGTGCACCTTGAAGTCCTTGGCTTTGGGGTGAAAAACGCGCCAAGTGTTCTTGTTGATTTTCTCGACGGTCAGCTTATTGGCACCGGCGCGGGCCTCAAAGCCTTCTACGTTCTTGGCAAATTCGCGCACCAGATAAGAGCCGGGCGCCCATACGGGCAGCTTCACATCGGTGTAGGCTTTGCTGAAGCCACTTAGCTGAACATCAACTTCGAAGTAGTGGGTTTGGGGCGCCGGCATCGCCAGCGTGTAGCGCAGCGTGGGTGCCGCCAGCGCGGCTACTGCGGGCACCAGCAACCCAAAGAGCAGGAAAAAGCTAAAGCGAAAACGGTGGAGCATGAAAAAAGGGTAAGAGAGAAGATTGGCTAGCGGACGGAACCAGAACGCCAGGGTTGCAAATTAGGCGGTTTTTTTAGCTCCTACGCGCCTGATGCCTGCCCCGCAGGGCATTTTACGAACCCGCAGCAAAGCTGCGCCGTTAGTTACGCAGGCAGTCGGTCATATCTCGGCGGCCTTTTCCCAATGCGTATTGTATGGAGTGCTTTCTTCGTCCTGGCTGCCGCCATTCTGGGCACCTGGCTGTTCCGGGGGCGTACGTCAGCACCAAAGCAGCTGCAGGAAGCTACCCCGATACAGGTTGTAGCTGAGCGCCGGGCGGCTACTGATACGGCCTTTTTCTTCGCTACGCCCCCTAAGCGGCGCGCCAGCCTACCCGCCGGGGCTCCGGCCAAAGCCGATAGTATTGTGCGCTTTGCCCTGCAGCAGCTGGGCACGCCTTATCTATACGCCGGCATCAAACCCGAAACGGGTTTCGACTGCTCCGGGTTTGTGAGCTATGTGTATGCCCGCTACGGCATTATAGTGCCCCATTCTACCGCCTTACTTATTGCTACGGGCCGGGAAGTACCCCGCACCGAAGCCCAGCGCGGGGATATTGTGGTGTTTACGGGCACAGCAAGCACCTCCATTACCCCGGGGCACGCGGGCATCGTGCTTTCTAAAAAGGGGGAGCCTATTCGCTTTATTCACTCGTCATCGGCGCGCCGGGAGTCGGGAGTGAAAATCAGCGAAGTGGAAAACACCGACTATGAGCGGCGCTTCATGGCCATCCGGCGCGTGTTGTAGGGCTTGGATACTTGGTTTTCCCATTAGCTGCCACTAGTTCGCAGCCTGGCACAAACGAACGATGCCCGGCCGCCTATGCAGTTCCTTCAAAAGGGCTGCTGGGCGAACCGGGCATCTAATCCTTCAAATCTTACCAAGCGGCGAGTCTGGGGTACAGCCCCGTCATCTTTGTGTAAGACCTTGCCAGAATGCGGGAAAAAGCCAAATAGGGCTGTTTTCCGCGCGAAAGCTGTTGTTAAGCGCGTCCGGCGGTGAGGCGGACTACATTCGACAGGCTTGGCAGGATTTGTTTGGGACTACTAGACATTGTGTACCTCCTTTCTTTACGTTCGACATCTCCCCGACCGCGCTTCCCAGCACCTTAGGGCTGCTTGGCCGGAGCCGTAGTACTCACTACTGATTGGTAAAGTTAAAAACCCACCCGAAGGTTCAAAACGAAATAGCCTTTTTTTAGGGTCTTAATGCAATTTTAAGGACAGTCACCTGAGGATCAGCAGCTTTTTTTTTGGCTAGTGACTCTGCGCGCAGGGTTGGTCCCAAACTTGCAAACACCCCACCCAGCAAAGCACTGGTTTTTGCTTACGTTGTAGTAGAGTTTCCTTATATTTTCCCCAAAACCCATCTTCCCCCTCTTCATGAAAAAAGTACTCTTCTTCTGTCTGGCCCTGGTGTTAGGTCTTTCTTCGCTGGCTTCAGCCCAGAAACTGTCCCCACTAGGTATTTGGACCAACGAGGACAAAAAAGCCACGTTTGAAATCTATCAGTGCGGTAATAAGCTATGTGGCAAGATTGTAACGCTAACCGTGCCTAACGACCCTAAAACCGGCAAACCCAAAACCGACTCCCAGAACCCCGACCCCAAGCTGCGGAACCGTCCTCGCTTAGGCCTCGTGTTCATGCAGGGCTTCGAGTACGATGATGACAACAAATGGGACGACGGTAAAATTTACGACCCGGAAAGCGGCAAAACGTACTCCTGCTACATGAAAATGAATAGCGCCAACAGCATGGAGGTAAAAGGCTACATTGGCTTTTCGCTGATTGGCCGCTCCCAGAACTGGACGCGGGTGAAATAGTCCGGGAACCTTCCCTTCCCCATTTTCGTAGCGACGCTCTGCCCGGGCGTCGCTATTTTTTTATCTTGGCGGGCCCACCCGGTGTCTGCTCACGTTTTATCGGCCAGCTTGTGAAAACGCTTTTGTTCTCTCTGCTCTTATGGGTGGCGGCGGCGGTGCCGGCTGCTTCGCAGCAGTATTCCCCGCTCGGTGTCTGGGCCGATGACCAAGGCGAAACCCACGTGGAGCTTTACCGCTGCGGAGAAGAAATATGCGGTAAGCTGGTGTGGCTGCGCACTGCGGCTACACCCACGGGCCAGCCCCTCACCGATGCCCACAACCCCGACCCCGAGCGGCGCAGCAAACCTCTGCAAGGCCTCGTGATTATGCAGCATTTTCGCTACGATGGCGAGGAGCGCTGGACCAATGGCAGTATCTACGACCCCACGAATGGGCGCACGTACTCCTGCAACCTGCGCATGCTGCAGAAAGATGTGCTGGAAGTGAAAGGCTACATCGGCTTCTCTTTCATCGGTAGTGCCCACCGCTGGAAACGCCTGCCCTGAGGCGGCCGCGCTAGAATACCTCCTGGATGGAGTAGCTCTGCCCCCGAAACGAGAAGGTGTCGCCCACGGCATGGGGGGCCATGGCCAGAAACAACGGGGAAAAAGGCGACATCACGCAGTATTTCTCCCCCTCAAGCTGAATTTCGCCCAGACTGACGGCAATGAAATACGTGTACCGGTTGGTTACCACCACGGCACCCAGGCCGATGCTGCCAGCCGGCACCGCTATGTCGGGCAGGCGCTGCAGCACCTGCAAGTTGCGCTGCGCCTCCTGCCAGTGGCGGGCAAACAGCTCCCGCTGGATGTGGCAGGCCTCCCGAAACGACTCAAACTTGTCTTCGCTGGCGCTGGGCTGCTCATTGGCACTTTCCTGCGCTTGTTCCATTGCCTGCTGGGCATGATGCACTTTTTGCTGCTGCAGGTGCACACATTCTGCCAGCAAGGCCCGTTTTAGCTGCTGACGGGAGCGTACTGTTGTTGCCATAACTACTTCCTCAGGAAAGGTTGAAGAATGTAAAACGGGGGCAAGTGCACGAGGTTACACTGACATTATAGAAACTATTTTAGCTACTCCATGTTTTTTCCGGAAACACGCTACTCCTTGTCTTCTTTCCTTCAACGTTTATTTCCTTCTCCGGCTACCGACAGCTGGCGCCCCCTGGTTCGCACGGCCAAGGAGGAGCAACGCCATGTGCAGTGGGTACGGGACCAGATGTACTTAAACTGGCTGGAGCCCTACTATAAAGCTTACCACTTTCGCAAAGCCCACCTCTCGCGGGCGGGCCTGCGGGTCCAGCTGCTGCAGGAGGATAGCCGGGAAGGCGCCATCCTGTTTTACGACCCGTCTATCGGGCCTGGCAACTTCCGGCACTTCTTCGATTACATTGCCGAGCAAACCCTGCCCCTGGGCTACAATGCCTCTACCTCCGACCAGCGTGTGCGCCATCATCCGGAGTACACGGAAACGGTTCTTAAGCACTTTCTGAAGCCGAAGCCCCGCAGCTGCACTCACACGGGGCGCTGCCAGCAGCATTTCGGCAACGTCGTCGTCGACCTGGTACTCATCAACGGGCAGCCGGGGTTTATCCGTTTTTTCAGCAACCCCTTTCAGGACGAAATTTTTACTACGCCCCGTCCCTTTGCCGAACTGCTGGATACCGTGTTCAACCAGCCGCCCCCCACCGAGGCTACCCAGGCAAGAATCAAAAGCTACTACCGCGCATAAAAAAGCCCGGCCCCTAACAGGCCGGGCTTTTTCATGCGCGCAGTTGTGCGTGCTAGCGGCGCACAAACCGAGCCCGGCGTACCTCATCCCCCTTCTCGGCCGTGAGCGTGAGGTGGTAGAGACCAGGCGCCAGCGCCTGGGTAGTTACCTGGGCCCGGGTAGCCGATATTCCTTGTCGCACCACTACCCGGCCAAGCGCGTCGGTTACTTCGGCCCGCCACTGGCCTGCCGGCAGGTCTTGCACCGCCAGTGACTCCTCGCACGGGTTGGGGTACACCAGCACCGGCCGCGTGGCCGCGTGGCCCCGGGTAGCCAGCACCAGGTTGTCGTTGCGCACTACGGAGCCCGCCCCGTTCAGTACCCACTGGTTGGGGTCCAGCTCTATGCTTACTACGGTGCCAGTGATGGGCACCACAAACTCACTTACGGCCTTGCTTTGGCGCAGCCGGATGGTCTGGCTGCCCGCACTGGTAGTGATGCGGTAGTCCAACTCGGTATCGAAGAAGGGCGTGATGAACGGGGCTGAAACGGTTTCCGTGGTACGAATCTGCAGGTTGCCACCGGCCTGCTTCCACTCGGCCGCAAACGTGGGGTAGCCTTCCCCAGCGTACCATTGGGCAAAGAAGTCCGTCAGGGAGCGGCCCGTGGCCTCCTCAAATATTTTCTGCAGGTCGGAGGTGCGGGCGGTACTGTCGGCGAAGGTAGTCTGGTAGGTGCGCAGGGCGCCGAAGAACTTGGCGTCGTCCTGCACGAGGTAGCGCAGCATATGCACAACGGCGGCCCCTTTCTTATAGCTTAGCCGGGAGCTGAAGATACGACCCACGCTGGTGGTATCGGGCACCCGTACGGAGCCCCCGGCGCTGGCCATGGCGCGCGTGTGCGCATCGTCCATCCAGAGGCGGGCGGCGGCCGGCGAGGAAAACCGGGCCAGGGACAGGTACTCCCCATAAGAAGCAAAGCCTTCGTTCAGCCAGATATCTTCCCAGGAAGCACACGTCACGTTGTCGCCAAACCACTGGTGAAACAGCTCGTGGGCCGTGAGCGTGAAGGTGAACCGGTCCTGGGTGGTCATGGTCTGGTGCTCCATGCCTCCCCCAATCGGGGCCATGGAGTGGCCATACTTCTCGTCGGCGAAGGGATAGTCGATGATCAGGCTGGAGAAATTTTCGATAAAGCCGGGGGTGCGGTCTATTTCCGTTTTATTGGCGTCAAGCGTGCTCTGGTTATACACATAGTGCAGCACCGGCACTTTACGGCCACTGGCCAGCTGGGCGTAGTTCACGTACTCCACGTAGGGCGATACGGCCACCGAAATGAGGTAGTAGGCAATGGGGTGACGCGACTTCCACTCGTAGCGGTGCTTAGTGGCGGAGATAGGCGTAACTCGCTCCAGTATGCCGTTCGAGCCCACTTTATTCACCTTGGAGGTAGTTACCCACACATCCGAGGAGTCGGCTTTGTCGGTGAGCACCTGCTTGCAGGGAAACCACTCGTAGGCGTTGAACGGCTCACTCAGGCTCCACGTCACGCTGGTCCCGGCTGGGGTCAGGCTGGTATCCAGGGCATTGCCGGCCAGCACTTGGTTGGCGGTATTAGGCGCCGTACCATGGTAGTAAATGCGCGCGTCGAAGAGCGTATTGGGGGCTACAGCCGTTTTCAGGGTGGCCGTTACGTCGCCGCTGGCCCGCTGGATACTGGTGGCCTTCTGCTTGTTCACTACCACCGAGTCGATGACGTAAGTAGAGAAAAGCTCGAAAGCCATGGTCTCCAGCGTGGTGTTGCCGTTGCGCGCCCGCATCCACGTATGGCCCGCCACGTTGCGGGAGTTGTTTTCCAGGCTCAGATCCAGCTTGTAGTATTTCACATCGTAGCGGTCCATTTGCTGGCGGTGCGCAATCGTGGTGGCGGGCTGGCGCAGAGCCTGGCGCACGTGGGAAGCGGCGCAGAGGTCGGCGGTACTAACGTTCAGATTGGCAGTGGCGGGGGCGGGCGTAGCCAGCTGCGCCTGGGCCAAGGGAGCAGGCAGCAGCAGGGCCAGCAAATACAGTAGGGTTTGTTTCATGGGTGGGCAGGGGAATTACATCCAGGATATGTGCCGCCAAAATACGCACTAAACTTTCTGGGTTCTGAAAAACCAATGGTGTACCCAGCAGCGGAACCTCTTATCTTGCTTTGTATTCTACCAACTGCAAGGGCATGATTCGACTGATACTGCTGGTGTGGGCTTGCTGCCTGCTGCTACTTCCGGGCCGCAGCTACGCAACACATATTGTGGGGGGCGAAATGGGAATGCAGCACTTGCGGGACAGTACGTACGTGCTCAACCTAGTCGTGTATTTCGATGCCGTGAATGGGGACCCCGGGGCGCTGGATCAGAGCCTGACGGCCGCTATCTACGAGAAAGGCACTAACCGCTTCGTGGAGGAGTTGCCCCTGCCCCTGCTGCAGAATACCCTGGTTGATTACTCAGACCCTGCGTGCTCAAATGCCAGCCTAACCACGCGGCGGCTGATATACGCCCGTGAGCTGGTGCTGCACCGCAAGCAGTATCGCAGCCTCAATGGCTACTATGCTACCGTGGAGCGGTGCTGCCGCAACCGGGTAATTGCCAACATTCAGAACCCCGGCGCCGCCGGGCAAGCGTTTCTCGTAGAGTTTCCGGGCGTGGTGCAGGCGAACGGCGAAGCCTTCCGCAATTCCAGCCCCAGTTTATTTCCCCCTCTGAGCGACTACGCTTGCAAAGGGGAACTGTTCTACTATGATTTTGGTGGCCAGGACCCGGATGGCGACCAGCTGGTATATGAGATGGTGACGCCGCTGAATGGGCACAGCACCTCCGGGGACCCCAAACCCGACCGGCCGGCCTCCGCCCCTTACTCCCTCGTGCGGTGGCGAACTGGCCTGAGCGAGGATAAGCAGATTCCCGGCACGCCCAACCTGCGCATCGATGCCCAGACGGGCCGGCTGGAAGTACTCCCCACGGAGCTGGGGCTGTTCGTTTTTGGCATCAAATGCTCGGAATACCGCAACGGGGTGAAAATCGGGGAAGTGCGCCGGGATTTTCAGATGCTCATCATCAATTGTCCGCGTAACCAGGCACCCCAGCTGCAGGTAGAGGCCCAGGGCCAGGTGCTGCCGCACACGCCCACGGGCACCCTGGCATTTGCAGCCGGCGAAGCCCGGTGCTTTCAGCTGCGTTTTACCGACCCGGATGCCGCCTCCCGCCTCAAGTTAAGCATGCGGGCCGTCAACTTTTCCGAGAAGCTGCCCACGCCCACCGTCACGACGGGTACTGTCCGCTCGCCGGGCAACCCCGATGTGCTGGTTTCCACGGTGTGCTTTCCCAAGTGTTTCAATACCCAGGGCAAAGTCTACCAGCTCGAATTTATTGTAGCAGACAACGGCTGCAGTCTGCCTAAGCTGGATACTGTCCGCGTAGCCTTCTCCGCCGCCGCGCCGCCCGATCAGCCGCCCACCTTACTGACTACGGCGCAGTTGCCGCTGCGGGTGCACCCCGGCGACGTGGTGAAATTTGCCGCCATCGGCCAGGACCCGGATCAGGACCAGCTTAGCCTTACCATGCGGGGCTTGGGCTTTGAGGCCGCTCCGCTGGGCGCCACGCTCGGCCTTACAACGTCCGCCGGAGAAGTGCGTGGAGACTTTTCCTGGACGGTTCCGTGCGCCGCCATCGACCGGGGCCTGCACGAATTTGAATTCCTGCTCACGTCCACCTCGGAATGTTACGCCGTCCAGACTCAGCGGCTTGTCATACCCATTGTGGTAGAATACGAAAACGAGGCCCCGGAACTCACTTCTACCTTCCCGACTTCCTCCCCGGTGCCGGAGGCGCCGCCGGTAGTTGTTACGCTGCCCCTGGGCGGCATCTACGAGGCTACCCTACTGGGCACCGACGCCGACCCCAATGACCTGACCATGACGGCCGCCGGTAAGAACATGGACCTGGCCAGCATGGGCATGCAGTTTACGCACCAGGATGGCCGGGGCAAAGCGACCGGCACCTTCCGCTGGGAGGCCACCTGCGCCGCCCTGGAGAACCAGCCTCTGGAGGTGACGTTTACCTTGCAGGAAAGCACCTGCCGGCCCCAGCCGCGGCAACAGACGGTACGCTTTGAAGTGTTGCGGCCGGCTTCCCCGGCTTTCCTACCGCCCAATATTTTCACCCCCAACGCCGACGGTAAAAACAACCGGTTTGAACTCGGCAACGTGCTGCCGCCCGACCTCTGCAATAACCGGTTTGGCGACATCAAAATCTTCAACCGCTGGGGTACCCAGGTGTACCGCTCCCAAAACCGCAGCTTCAGTTGGGACGGCGGCGGCCTGCCGGAAGGCGTGTACTATTACCTCATCGAGTTTACCAACAAGACGCGGTTTAAGGGCACCATCACCATTGCCCGGTAAGCGCCAACCTATGATTAAAACAATGCCTCCCCACTCAGCTGGCAGCTTGGGTGGAGAGGCATTGTTTTAATGCTGGCCAATTAGTAAAAAAACAGGAAGAGCCCGAACATCACCAGCCAGAGACCATCAATGAAGTGCCAGTAAATTCCCAGCATCCGAAGCTGCAAACGGCGGTACGGGTTCCGGATAAAAAACAGGGTGCGCACCCCATCCCGGCTGGCATGGTGGGCACGCCAGAGCAACGACATAAGAAACAGCACCCCGCCCAGCAAGTGCACCACGTGCAGGGCCGAAAGCAGGTAGATGTACGTGGCACTGGCTTCCCCGGTGAACGTTGCGCCGCCCACCAACAACTGCTGCCAGCCCAGGGCCTGCAAGCCCGTGAAAAGAAGCCCGAGCAGCAGCGTGGCGCCAAGGCAGCGCACCAACCCAGGCAGGTTATCAGCCTGGTAAAGGCGCGGAGCCTGGCTGAGGGTATAGCTACTGAGCAGCAGGGCAATGGTGCTCAGGGAAAACACCCGCGGCAGCGCATAAAGCCCAAGTGGAATACCACTGCGCAGACGCGTGTACAGGTAGGCCCCAAGCAGCACGGCAAACAGGACGCCTACCGCGCCAATGCTCAGATACAGAATAAGGAGCAGCGGCGGGACGCGCTCCATACGGGAAAAAGTAGAGGCGGGCTGTCCGGCGCCTACGGTGTTGGGACGATGCTTGTCGGGTTGTTCGGGGCTCATGGGAAACGCAGCAAAAGGCGTACTTACTCGTAACCCTGCCGACCAGCATTTTGATTCGGACCAAAACCTTTTTTTTCCAGCGTGGGCTTACCTGCCAAGATACGTAAAAACCAGGCCGGGGCTATGGTATTTTTCGGTTATTCACTACGAAAAAAAGAGCCTATTTTGCCCAGCACAGCGTTGAACGTAATCTTGGGGCTACGTCCCGTCCCGAAGGTCACGTAGGTTTTGCCGGCCACCCGCAAGTCCAGCACCAAGCCGAGGCGTAGCGCCAGCATGTTCAGTTGCTGTAAGGCGTTGGGCGTGCCGGGGGGCTTGGGCGCTTTGGGTGCCGCCGTTTTGTCGCCGGCCGTCAACTCATCAAGCACCCGCTGGCTGGGAATATTCACGATGAGGTAGGTTCCTGAGGCCGCAATCTGAATATCGTCGCGGCCACGGGAAATGACCAGCCGGGCTTCGATATCAAGGCCCTTAGCCAAGTTGTGCGGGTTTTGGAGCGGCGGGCGGGGTAGCGGCGGGCGGGTTTTCGCCACGGGTACGGATGCGCACCGAGCCGTTGATGCGCCAGGTGCTGGGGGCCCCCTGGGGGTTCTGGGCGTTGGGCACTTGCACTTCCATTTGGTCGAAGGTGCACCCCAGTTCCACGCCCCCGGAGAGTTTCGAAAGCAGGGAAGCGGCCATGTCGGCCCAGTTAGCGGAGGCAGCGGAAGAGTCAGCCATACAAGAGGGAGGTAAATCGGGTGGAAAGGCGGCCCTGTGCCGCGGGGGTGCAAACTACGGCCTGCCAGCAGCAAACGCAACCCACCCCGGGGAAGTTACTCTCTACCGAGGAGCTTTATCTAAATAGCGGGATTTGCGTATGTGGGGCAATGCCAGCAAAGCTGCGCTTTATCCTGCTACCCATGTACGCTCGTTTCTCCCTGCTTGCACCGGCTTTTTTGCTCTTTGGTGCCGCCTGCTCTTCCGCTAGTTCCTCCGCTACCCGGCCCGAAGCCGGCACGCCTGCGCAAGCCAGCCCGGTCGCTGCCGCCCCAGCTTCTGCGGCCCCCGTGGCTTCGGGCGCGGCCCCCGACTGTGCTCACCCCTTTGGGCTGACCAGCTCCAGCGAGCTGCTTTATGCGCTTACTGACGCCAACGGCAAGGCCCTGGGTGAGCTGCGCCAGCGCGTGGTTGGGTTTGGGGAGGAAACCAATAAAAAAGGCACGGTAAAAACCACTACGGTACTCCTGAAGAGCGGCCGCTATGATGCCGACGGCAAGCTGCTTCACCAGCAGGACCTCACCTTCCGCTGCCGCCAGGATACGGCCTTTACGGATGGCACCGCCGAGCTGGAGTTCGACAACCTCCGCTCCTTTCGCGACCGGTATTTCACGGATGCGCCTACGCCTATTGCTTGGCCGCACCAGCCCGCCGCCGGTACCCGTCTGCCTACGGGCGGTATCGTAACGGAAGTACGCAGCTCGGCGGTAGACATTGCCAAGGTGTACACGCGGGTACAGAACCGGCGCGTGGTGGGCGCTCAGGAGACGATAACGGTGCCGGCGGGCTCCTTTGCCTGCTATAAAGTAGAATCGGAGCGGGAAGCCGCCGTGCAGCCCAAACCCGACATCGTCCGCCGGACTACGCAACGCGTCGTGGATTTTTACAACCCGAGCGTGGGTTTGATCCGCACGGAGGTGTACGATAAGAACAACAAGCTCCAGAGCACCAGCGTACTGGCCCGCCGTACGCTTTAATACGCTCTAAGCAGGGGTATTGAGCGCAACCGGGTTTTATCTTAACTTGCTGGCTGCACCTGCTTCTTGCCCGTCGATATGAAACGCCTGCCCATTTACCTGCTGGGACTCTTCCTGGCTGCCTGCCAGTCGGGCCCGACTACTACCCAGGAAACCACCAAACCTGATGCGGCCACCGCACCCCAGCCCGAAAAGCCCGCCAACACTTTTGGGGAAACCATTACCGCGGATGGTGCCGTAGCCGTGGCTGAGCTGCCCAAGCTGCTGGGTTCTCGCGACTCGGCCCGCGTGAAGCTGGTAGGCACCACTGACGCCGTGTGCCAGGCCAAGGGCTGCTGGCTGACCATGCAGCTGCCCGAAAAGCAAACCATGCGCGTGCGGTTTCGCGACTACGCCTTCTTTGTGCCCAAGGACATAGCCGGCAAAACCGTGGTGGTAGAAGGCTGGGCGCACCGCCGCGAAGTGCCCGTGGATGAGCTCCAGCACTACGCCAAGGACGGGGGCAAATCGGCCAAGGAAATTGCCGCCATTACCAAGCCCGAAACTCAGCTCAGCTTTATGGCCGACGGCGTGCTGGTGCGTTAACGCTTGCTACTCTGTTTTTCTAAAAGAAGGGCCCACCGCTTTGGTGGGCCCTTCTTTTTTTGGGCCGTAACCGCGTGGTTGCCGTACTTGCAGACTTATCCCGCCGCCCCCTTGCCTTTCATTTCTATGTCCGACTTGAGCGCCATACAGCAGAAAATCCAGCGCCTCACCGAGCAGCTGCACCACCTCAACTACCAGTATTACCAGAACGATATTTCCGAGGTATCGGACCAGGAGTTTGATGCCCTGCTGCGGGAGCTGCAGGAGCTGGAGCGGCAGTACCCCGAACTGGCCTTAGCCAACTCGCCTACCCAGCGCGTGGGCGGCACCATCACCAAGCAGTTTCCTACGGTAGAGCACCGCTTTCCCATGCTCAGCCTGGCCAACACCTATTCTGAGGCCGACTTGCGGGAGTTTGATGAGCGGGTCCGCCGGGGCCTCGAAGGTGCCTCCTACCAGTATGTGTGCGAGCTGAAGTTCGATGGGGTAGCCATGAGCCTGACCTACGAGAATGGCCAGCTCACGCGCGGCGTCACGCGCGGCGACGGTACCCGCGGCGACGTGGTAACCAGCAACGTGCGCACCATCAAAACCCTGCCTTTGCACCTGCGCCCGGCACCCGGCCAACCCCAGGATTTTGAGGTGCGCGGTGAAATCTTCATGCCGCTTTCCGTTTTCAACGACCTGAACCAGGAGCGTGAGCAAAATGGCGAAGCCCTGCTGGCCAACCCGCGCAACGCCGCCTCGGGCACGCTCAAGCTCCAGGACTCGGCTCAGGTGGCCAACCGCCGGCTGCGCTTCTACGCCTACAGCTACCTTAGCCCGCGCCGCACCGATTTTCCCACCCACAGCGCCGCCCTCGCCGCCCTGAAGCAGTGGGGCCTGCCAGTATCCGATACCTGGCGCTTGTGCGGGTCCATCGAAGAAGTACTAAACTTCATTCATCAGTGGGAGAAAGCGCGGTTCGAGTTGCCGGTAGCTACCGATGGCATCGTGATAAAAGTAGACGACCTGCAGCAGCAGGAAGTGCTGGGCTTCACGGCTAAAAGTCCACGCTGGGCCATTGCGTACAAGTACCCGGCCGAGGCTGCCCGCTCCCAACTCCTGGGCATTCAGTACCAGGTAGGGCGCACCGGGGCCGTCACGCCGGTGGCCTTACTCACGCCCGTGCCCCTGGCCGGCACCATCGTCAAGCGCGCTTCGGTGCACAACGCCAACCAGATTGCCGCCCTCGACCTGCGCGTGGGCGACACCGTTTTTGTGGAAAAAGGCGGGGAAATCATTCCCAAGATTACGGGCGTGGATGTAGCCGCCCGGCCCGCCCAGGCCGAACCCATTGTTTACCCCACCGAGTGCCCGGCCTGTGGCACGCCGCTGGTGCGGCCCGAGGGTGAAGCACACTTCCGCTGCCCCAATGACCGGGGCTGCCCGCCCCAGCTGAAAGCCAAGCTGGAGCACTACGTCTCGCGCAAGGCGCTGAACATCGACGGCCTGGGCGCCGAAACCGTCGGTCGTTTCTTTGACTTAGGGTTGGTGACGGACGCAGCTTCCCTCTACGACCTGCCCGCCAAGGCCGCCGAGCTGGCCCAGCTGGAGCGCCTGGGCGAAAAATCGGTGCAGCGGCTGGTGGCCGGGCTGGCGCAAAGCCAGCAGGTGCCGTTTGATAGAGTGCTCTATGGGCTGGGTATCCGCTACGTGGGCGAAACCGTAGCCGAGAAGCTAGCCTACCACTACCGCACCATCGACGCGCTGGCGGCAGCCTCGGGGGCCGAGCTGGCGGCCGTGCCAGAAGTGGGTGGCGTCATTGCTGAGTCGGTGGCCGCGTGGTTTGGGCAGCCCGAAAACCGCGACCTGATTGAGCGGCTGCGGGCGGCAGGCGTCCAGTTGGCCCTCACCGGCGAAGCTCCCCAGGCAAAAAGTGACCGGCTGGCCGGGCAAACCTTTGTGCTTTCGGGCGTATTTGCCGAGCACAGCCGGGAGGAGCTGCAGGAACTCATTCAGCTGCACGGCGGCAAAATAACGGGCTCCATCAGCAAGAAGCTTTCTTTCCTGGTAGCCGGCGACAAAATGGGTCCTGCCAAGCGCGAAAAAGCCACTGAGCTGAAAGTACCTATCATTTCGGAAGCCGAGCTGCTGGCCATGCTGCCCACGGGCGAGGAACCCGCGGCTTCAGCGTCCGAGCCTACTGACAGCCTCACGTCCGGCGCGGCGGCAGCGCCGCAACGTGGGCCGCAGCCCCCGGTTGGCACCAACGGGCAGACTTCGCTGTTTTAGACTTTACTCAGGCAGCACCGCTGGTAGACTCCTTCCACTTCACCCTTCCTTATGAAACTTCTTCGTGCCGGATTACTCTGGGCGCTGGTGGCCCTTCTCACGGGTAAAGTAGCACTGGCGCAGGCACCCACTCCGCCTCCACCCGACGTTACCCCGGCCAAGGCGGCTAAACTTATCCGCAAACGCCAGGTGGTAGTCCTGGACGTGCGCACCCCCGAGGAGTATGCTGCCGGCCACCTCGCGGGGGCCCGAAATGTTAACTTCAAAGCCGCCGACTTTGCCCAGCAGGTAGCTCAACTCGATACTACGCAGACCTACCTTTTGTATTGCGCCAGCGGCAACCGCAGCAGCAAAGCGGCTGCCCTCATGCGCCAGCAGGGGGTACGGAAAGTGGTGAATGCCGGTGCGCTGAAAGACTTGCAAACGACGAAACCACGGATTCGCGCGGATTAGTCGGATTGCACGGATTTTGCGGACGGCTCCTTCTGCTGTATAAACACTAAAAAAAGCCTTGCACGCAGCGAGGCTTTTTTTACTATCTGTCATCCTGAACGCAGGGAAGGACCTTCTCACACCAGCGCATCTTGCTGTAACGTGAGAAGGTCCTTCCCTTCGTTCAGGATGACAAACAGAGTAGCGCGAATCGTCCACAAAATCCGTGCAATCCGACTAATCCGCGCGAATCCGTGGTTTAGAAACTCTGCACGATGCTGTTGTGCAGCGTGCGGGGACTCCAGTACCCGCTGGCAATAATGCGGCGGATGGTATAGAGCGGGTCCTGCTGGTCGCGCTTCTCAGCCAGAATGAAGGCGGCGTCCATACCCCGCTTTTTCAGCTCGGGAATGGACTCGGGGCGCCACAAGCCGAAGGGATAAGCGAAGTAGTTGATCTTTTTGCCGGTAATTTCCTCCAGAGTTTTGGTAGGCTTCTCGATCTGGGTCACCCAGTCCTGGCCTTCGTACTTCTTCACGTTGTGGTGGTCCCAGGTGTGGGAGCCGATGACGTTGCCTTCGTCGGAAAGCTGTTTTACCTGCGCCTTGCTCATGTAGTTAGGGCGGCCCAGGCTCACCGTCATCACAAAGTACACCGCCTTATAGCCGTATTGCTCCAGCGTGGGCCGGGCTACCGTGAACTGGTCGAGGTCGGTATCATCGAAGGTGAGCATGATGGGCTTGCTCGGCAGCTTGGCCCCGGTGGTGAGGTAGGCGTAGAGCTGATCGGGCAAGATGGTGTGGTAGCCGGAGTCGGCCAGCATCTTCATCTGCGCCTTGAACTGGGCTACTGGAACAATGTAATCCTTAGCACCTTTTGAGTCTTTGGCGCGCCAGTCGCGGATCTGGTGGTAGCACAGGATGGGTACCTGCGGCCGGGCTAGAATAGCGGCAGCATCGGCGCGCTGGGCCGCCGGAATTTCGCTGGGGCTGGGGGCCTTGGCAGTGGCGTCAATCGGTGGGGCGGGAGCAGCCGTGGCGGCGGAGTCGGCGGGCACTGCCACGGCCGTGGGGTTTTCCGAAGTAGTGGCGGGCTTGGTTTCGCAGCTGGAAAGCAACAGGCCGGCGGCCAGGGAGGCCGAAGCCAGGGTAAGCGGGGTGCGGAAGCGAATCATGGACAAAGTTCGACGAGCGGCAGGGCTTGGCCGGACGTCAGGCGAAAAGGGAGAAATGGCGGGAAGCCGGGCTTTGCGTACCTTCGCGGCGGCTCGTCCCCCTCTACAAAACAACAGCTTATTCTCCGCATGGACAAACTACACGGTACCGGCGTGGCCCTGGTTACCCCGTTCACCGCCTCCGACCACGCCATCGACTACCCGGCCCTGCGCCGGCTGGTGGATTTTATTATTGAGGGCGGAGCCGAATACCTGGTCATCAACGGCACCACGGCCGAGTCGCCCACGCTCACGGCCGATGAGCGCCGCGGCATTCTGGACGTGGTGCGCCAGCAAACCAAGGGCCGCGTGCCGCTGGTCTACGGCATTGGGGGCAACGATACGGCGGCCGTGGAGCAGCAACTGCGCACCACCGATCTGGCCGGCGTTTCGGCTATCCTGTCGGTGAGTCCGGCTTACAACAAGCCCAGTCAGGCGGGCATCATTCAGCACTACCTGCGCTTAGCCGAAGCCTCTCCCCTGCCCATCATTCTCTACAACGTGCCGGGCCGCACCATGTCCAACATGACGGCGGCTACCACCCTGCGCCTGGCCCAACACCCCAACATCCTAGGTATCAAGGAGGCCAGCGGCAACCTGGAGCAGTGTATGGCCATTGCCAAGGGCAAGCCTCACGGCTTCCTGCTCATCAGCGGCGACGACCTGATGACCACCGCCTTGGTTTCTTTCGGGGCCGTTGGCGTGATTTCGGTACTGGCTAATGCCTTTCCCAAACGGTTCTGCGATATGACCCGCGCTGCCCTGGCCGGTGACTTCCCCAAAGCCAGCAAGCTGCTCTTCGACTTCCTCGAAATCAACCCACTGATGTACGAGGAGAGTAACCCCGTAGGCGTGAAGGCCGCGCTGGCCAGCCTAGGCCTTTGCTCCCCCGCCGTGCGCCTGCCACTAGTAGAAGCCACAGAAGGCCTAAAGGAGCGTGTGCAGAAGCTGCTCTAGTCACTAATGGGGTGTATGCCCGTATTGCATGAGTTTGTAAACACAACAACGCCTCGGTTATCTAGCCGAGGCGTTGTTGTGTTTGGTCTTCCCGGATACTTTTCAAGCAAGCCGAAGCAAGACAATTTTACCATCCGCTGGCCAGGGCGTCGGCTACGTGCAGGGTTTTGATGGGCTTGTTTTCGCGGCGGATATAGGCGTCGAGGTGCATGAGGCAGCTCGTGTCGGTGCTGATGATGTATTGGGCACCGGTAGCCAGGGCATGCTCCACCTTCTGCTGGGCCATGGCCACCGAAATAGCCTCGAACTTGACGGCAAAGGTGCCACCGAAGCCGCAGCAGGTTTCATTTTCGGCCATTTCCAGCCGCTCCAAACCAGTTACAGCATCCAGCAACAGCCGTGGCGCTTCCTTGATACCGCACTCGCGCAGGGCCGAGCAAGAGTCGTGGTAGGTGTACTGGCCCGTCAGCGCAGAGCCGGGTATTTCAGTAATGCCCAGCACGTCCACCAGGAATTCGGTTAGCTCAAAAATGCGGCGCTGCAGGCCGTAGTAGCGGGGTTGATCGTCGGTGCCCTCAAACAGCTCGGCGTAGGCGTTGCGCACCATCCCCACGCACGAAGCCGAGGGGCTCACCACGTAGCGGTCGGATGCGCCGGCCGGGAAGTCGTGCAGAAACTTGCGGGCTACGGTGCAGGCTTCGGCTTTATAGCCCGCGTTGTAGGCGGGCTGCCCGCAGCAGGTTTGGTTGGCGTTGTAATGCACCTCGCAGCCTACGGCCTCCAGCACTTTCACCATGTTCATGGCCGTGTGCGGGAAAATCTGGTCTACAAAGCAGGGAATGAACAGGTCGACGGCAATGGGCATGGCAGGCGGCGGAAAGCGCGAAACAGATTAGGCAGTGCGCCGGCGAAAGTACGGCTTCAGCGCCGTTCGTACGTGCCGGTTGGCAAGCAGCAGGGCAATGGGCAGCAACCCCAACAACCCAAAAGCCACCGCGCCCACTTGGTTTTCCGTGCGGGTATGGTCGTAGGAAAGCAGGACCTGCCCTTGCTTTTCCAGCTGATACACTTGCGCCCGGTCCGGCGCCGACTCGCGGTTGTAGTACACGCGCACCGAGTCGCCCACGTGCAACAACCGGCGGTAATCGGCTGCCAGCTCCTCGCTCTGGCCCAGGTAAACTTCCAACGGCTCAGGCTGACCGGCCAGGGTGAACCGTAGCGTGTACGGCTCGGTACGGCTGCTGGCGCGCTGCACTGCTACTTGTTCCAGTACGCCATCAAGGCGCGTCAGATCGGCCATCGGGCGGGCAGACCGGTACCAAAGCAAACCTGCGCCGGCCAGCATTCCCACTACCAGCACGAGTATCCAGATAAGCGCCTGGCCTACTTTAGGCTGCGCTTTCTGGGCGGCTGCGAGGCGCTGGCGGCGTTCCTGCTGTCGCTGCTGGTACGCTGGCTTTGCGGGTTGTCCGTTCATCAATGGGCCGCGAAAATCTGCTGGTTTAGCGCTTCTGCCTCAGCCAGTGCCTCGCGGTTCAGGGGCAATTCCTCCCCAGCTTGCTGAGAATATTCGATGAGCCGCTCAGTGGGCATGTTTCCGGTGAGGGCATCGGTAGCCATAGGGCAGCCGCCGTAGCCGCCCAGGGCCCCGTCGAAGCGGCGGCAGCCGGCCTCGTAGGCGGCCTGCACTTTCTCGCGCCAGGTATCGGGAGTGGTATGCAGGTGGGCCCCAAACTCGATGTGTGGAAACGCAGCCGACAGCTCCCGGAACGGCGGGGCAATGGTGGCGGGCGTGCTGGCCCCAATGGTATCCGACAAGGCCACAATGCCCACGCCCAGGGCATCGAGCTTTTGCGTGAACTCGCCCAGCACGGCGGGGCTCCAGGCGTCGCCGTAGGGGTTGCCGAAGCCCATGCTTAGGTACACTACCTGCTCCTGCCCGGTGCGGGCGCACAGCTCCTGCATGCGTGCCACGTCGTCGAGGGCCTGGGCGATGCTTTTATTGGTGTTGCGCTGTTGAAATGTTTCGGAAACCGAGAGCGGAAAGCCGATGTAGCGGATCTGCGGGTGCTGAGCAGCGGTTTCGGCCCCGCGCAGGTTAGCCACAATAGCCAGCAGCCGCGTGCCTGACTGGCTTAGGTCCAATCCCTCCAATACTTCCGCCGTGTCGGCCAGCTGCGGAATGGCCTTGGGCGAAACGAACGAGCCGAAGTCCAGGGTATCGAACCCTACCCGCAGCAGGGCGTTGAGGTAGGCGGTTTTCTGGGTGGTGGGAATAAACGTAGTCCAGCCCTGCATGGCGTCGCGGGGGCATTCAACGAGTTTCATAAGCAGCGGAAGGTGGGTGGAGCGCAAAGGTAGAATCTACCCCAACAACGCAGCCGGGAAAGCCCAAACTTTCCAGTTCGGGCTTTCTGCGCAGGGTCGCAGGCGTAACCACCCGAGGCGCACAAAAGTTAGCTGCGCACAATTCCGTAGCGGCCGCCCTTCACGTCCAGAATCAGGACGCCACCCTCAAAAGGCGCGTTGCCGAGCATGCCGTCCATTCCGGAAAAGCGCATCAGGGTTTCCTGCATCAGGTTCATGCCGGTCATGTAGCTGACAGTGCCCAGGGGTACTTCCTTTTGGCCGAAGCGGAAGCGGGAAGCCGTGGGCGCAGTGTAAATCAGCAGCTTTTTACCCCAGGAGTTGGTGGTGTCGGTGCGGGTAGAGGCGCCGGGCGTGGCCATTGCCTGCCAGTTGTCCTGGCTGGTGAGCAAGTTGTAGGCGCTGGTGCCCGAGTCAAATAGCAGCTGCCGGGGTTTGTCGTCGAGGGTAGCATCCAGCAGCACACGGCGCTCTTTGAAGGCCAGCGGCGCAAAGGTGGCGCGGGTGGCCAGCGGAGCCGGTACTTCGTTGCTCAGCGTGAAGCGGTTAGCGGCGTAGTCGAGTACCAGCACGCGGCCATCCAGGGCATCGGTACCGAGGGAGCCAATGATATACGGCGCGAGGGAGTCGGCGGGCATAGTACCGGCTCCCTGGATGAGCACCTTGGTGTTGCCAACCTTCACTTGGGCGCCGCCGAGGGAAAAGCGGAATTCGGGCACCACGTTTCCCTGGAGCTTCAGGCTGGTCCCCAGGCTGGGGTAGCGCCGGGTGAGGGTATCCAGCTGGTTAGCGTAGAGCACGGTGTAGGGGGCGCCGGTATCGACCTGCAAAAAGCACGTGCGGGGACAGTTGGGCAGCCGAACGGGCACCAGCAGCCCAGCGTGCGGAATGGCCGGCTTGGCCGTGGTATCGGCCCACCAGCGCAGGTCGCCGGAGGCGGGCAGGCCCGCTACGGTGAGCTGGTTGGCGGGCGGGGCAAACTTCTGCTTCATGTAGAAGTAGCCACCAATACCGCTCACGACGAGCAGCACGACAACGGAGAGCAGGATTTTGGCAAGCGTTTTCATAGCGGGAAAAAGAGAGAGTTAGAAGACGGAGGCAAACCTAGCTCGATTCGTTGCCAGCCCCTGCGTCATTTTCCCGCCACTTGCCACAACCCGCTTTCTAGCAGAGCTTTACGTCTAGATCCTGACTCGATAAATAGCTAAATCACCCCGCCGCAGCCGCCCGGCGCAGTACACCACGGTCAGTACATTGAGCAGATACGACCCGATGAACACCGCCAAATACCCGCCGCGCCACAGCGGCAGGTCCAGCGCATGCGCTACCTGGTAGCCCACCATCAGTAAGATATAAGCGAAGAAGCAGCCCACTTGCCACAGAATCTGAAAGCCCAGCACCCGCCGCCCCACTTCCGCCGCGTGCAGGATGGTATGCCGTCTTTTTCGCCAGAGCACAAATGGGACGATGATGTTGAGCAAGGGCAGCACCAGCAAGCTCAGGGCACTTAGGTTGAGGAGCTGCAGAAACTCCAGGTCGGGCCGCAGCGGACTGTAGTGCGTGACAACCGGCCCGGGCGGTGTAGTTACCAGCGCAGTTTGCGGAGTTGGCTCCGAGGCACTCACCAGCGCCTGCGCATCCGTCTGGCTCAGCTCCTGATTTAGCCCGGCCAGAGGCTCGGGCAGTTTCGGTGCAGTTATTCTGGGTGTGCATTCAGCCGAAGGAACTTCAACTGCAGGGGTTGCTACACGCTCCGGCTCCGCACGAAAGTCCTCCAATGACACACCCAGCGCCGTCGCCAGGGCCTGCAGCGTGTGCCCCCGGGGTACGGTTTCACCTTGCTCTACCCGCTGAATAGTGCGCAGGCCTACCCCCGCCTGCTCCGCCAGCATTTCCTGTGAGAAACCTTTGCTTTTGCGGATGGCAACAATGCGGGCAGGAGAAAACATAGGTAAAATCAGAACAGCGAAAACAAGGCAATAATACGGTTTTCCGCACCCGCGTTTCACCGGCGTGCCTGAGAACTGCGTGTGCACGGCTGCTTTTCCTAGTTCAGCCTCCCGGCGAACTACCCGGCACAAATCGGGGTTTTAAGTAGAATCGAACTTCGTCTATGCCGTTTTCTCTGCGCTCCGCGCTCTATTTGTTTGTTTTCCTTGTGCTGGCGGCCTGCGGCAAGCAGCAAACCCTGCAGGGCATCTTTCACCAGCCCACCACCCCTCACGAAACCTACGCCCGCCGCCTGCGGCAGGCCGGCCTCGATGGTACTGCGCTCGGTCGCGACTGGCTGGCCGCCGCCGATCAGGTCCTGCGTGACTCGCTGGTTGTGACGCTGCCTTTTGAGGAAACCGGTTACTTCCGGGCCGAGCGCGCCACTGCCGCCTCCTACCGCTACGCCGTGCGCGCCGGCGAAACCGTGCGCGTAAGTCTGGCCGTTGCGCCCGGCACCCAGGCCCACGTGTTTCTGGACGCCTTCGAGCTGCAGCCCGACCGTGCCGCACCTACTCACCTGGCATCGGCCGACACGACGCCCCTTTCCTTTAGCTACGTGGTGGAAGACGACCGGCAGCACCTGCTGCGCGTGCAGCCCGAGCTGCTGCGCACCGGCCGCTACACCCTGCGCATTCAGCGCACTC
This sequence comes from Hymenobacter lutimineralis, assembly GCF_008271285.1. Lineage (NCBI taxonomy): Bacteria > Pseudomonadati > Bacteroidota > Cytophagia > Cytophagales > Hymenobacteraceae > Hymenobacter > Hymenobacter lutimineralis. Next base: position 87,558 of record NZ_VTHL01000014.1, on the reverse strand, counting down.
CTTCCCTTTCCTTCCCGGTGCAGGGCAAAAACGATGTGGCCGTGGGTTCCTTCTGGGGGGCCGAACGCGACCAGGGTGCCCGCCTGCACGAGGGCATCGACATCTTTGCCAAGCGTGGTACCCCCGTGGTGGCGGCCGTGCCCGGCTATATCACCCGCGTAAATGAAACGCCACGGGGCGGCAAAGTGGTGTGGCTGGCCGATGCTGCCCAGGGCCTGCACCTCTACTATGCCCACCTCGACCGGCAACTGGTGCAGCCCGGCCAGCAGGTACGCATGGGCGACACGCTGGGGCTGGTGGGCAACACCGGCAATGCCCGCACCACCCAGCCCCACCTGCACTTTGGCGTGTACCGCGCCGGCCGCGGGGCCGTGGACCCCTACCCCTTCGTGCGCCGCGCCGATGCATCTCCCGCTGCTCCCCGCAGCCTGCCCGCACGGCTGGGCCAGTGGGTGCGCGTGCGCGACCAAGCCACCGACCTGCGCCGTAGCCCCACTGCCAAAGCCGAAAAGCTAACCTCGTTGCCCCGCGCTACTGCCCTTTACGTACTGGGCGCCCAGGCCGACTGGTACCGCGTGGAACAGCCTGACGGCCAAGTTGGCTACCTTCCCACCCGTGCGGTAACACCGGCCGCCGAGCCCCTGCGCCGCGAAACCGTACCTGCGGCCGCCGATTTGTTAGCTTGGCCCAAAGCTGGGGCTCCGGCACTCAGTGCCTTACCCGCCCGTAGTGCCTTGGCTGTGTTGGGTGCGTTTGGAGGCTACTGGCTGGTGCGCAACGAGGCCGGCCTACTCGGCTGGCTCCCTCAGAACCAACGAAAGTCATAGCCCTTTTTCTTCACCGCATCTTCACTTACGGCCAGTTACCTTGGCTGCGGTGAACTGGAGAAGTATGGGGCAGCTTTAGTTGGTAAAAGCTGCCCCTATTCCTGCCCTCGCCTCCCCGTGGCCTCTCCCTATTTCATACAGAAGCTCCAGCCTTACAGCTGGAGCTTTTCTTTTTTCTCAGGTTCCGAAGGCAGCTGTTACTCCGCTACTATCACCGTTTTGTTCAGCTTGCGAGCATACGCCAAGCGACGTTCCCGGCCACCGGCTGCCGTGTAATCGAACCCCACGGAGCGGTTGTCTTCGCGCACGGCCTGCCAGGCTTCCTGGTCGTCTACTGCGGCGGCTTCCATGGTGCGGGGCACGGCCGGGGATGTAAATTTGTCCTCGCTAAAGAAATTGTTCATCGATTTGAGAATGGCAATTTCCTTGTCACGCACGGTAGCAGCCTGTGGGTCTTCCAAATCCCGCTCATTGAGTAGGGCCAGGGCCGGCATCACCTCATTGCGGAGGGTGTCGCCTTTGCTGGAAATGATCAGAAAGCGGGCTTTGCTGCTGATAATTTTGGTACCCTGCAGGAGCAGCACAAACCGGTCCTTGGCTTTAGGGTCGGAAAACTCGTGGGCAGTGCGCACGGAGTTGAGCACGCTGGTAGGCGTCAGGCGGGCGCGCTGGCCTTCGGGCGTAGGCGAAAACACCCGGTCGGCATTTTTAGACGTGGCCGACTCACGCTCCGTGGTGATGCAGGAAGCCTGCAGCAGCAACAGGATGAAGGACACGGGAAGGAGCAGTTTTTTCATGGGAAGAGCGAAACGGCGTCGGGCAAAGAATAACCGGGTAATGTACTATGTGGGGAATTTGCCCCGGGAAGTGCTGACTGCAGCTAGTTGAACAGCCGGCAGAGTAGCCCGCCCGCTGCATTCTAGGGGCACATACGGTAAAGAGGGCGGGAAGTTAACCTAAGTACCTGGCATCATAGCCAGCCAAAATCCAATCCTACCGTCCAGCGGGGAAGATCGGACCAGGCAGCTACGGCCGTCCCGCGCCACGGCTCGGAAAAGCGGCGCCGGGCCACGAGGGCGTAGCGCCCCGAACCCAGGCGCAGGCTGGCGCCATAAGCCCACCGCGCAGTATAAGGCAGGCCTTGTTCGGTCACCTTCACGGTTTTGGCCGCAGCGCCGGGTTTGTCTTTGTAAGTATGCAGGGTAGCAAACGCCCAGCTTCCCCAGCCTCCCAGGTCGAGGTAGCGCCCAATGACGTTGCCCCGCGCCCCGAAGTTCAGCCGCACGAAGGGCTCGGCCTGCAGTTGTTGCCACACTAGGCTTTCCCGGCTGTGCAGGGTAGCCGTGGGCACCTGCTTGCTGGCTTGCTGAGTGAGCCGATAGGCCAGGCGGCTGTACTGAGTGCCCAAACCGACGGCTGCCGTTTGGCTGAAACGCCATTTCTGCCGCCAGCCCAGAAAAAGCTCCCCGGATTTTGCCCGGCTAACGGGCGCCGCGGCCGAACTACTGCCCAGTGCCACGGCGTAGCCCACGTACAGGTGTCCGTAGCGGGCCCGGTTAGGCCCCGTGCGCTGAACAGCCGTATCCGCCGCCACATTCCCCTGCAGCAGCACCCGCTGAGCGGCCACCGGCAGGGCACTCCACAGGCCCAAGCCAAGGGCCAGCAAAAAGATACTTCTCATGGCTGCACGGTATACGAATGAGTGTAGCCGTTGAAGGCAACGCGCACCACGTCTTGAGGAAGCAGTGCCGACAGCTGTACCTGCGCCACTACGCGCTGGGTAACCTCCCGCACCTCATAGGTGCGCAGCACGCCGCGGGCATCGGCTACGTGTAGGTAGAGGTAAGCAGGTGCCTTTGCCTGAGCCGGCAAAAGCGGCTCTTCGTCTACTGCTGTGCTAGTCACTGCGGCGGCTATTTCCTCATAGGGCAGCGGCCCGGCGGCTGGCTGTTCCCGTATCACCACCCGCAACGTTGAGTCGGTGCGCACAAAGTCAAAGGTGGGGCTGGGGGCTGAGGCTGCCGGCGCCAACGCGCGGGCAGCGGTTGGGCAGCCGTAGCCCTGGGCGTAGTCGAAGTACGGATATAGGCTACCGGCCTGCTGCAGGGCCTGAAAAAGCTGCATCACCGAGAGCTGACGCTGCTGCTGCCAAAGGCAGGCGGCCAGCCCGGCTACCAACGGGCTGGCAAAAGAGGTACCTTCGGTGCGCTCGTAGCCGCCCGGTACCGCCGTAATGGCCTCCCCGAAGGCTACCACGTTGGGCTTCAGGTGCCGGTTGGCGGTGGGGCCCCGCGAAGAAAAGGACTCGGGCAGCCAGGTAGCCGGGTCGATACCGCCCACGGAAAGCACTGAGTCCTGGTCGGCCGGGGTACCTACGATGCCCCAGCGGAGGTCGTCGCCGTCGTTGCCGGCGGCGCATACCACCAGCATGCCCTTGCGCACGGCCAGCGCGGCGGCGCGGGCTACCAGGCTGGTTCGACCATTCATCTGCTCCCGAAAATAGCGCCGCTCCGTGTAGCCCAACGACGAATTGATGATATCGGCCCCGTTCCGGTCGGCCCACTCTACGGCGGCCAGCCAGGCTTCCTCCTCACTGTACCGCTCACTGTACTCACGTTCCGTGCGGGCCAGCAGAAACTCGGCATCCTGCGCGACGCCCAGCCCGGTGCCATCGGGCAGCTGCCCCGCCAGGCACGATAGCACCTGCGTACCGTGCGTGCCGTAGTCATACACAAAAGGGCGTTGCCGGATAAAATCCCAAGTGCTTACCACCCTCTGGCTGTTGCGCAGGTGGGCAAAGGCCGCATGGGTATCGGTGCCGGAAAAGCCTACGTCGAAAATGGCAATGCGCAGGCCTTTGCCCGTCAGCTGGGCCTGGTGCAGGGCCCCCAGGCCCAGAGCAGCCGTCTGCTGCCGGGCCAGCTGCAGGTCGAGACCGGTCAGGGGAGCGGGGGCCGCCACGGCAGGCTGAGCGTCGGGGGTATTGCTTACCGTGCGACGAACAACGGCCCGTACGCCGGGCAGCCGCTGCAGGGCGGCTACCTGGGCCGGCGTAGCCCGGCACGCTACGGCATTAAACCACCGGCTCACAAAGGTGAGGGTATCTGCGCGCTGCCGGATGGCTTGCACATAATCAGCCCGCACGGGAAAGTCGGTACTGTCGGCGGCGGGTAGGTGCTGGCGCTGGCGCCGACGTTGGGCAGCCGGGGTAAAATAACGCCGGGCATCGAGGGTAGTCCCTTTTTTATCACCCAGCAACACCCAATAGGGCTCGGCAGCCGCCGAAGTGCGTTGCGCGCTGGCGGGCCGCGCAACTAACGCCAGGCACAGCGCAACAGCTATTCTTTTTACGTTTCTGATAAACGCCTGATAATGGTGCATCAGCGGGAAGACCTACCGCCTCCTGGTAGAGTGCGGGGCCGCGAAGGTACGCGTTAGGGGTGGGCAGCGCAACCGGTAGACAGCACCGCAATTTGCGCCGCCGGCCCGACCAAGCTGGGTTAGATTTTGTATGTACGAAAACAAAAACGGCCGGACTATGCGCCGTATTTCCCCGCTAAATTTTCCGCAAAATAAAATAGCCCGTCGGGTAACCCCGGGAAATTATCCGAGCAATAATCTATTCTTACCCTCCATAACCACCCGAACATTTGTAAGCCTGCGTTGCAGCTACTTACTAGCAGTTTTGAGCGGTATTTCAGACAGTCAACGTTTTATTTGCATTAAAAAGGATTTAATCAAAACCAAATTTCCGTATTATCGAATAGGTAGTTGTCTCATGGTTATTTTTGCATCACCTTTGAGCCAGAATTCTTCATTTCCTTGTTTACTTCTTAAAACTCCCTAGCACATGGCAACTGCCGACCTCAATAAGCTGCAACAGATTCTGGCTAACGCCGAGGAAAACCAAGCTGTACTTGGCCAGATTCGTAAGAACATGGCCAAGGTGGCGGACCTGATTGCGGAAATCAATACGATGCTGGAACCCGGCTTCAAGCCCGCTACGAAGGAGCGTAAGCCCCGCGCGGCTTCTACGGGCACGGGCAAGCGCCCAGGCCGCCCACGTAAGTCGGAAGCAGCGGCTTAGTTTACGCCTCCCATAGAAAAAACCTCGTACTGCTCTAGCCGTACGAGGTTTTTTCATGTTTACACTGCAACGCAGCAGGAATATAAATGGCGCTAAGCGCCGCAATTTGACCGGATAAGCTGCGTGGCAAAATTAGTTTTGGGGAGTAAGTGAAAACTCTGCCGCAATTTCCCAGGCAGTACCTGAATGCCGGAATAGCGTGAGACCAGCTACCGGAAACGTAGCTGAATAAACCCGTGCGGCAAAAAGTTGCCGGAGCGTATTTATCTGATCCGCCGGCAGGTCGCGGGTAGCCAGGGTCATGTGCGGGGTAAACGGTCGTTTCTCCGGCGGAATTTCAACGCCCTTGTCTCGACACCATTTCGACAGGCGCGCATTAAATTCCTGCAGAATAATTTTCGTTTCAACCCGGACAAACAGCGTGCGGTTTTCAAACCAATCGAAGTTTCTGAGCGTCACGGCAAATTCTTTCTGCTGCGCCGCAAAAGCGCTGAGGACGGGGTACACCTCCTGGGCAAAGGTGGCGGGCCGGTGCAGCGGCGGCCAGAGCGTAATGTGCGGGCGTAACCGAATGGCATTGCGGCTCCCGGTCAGGTGGTGTAGTTCCTGCTTGAGCGCCCACACCTGCCCCAGCACTGGCTCGGGCGGCACAATAACCAATAAATACAGGACCGTTGCTGGCATAGCAGCTTGTTACGTTGTAATGAAAAAAGAGACAGGCCCGGTTGCCAACGTCCTGTTGCAAGGATAGTTGGGAACCGGGCCTTTCGGACGGCGGACTTTTTGCCTTTTACAGCCCGTACTTGCTGAGCAGGTACACCAAAGCCGCCATGCTGGCATTGCCGAGCTCCAGCTCCCGACGGTTTACTTTATCGAAGGTATCGGCGGCGGTGTGGTGGATGTCGAAGTAGCGTTGGGAGTCGCACTCGTAGCCAATCAGCACTTTGGCCTGGTCTTTCAGGGGGCCGATGTCCGTACCACCGTGGCCGGGAGCAATTTCGCCGCTGCCGTAGGGTTGAAACAACGGCTGCCACTGCTGCAGTTGGCGCACGGTGGCTGCCGGCCCCTCAATGCCGAAGCCACGCGGGGTAAACCCTCCCCCATCCGACTCCATAGCGGCCAGGTGCTGCTCCCCGGCGGCTTTGGCCAGCTCGGCGTATTTCAGGCCGCCGCGGTTGCCATTCTCCTCGTTCATGAAGAGTACGGCGCGCACCGTGCGCTCGGGTCGCAGGCCGGTGGCTTTCAGCAGGCGCAGCACTTCCATGCTTTGCACGCAGCCCGTGCCGTCGTCGTGGGCGCCCTGGGCCAGGTCCCAGGAGTCGAGGTGGCCGCCTACGGTAATGATTTCGTTGGGGTACTTCGAGCCTTTGATTTCGCCTACCACATTGTAGCTTTTCACGTCGGGCAGCTCGCGGCAGCTCATTTCCAGCTCGAAGGTGAGCGTAGGGTTGGCTTTCAGCAGAGCACTTAGCTGGTCGGCGCCGTTGGTGCTGAGGGCAGCGGCGGGCACGCGGGTCACGCCGTCTTCGTAGCGCATGGTGCCCGTGTGCGGGAAGTCGTCGTGGGCCAGGGAGAGGCTGCGCACCAGCGCCCCAATGGCCCCGCGCTTGGCCGCTTCGGCGGCCCCGCTGCGGCGCTGGTCGCCGGCTTCCCCGTAGGCCCGGCCCGTTTCGATGTAGGTGGGGTTCATGGGCCGGTTGAAGAACACGATTTTGCCCTTCACCTGCTCGGCCGGCAAGGCGCGCAGCTCCGGTAGGCTCTGCACTTCCACCACCTGCGCCTTCAGCTTGCCGCCCACCGAGCCGCCCAGGGCGCACACGTTAAAGCTCACGGGCTTGCCCTTGCCGGGTTTGGCTTCGGCCTTTTCTTTGGCGCCCCGCTCCCAGTGCGGCACCATCACCTCCTGCAGGTATACCCGGTCGAGGCCCATTTTTTCCATCACCTGCTTGCCCCACTGTACGGCCTGCTCGGCCTGGGGTGAGCCGCTCAGACGGCCGCCAATCTGCCCGGTGAGGTAGCGCAGGTTCTCGTAGCTCTGCCCGCGCAGCAGGGCTTCATCGTAGAGCTTGCGGATGTTGAGGGAGTCGGTTTTGGCGGTGCTGGACTGAGCGGCGGCGGGCAGCGCGAGGCCTGCCAGCAGTAGGCCAGCGGCCAGGGTAGCGCGTAAAAATTGCATCAAAGGAGAAGTAAGAGAAGTTAAGGTCGTGGCCCTAAAGTAACCAGCCGAGGGCAACTGTTGCACGTAAAAGGCAACCTGGCATACGCTTTAGGGCCTGCCCGCCCCGTACCGACGGGCTACGGCGCTGGGAGTTTGGGTGGTATCGGCGGGGAGGGTGACTTGCAGCAAGTAGTGGTACTCATCGTTACCGATGGTGGGTACGGGGCGACGGGCCCCCAGAGCTTCGGCAGTTTCGAGAATGGTATTGGAGTGGCCAACCACCAGCACGGTACGCCCCCGGTAGTCGCGCCGGATGCGGGCGGCCAGAGCGGGCAGCTGTTTGGCATCGTAGGGCAGAATCGGCTGTTTCTTTAGAACGGCCAGTGGCTCGGCCGTGGTGTAGGTGCGCATGGTGTTCGTGGAGAAGATGCCCGCGAACGGCAGCTTGCCCAGCGTGTCGCGCAGGGCCTGGGCGCGCTGCTGGCCGGCGGGGGACAGCGGTGGGTTGGTGAGGCCGGGCGCAAGTTCTTTTTCGGCGTGGCGCACGATGTACACCACGGTAGGCGAGGTGTGTGAGGTGGCGCAGCCGGCCAGCATCAGCAGACTCGCCAGCAAAGTCAGAACGTTCTTGGGTAGCATTCGGGGGCTATTTTAAGGTCAGGATTTGCTGGAGCTCCGCCTCGCTCACGGTCAGCAGGCCTACTTTGGGCAGGCGCTGGGTGAGGGTGCGCCAGTTGGGGTCCTGCTTGAAAATGGGGCGCAGCAGCTTCAGGGCGGCCGGCACCTGCTGCTTGTTGGCCAGGCTGATGGCGTGCCAGTAGCGCATTTCCAGGTTGTCGGGGAAAAGCTTTTCGGCGGCTTCGTACTCGCGAATAGCGCCGGGCACGTCGTTTTTCTCTACGGCCAGGTCGCCGGCATTCATGTGCTCGTAGGCGCGGTGCAGCTGCAAAAGGCGGCGCAGCTCCTTCAGGGGCTCGGCGGCATCGTCCACGCGAAGGTCGATAAGCCGGTCGTCCCAGGGCGCGGTGCTGGCCTGGGCACGTACCACCAGCAACGCCGCGGACTGCCGCCCCCGCACGTCGCCGCCCGCGGCCTGGGCCGCGTCGAGGGCCGCCAGCACCCGCTCGGGAAAGGGCAGCGCGGCGCCCTGCTCGTAGGCGCGGGCCATGGCGCCGGGCACTTTGTCGGTGAGCATCATATTGGCCTGTACCGAGAACTGCGCCCCGGTTTGCTGCCCGGCCATATCAATGCACTTGGCGCCGGTGTGCACGGCTACGTTGCCTTTGCTATCCACTACGGCTACCTGGCGCACGTCGCGGCCTTCGTCGGTGCGCAGCAGCTCATCCAGGGTTTGCTGGGCCGTTTTGCCGCTTTTCAGCAGCGCCAGTCCGCGCGGGCCGAAGGATTTGTTGGTGAACGACTGGGTGGCAATGGCCCCCACCCCGGCCTCGGCCCAGGATACGCTGGTGCCCACGGAAAACCAGTGGCTTTGCACGGCCACGGCCAGGTCGCCGGTTTTCGGGTCGCGGGCCACGATGGAAAACGTGTGGGCCAGCGGGTCGGATTGGGTGTACACCTGGGCGGCCGCGGGCCAGAAAGCTGCTGGTCCGGTCAGCAAGGCCGCGGCCAGAACCCATCGAAAAAAGCGCATAAGCTTTACAGAGATAAATGTGCGGCGGGAAGATAAAGCCTTCGGCGGCACTTTCGGCCGGGGGCTTCATCTACATTTCACGCACGGGGTGCGTATGTTGCAAGGGTAGCCCGGCCGCTACCCGCCCACCCACCTAGCCTGTACCCCATGCACGTTCTGCTCGTCGAAGACGAAAAAAGCCTCCACAACGAAGTGCGCCAGTTTTTGCGCGAGGCCCAATACCTGGTCGATTCGGCCTACACCTACGCCGAGGCCTCGGAGAAAATCTACGTCAACAGCTACGACTTCGTGCTGCTGGACCTGGGCCTGCCCGACGGCGACGGGCTGCAGCTGCTGCGCGAAGCCCGCCAGAACGAGCGGCAGGAAGCGGCCTTCATCATCCTCACGGCCCGTGGTGCCCTCGACGACCGGATCCGGGGCCTCGACCTGGGCGCCGACGACTACCTGCCCAAGCCCTTTTCTTTGCTGGAGCTCACCAGCCGCATGCAGGCCATTGTGCGCCGCAAGTTCGGGCTCAAGCGCCAAGAGCTGACCTTCGGCCCCGGCTTCGTGCTCGATGCCACCGGGCGCACCCTGCGCTACCAGGACCAGGAAATCAACCTAACCAAAAAGGAATTCGACCTGCTGCACTACCTGCTGCTGCACCGGGGCCGCGTGCTCACGCGCCTGCAGCTGGGGGAGCATCTGTGGGGCAACGTGCTGGAAGACGATTCCGACTCCAACTACATCGACGTGCATATCAAAAACCTGCGCAAAAAGCTGGCCCAGTACTCCCCCGCCGACTTCCTCGAAACCGTGCGCGGCATCGGTTACCGGGCCAAGAGTGAATGAGCGAATAGGCGAGTTCAGCCAGGTTGATGTAGAGACGCGAAGTGTCGCGTCTCGTCGGCCGCGCAGTTCCAATGATTACCGTTCAACGTGGAGACGCGAAATGTCGCGTCTCTACATCGTGCGGGAAACTGTTGCGCTGGCGAAAAACCCGCTACTTTGCCGGACCGGTCTGCCGGAGTCTTGCCCATCCTTTTTGCTTTTCCTGATGTATCGACTTTCCTTGCTCGGCAGTTTGCTGGGCCTGCTCCTGCTTGCGCAGCCCGTTGCCGCCCAGGCGCCTGCTTCGCCTGTCACTTCCCCGCCTCTCGACCAGGCTGCCCTGGATGCCGTGGTCAACCGCACGCTTAAGGCCTTCGATGTGCCCGGCATTGCCGTGGCGGTAGTGAAAGACGGGCAGGTGGTGCTGGCCAAGGGCTACGGCGTCAGCTCCCTGGCTACCAAAGCGCCTATGGATGCCAACACGCTGTTCGGCATTGCCTCTAATACCAAGGCCTTCACGGCGGCGGCCCTGGGGCTGCTGGTGGAGGAAGGCAAGCTGCGCTGGGATGACAAGGTGACCGACCACATCCCGGAGTTCCGCATGTACGACCCCTACGTGACGGCCGAGTTTACGGTGCGCGACCTGCTCACGCACCGCAGCGGCCTGGGCCTGGGTGCCGGGGATTTGATGATGTTTCCCGACTCGGCCGACTTCACCATCAAGGACGTGATTCATAACCTGCGCTACTTCAAGCCAGTGTCGTCGTTTCGCAGCAAGTATGACTACGACAACAACCTCTATCTGGTAGCCGGCGAGATTGTGGCGCGCGTAGCCGGGCAGCCCTGGGCCGATTTCGTGGAAACGCGCCTGCTCAAGCCCCTGGGTATGAGCCGCAGCGCCACCCTGTACGCCCGACTGCCCGACCGCACCAACGTCATCGACGGGCATGGGCCGGTGGATGGCAAGGTGCAGGTAGTGCGGCGCGACCTGAACACGCTCATCGGGCCCGCCGGGGGCATGTACAGCAGCGTAAATGACCTGAGCAAGTGGGCCCTGATGCTGCTCGGCGGCCCTGGCGCCCCAGCTTCGCTGCTCAAGCCCACCACCCAGCGCGAGCTGTGGACGCCCCAGACAATTCTGCCCGTCAGCGCGGCGCCTTCGCCCTACAATACGCACTTCGCAGCTTACGGCCTGGGCTGGTTTCTGCGCGACGTGCGCGGCTACAAGGAAGTATCGCACACCGGTGGCGAGATTGGGATGGTAACGAAAGTGCTGCTGATTCCGGAGCTGCGGCTGGGCATCATTGTGCTGACCAACCAGGAAAGCGGCGCGGCCTTCACCGCCGTCAGCAACCACATCGAAGACCACTACCTGGGCGTGCAGGGCCTGGACCGCGTGCAGGAAATGGCAGACCGCATGAGCAAGGCGCAGGGCGCCGACATGCTGGCTACTGCCGCCGTGTGGAAGCAGGTAGCCGCCGCCCAGAAAGCCGCCCCCAAGCGCCCCGACTACGCCCCGCTGGCCGGCCGCTACCACGATGCCTGGCTGGGCGACGTGACCCTCACGGCCCAGGGCCCCCAGCTGTGGCTGCGCTCCGTGCGCGCCCCGCGCCTGCTGGGCCAAGTGCTGCCCTACCGCGGCAATACCTACGTGGTGCGCTGGAAGGAGCGCAGCTTCAACGCCGATGCCTTTGCCTCCTTTACCTTCGACGAGCAGGGCCGGGCCACCGGCTTCAAGATGAAGCCCATTTCCCCGCTCACCGATTTCAGCTACGATTTCCAAGACCTGGATCTGCAGCGCGTGGAAGCTACCACGCAACCGTAGAAGTTTTGGATTGATTTCCTCCGTGCACTGTCCTGCTGAGCGAAGTCGAAGCAGCGCTAGCTCTGGCAAATCAAACAGCGCTACAACGAAGCGGGAGAAATGCTTCGACTCCGCTCCGCAGGACGGCCTAATAAAAAGCACTACCTCTTCACTTTCTCTTTCCCGTGCGCTTAGAAGCCAAGCTGGCCCTGTTCAATGCCCTCTCCAAGCTGCTGCTGGTGGTGCTGGGCGCCCTGGTGATTCCGCCCATTGTGGGGCGTGTGGCCAATGCGCATACCGACCAGCACCTGCACCAGAAAAAAGAGGAAATGCTGGCCCTTATCCGCCGCGACGGGCTGGTAGCCTTCGTGCGCGAAAAGCAGAGCGAAGCCTACGCCGACTACAACATCCTGAAGCAGGAGTACATTTCCATCACCCCCGAAACAACCACGGCCGCCGTACCCAACGAGCGAATTTTTGATGAGCCCCGCCAGGTGGAAAAGGAAATCGAGGATTTCCGGATTCTGAGCTACACTTTTCTGGGGCCGGACCAGCGCACCTACCGCCTTGAAATAGGCAGCAGCCTGGCTACGGTGGAGCTGCTCACGGCCACCCTGCGCCGCATGGCCCTGTGGGTGCTGGTAGTAGGGGCCGCGCTTACCATTGGCACCGACGCGGTATTTGCCCATTACCTGCTGCGCCCCCTGCGCTACCTGATAACCCGAAAGCTACGCGGGGTACGTCATCCATCGGCTTTCACATTTGAGCCGGTTACGACATCCACCACCGACTTCCGGCGGCTCGACGACAGCTTGAACACCATGATGCGGGCCCTGGAATCGGCCTTTGCCAAGGAGCGCGAGTTTATGTCGAACGTCTCCCACGAGCTGCTCACCCCGGTGAGCGTGCTGCAGTCACGCTTCGAGAACATGCTGCAGGACGCCACGCTGCCTGAGGCTCACTCGCTCAAGATTGTGGAGTCGCAGCGGACGTTGTACCGACTGCGTAACACGGTAAAAACCCTGCTGCTGATTGCCAACATTGAAAATGCCCGCTACCTGCGCGACGAGGCCGTGCCCCTGGCCTCGGTGCTGGCCGAAGTAGCCGAAGAGCTGGACGACCGGCTGCAGCAGCGCGACATCAGCCTGACGGTGGACCTGCAGCCCGAGTACGTAGTGCCGCGGGCCAACCGCACCTTGCTTTTCACGCTGTTGCTCAACCTGCTCAGCAACGCCGTGAAGTACAACCGTACCGGTGGTAGCATTGCGGTGCTGGGGCGCCCCACGGCCAACGGGGGCTACGCGGTACGCGTGCAGGATACGGGGCCGGGCATTGCGCCCGAAAACCTGCCTCACTTGTTTGACCGGTTCCGGCGCTTTGCCGGCGGTACCGGAGCCCCCGAAGGCTACGGCCTGGGGCTGCCCATTGCCCGCACCATTGCGGCTTTCCACGAAGCCACGCTCACCGTAGAATCAACGGTAGACCAGGGTACCACGTTTGTCCTGACGTTTGGTTCGGAAGAGCTATAAACCAGCTTCATGCTGATTTCATAGAGCCCCTTGCATATTCGGGTCTCTGGCCTTTTCCTGCCTCCCACCCGTGGCGCGTTTCCCCAAATCTTCTTTCCTGCTGCTGGCCCCGGCCCTGCTCCTGCTAGCACTGCTGGGGCTGGCCCTGAGCCTGGAATACGCCCGCCCCACGGCCGGGCATCTCCCGCGCCCCCTCGTGCGCCATATTCCCGTGGTGCGCAAGCACCCGGGCCCGCTCCACCCCCGCAAGCACGTAGGTCGGCCGCATCACACCTCCTAACCACCGGCCCCGGGCCGGCAGTGTCAGGGGTTCACCACGCCGTAGTCCTCGGGCTGAATGGGCCGGGCCGGCGGCAACGAAGCAGGCTCGGGGTGACCGGGCAGGTGCAGCTGCCACTGCTCCTCCAGCTGCGCCAGGCCCCGATAGGCCGTCAGGTCGAACTGGCAGGGCACCACCGATACGAAGTTGTGCGCCAGCGCCCACTCATCGGTGTCTTCGCCCTGATCGTGGTTGACGAAGGCCCCGCGCAGCCAGTAGTAGGGGCGGTTATATGGGTCGTGGCGCAGGTCAAACTCTTCCTGCCACTTGGCCCGGGCCTGCCGGCAAAGGCGGATACCTGCAATGGGCGTGTCGGAAACCTTGGGAATATTCACGTTCAGGGCCACGCCCGCCGGAATGCCCTGGGCCAGCGCCTGCCGGGCTATGTGCTCTACCCACTCCTCGGTGTGGGCAAACCGGGCGTTGTGCCCGTACTCACACAGCGAAAAGCCAATGGCCGGCAGCCCCTCAATAGCGGCTTCAATGGCGGCCGACATCGTACCCGAGTAGAGCACATTTACCGAGGAGTTGGAGCCGTGGTTGATGCCGGATACCACTAGGTCGGGGCGCCGGTCTTTGAGGACGTGGTGCTTGGCCAGCTTTACGCAGTCGGCGGGAGTGCCGCTGCATTCATAGGCCTCGATATCGGCAAAAATGGTGCTGCGGTCGAGGCGCAGCGGGTGGCCGATGGTGATGGCGTGGCCCATGCCCGACTGCGGGGAGTTAGGCGCTACCACCACCACTTCGCCCAGGCGGCGCATCACGCGCACCAGGGTGGCAATGCCGGGGGCCGTGATGCCGTCGTCGTTGGTTATCAGAATCAGGGGCTTAGCGGCGGAGTCAGGCATGAGCATCAGTAGATAAGGCAAAAAAGACGAAGCAAAGGTAGAACGCAGGCAGACCTGGTCCGCTACCCTGGTATCAACAACGTGCCAACCGGTGCGTATGTTGGGGCGTGAAATCTACCCTGACCTTCCTGGCCGCGGCGCTGGCGGTGGGCGCGCTGCTCATCGGCTGCGAAGAATCTGCCTCCCGCCGCCCCGCCTCCCCGGCAACCCAGCCCGGCGTTGCCACGCCCCAGCAGATGCCGCCGACGCCTACCCCAGCCCCCGCCGCCCTGCCCCCCGCGCCCGACTCTCTGCACCTGCTGGCTCCCGGCCGGGTGGGTATGTTGCGCCTCAACATGCGGGAAAGTGCGCTGCGGGAGTTGGTTCCGGCCCACCTGCTGCGCCGCACTACCCGGCAGCTGGAAGGCATCGATTACCCCGGGTATGAGCTGCAGGACCCCGAGCACCCCACGGCCCCGCCCCTGCTGCTGGAGCTGGTCGGCGACGAGGAAGAAGGCTACCGCCTCTGGCGCGTGCAGGTAACCAGCCCCCACTACCGTACGGCCGAGGGCGTGGGCGTGGGCTCCCCGGTTGGGTTGGCCCGCTCCCGCTACGGTATCAACACGGTGGAGCTGGCCGACGCCGGGCTGGTAGCCGTTTCCGACGAGGTGCGCATGTCCTGGCAGTTGGATGGCAAGGACCTGGACCGCGTGCCCCGACAGCCCCGCGACCTGCCCCCCGCCACGCCCATCCGCGGGGTATTACTTTTCCGCTAGGCTTGTGGGGCACGGCGCGGCATTCCGCCCTAAAACGTGTACTTTGGCCGCGCCGGCTTCCCACCTCGCTCTTCCCACCGTTCCGCCGGTCGTATTTCCCTATGAAATTCTTTTCCAACATCTACCGCTTACAGGATTTTGGGCTGTTGCTGCTGCGGGTAGGACTGGGCGTAATGTTCACCATCCACGGCTACCCCAAGCTCATCGGCGGTCCGGAAAACTGGACTTCACTGGGCGAAACCATGGGGACGTTGGGTATCCATTTCGCGCCGGCTTTCTGGGGCTTCCTGGCGGCCGTTGCGGAGGCCGTGGGCGGGCAGCTGCTGGCGCTGGGGTTGTTTTTCCGGGTGGCCTGCCTGCTCTTACTCTGCACCATGATCATGGCCACCATTAGCCACCTCAGCCAGGGCGAAGGGTTTTCCGGCTACTCCCACGCCCTCGAGTCGGCGTTTGTGTTTGCGGGGCTGCTCTTTGTGGGCCCCGGCCGCTACAGCCTCGACCAAGCCCTGTTTCCGGCACCCCGCCGCCGCTACTAGCCTATCCGGGTATTTTGCCCCGCTGTGCGCCGAAGCTCAATTTTTTCGGCGCTTTCCCTTCCACTATGTTTTCAGTATTACTTGCCGCCCTGCTGGCGGGCTCCCCGACTGCCACCGTTCCCTTTCCTCAACCAACTAGTTCCGTAGCAGCTGCTGACTGGCTTACACCTTTTGAGAAAGGTAATGGCAACACCACCGCTACTTACCAGGAGTGCATCGACTATTACCAGCGCCTGGATACCAGGTACGCGGAAGTAACCATGCGCCGGGCAGGCACCACTGACTCGGGCCGGCCCCTGCACGAAGTCGTTATTTCGGCCGACGGCCAGAATGACCCCGTGGGCACCCGGGCGGCCAAGCGCCAGGTGGTGCTTATTCAGAATGGTATTCACCCCGGCGAGCCAGAAGGTATTGATGCTTCCATGATGCTGGCCCGCGACCTGGTGCGGGAGCCGGCGCTGCGGCCCCTGCTCGACCACCTCACGGTCGTCATCATTCCTATTTACAACGTGGATGGGGCCCTGAACCGCAACTCCACTTCCCGCGCCAACCAGAACGGGCCGGAAAGCTTCGGTTTCCGGGGCAATGCCCGCAACCTCGACCTGAACCGCGACTACGTAAAGCAAGACTCGCGCAATGCGCAGTCGTTTGCCGACCTGTTTCAGAAATGGCAGCCCGAGGTGTTTGTGGATACCCATACCTCCAACGGCGCCGACTACCAGTATACCATGACGCTCATTGCCACGCAGAAAGACAAGCTGCACCCGGCCTTGAGTGCCTACCTCACCGGCCGCCTGCTGCCCTCCCTCTACCAGGGCATGGAGCAGCGCCAATGGCCCCTGACGCCCTACGTAGACTTTGAGGGCCGCACCCCCGATGCCCGGGGCCTGCAGGGCTTTCTGGAAACGCCACGCTACTCCTCCGGCTACGCGGCCCTGTTCAACACCATTGGGTTTATCACCGAAACCCATATGCTGAAGGCCTACCGGCCCCGCGTAAAAGCCACCTACGACTTTCTGTATCTGCTGCTCCAGCAGCTGCACCTGAGCGCGGAGGAGCTGGGCAAGGCCCGGGCCGAGGCCAACCGCCAGACTGCCGCCCAGCAAACCTTCCCGCTGGTGTGGCAGCTGGACACCACCCGCGCCGAGACCCTCCAGTTCCGCGGCTATGAGGGCCGCACCAAAGCCAGTGAGGTCAGCGGCCTGCCCCGCCTCTACTACGACCAGAAGGCCCCGTACACCAAACCGGTAAAGTACTTTAATACCTTCCGGCCCGCCGTGCAGGTGCAGGCCCCGCAAGCCTACGTGCTGCCCCAGGCCTGGGGGGAAGTAGCCGAGCGGCTGCGGCGCGGGGGCGTGCAACTGCGCCGCCTGTCGCGCGACACCACCCTTACAGCCGAAGTATATTACTTAGGCGACTTTGCCACCGTGCCCCGCCCCTACGAGGGCCACTACCTGCACAGCCGCCTACAGGTGCGCCAAGAGCAGCAGAAGCAGCGCTTTTACCGCGGCGACTACGTGGTGAGCCTCGACCAGCCCCACCGCCGGTTTGCCATCGAAACGCTGGAGCCCCAGGCCACCGACTCGTTTTTTGCCTGGGGCTTCTTCGACAGCGTGCTGCAGCAAAAAGAACACTTCTCCGACTACGTATTCGAAGATGTGGCCGCCGACCTGCTCCGCCGCGACCCTAAGCTGCGCCAGCAGCTGGAGGAGCGGAAGAAAGCTGACCCGGCCTTCGCCAAAAGCGCCAGTGCCCAGTTGGAGTTTGTATATCGCCACTCGCCCTACTGCGAGCCTTCCCACCTGCGCTACCCGGTGGTGCGCTGGCAGGGCGGCGCCCTGAACACGACGGGCGATTAAGCCGCCTGGCCCCCGCGCTTACCGGCGCCCGGCCTGCCGGACTTTGCCAGGCCGCTTTTCTTGTACCGGCCATTTCCGGTTGGCTTACCGGCCCGGTCAGACAACAACATCAAGGAAAGGCGCTACCTTGGCCAAACCAGCGCTATCCGGTATTGGACGCTCTTTCGCGTTGTTTAACCTGTACGTTTCTCCTTGCCCATGAAACCTGAAGCCCTCCTGGAAGTATACGATGCTGCGTATGCAATATGCTCAGCCAGTTTCCCGGTGTACCCCGAGCGGGCCTCGACAAGTCGCCGGGGATGCTCGGCGAGGCCCAGCGCGCCAACCCCGACGCGCTGTTTCTGCAAGAAGGCGACTTTCGTGATGCCCACCCCGAATGGCGGGAGGCTTGGTCCCTGGTGTCCTGCATGTGGGGCGCCTACATCTACGTCGACTCCGTGGCGGAAGTCGAGCAGGTAGTGGCCAACCTCATTGCCTGGACCCAGCCCGGTGGGCACGTCTACCTGCCCGTCATCGATGGGGAGGACATGAGCCGGCCGATGCCCAAATACGAGGAGGTGGTTATCGGCTTTGGCGGGCTGACGCGGATGGTTGCCTCCGTATGGGACTGGCACGAGTACGAAACCGGGCAGCTGCACAAGCAGCTGATTTCCCCTCATCCTGACCACTTGCTGCGCCTCATGGCGCCCCACTTCGAGCACCTGGAGCTGCTGCGCTTTCCGGTTCCCGCTCCTGAATGGCCTTCGCGCAAGGCTATCCTAGCCAGCGGCCGACGGGCGCAGCCTAATCCAGCCCAACCGGCCACCATTACTTACCAGTCCATTCCTTCCTCGCCTTTTTTGCCGGCAGAGCTTACCCCCCAGGACCAGGCAGCCAAGCTACCTTACCAGGTGCTGATAGCCGAGCTGGCGCAGCGCTTCCGGCCGGCTCATTTGCTGCCGGCCCTGAAGCGGCGGCTGGGCATGTAGGCGGGCTTCAGAACCTTTTCCACGTTAGCGAAGCGCCACCCATTAGCCTTATGGTACTTGAACTCGACCACCTTTCCAAGCGCTACGGCGGCACCGAAGCCCTGCGTGACCTGACCCTGCACGTACCGGCGGGCAGCGTGTATGGCCTGCTGGGGCCCAATGGCTCGGGTAAAACTACCACGCTGGGGTTGGCCCTGGGAGTGCTGAACCCCACGGCCGGCGCGGTACGGTGGTTTGGGCAGGCGCTGTCGGCGGCCAGTAAGCGCCGCGTGGGCGTGCTGCTCGAAACGCCCAATTTTTATCCCTACCTCTCGGCCCGCCAGAACCTGCAAGTGGTGGCTGAAGTAAAGCGTGCCCCAACCAGCCAGCTAGACGAAGTGCTCGAAACCGTTGGGCTGCGCAACCGCCAGCACGACGCTTTTCAGGGGTTTTCCCTGGGCATGAAGCAGCGCCTGGCTCTGGCTTCCACGCTCCTGGGCCAGCCCGAAGTACTGGTGCTGGATGAACCCACCAACGGCCTCGACCCGCAGGGCATTGCCGAGGTACGGACGCTGGTGCAACGCCTGGCCGCCGAGGGCAAAACCATCATTCTGGCCAGCCACCTGCTCGATGAGATAGAAAAAGTGTGCACCCACGTGGCGGTGCTGCAACGCGGACAGCTACGTGCCGCCGGGGCCGTGCGTGACATTCTCACCAGCGCCGACCGGGTAGTGCTGCGCCCCGGCCCCGCCAGTTCTCTGCAAGCTCTCCGCGAAGCCCTGGCCCAACTACCCTGGATATCGGATGTGCAGGCCGAAGCCGAAGGCCGGGTGAGTGTCGTCCTGGATTCGGCCCACGACCCGGCGGCCCTGAATGAGGCCCTTTTCCGGCAGGGCATCGTGCTGGCGGGGCTGGAACTCCGCCACCGCAGCCTGGAAAGTCAGTTCCTGGCTCTAACGAGCTAGCAGACCAACTCCCACACACCATTTCGGCTAAGGCACAGCTGCTGCCGTTTGTTCAGCCAGCAGGCCCGTCAGCTCTTCTGTTTTTCTCTTTCCCTTATGCTTTTCCGCGCTGAACTTCGCAAGCTCCTGCCCTACCGCACCGTCTGGATTCTGCTGGCACTTTACGCCGTGCTGCTGGCGGGCTTTGTGGGTATGAGCAGCGGTACCGTCATCAATGGGCAGGCCCTGGGCAATACGCTGTATGCGTTTCCGGGCGTGTGGGGCAAGCTCACGTACGTGGCCAGCTACTTCAACCTGCTGCTGGGCATTCTGCTCATCATTCTCATTGCCGACGAGTTTCAGTTCCGCACGTTTCGCCAGCAGGTGCTCAACGGAGCCTCCCGGGCCGAGCTGGTGCAAAGCAAGCTAGGCGTGGCGCTAGGGCTGACGGGCTACGCCACGCTGGTGGTGTTAGGCGTGGGCTTGTTTTTCGGCCTAACCCGCGGACCGGAGGCCGCCGCGGGTGCCGTCACGGCCGAGCTGGGGGCCGTGGGGCTCTACGGGGTGCAGGCCCTGGGCTACCTGAGCCTGGCCGCGCTGCTGGCCTTTGCCCTGCGCAAAAGTGGTTTGGCCATCATTGCCTTTCTGCTGTATAGCTGGGTAGTCGAGCCCCTGGTACGCTCCCAGGTTCCGGACTCACTGGACCGCTATTTTCCGGGCAAGCTGCTCGGCAGCCTCACGCCTACCCCCGGGCAGGAGCTGCTGGACACCGTAGCCGGCCCCAGCGGCACTTTGCTTCCCACGCAGGCCCTGCCCTTTGCCCTAGCTTACGTAGCCTTATTCTGGGGCCTGAGCTACCTGCTGCTGCGCCGCGACTTGTAAGCAACCGTTCTTAGACGAAAGAATTAATTCAAAAAGCATAAAAAGAGGGTTGCCCGCATGGGGCAACCCTCTTTTTATATGGTTCAACAGGCTGTTCCTATCTGTAAGCTGCCAACCAAGCTTTGCCGTCGGCATGCTACACGTCGGCCCAGGATTTAGCGAAGCACTAGGCCGGACGCAGCTTGCTGAGGATGGTGTGACCCAGCTTGTCGCGCTTGGTGGTCAGGTACCGCTCGTTGTGTTCGTTGGCTTCAATTTCAATGGGCACCGTTTCCACAATTTCGAGGCCGTAGCCGATGAGGCCAGTGCGCTTGCGGGGGTTGTTAGTAAGCAGGCGCATCTTGCTCACGCCCAGGTCGCGCAGGATCTGGGCACCTACTCCGTAGTCGCGCTCATCCATCTGGAAGCCCAGGTCCAGGTTGGCTTCCACAGTGTCGCGGCCCTGTTCCTGTAGCTGGTAGGCGCGCAGCTTGTTGAGCAGGCCAATGCCCCGGCCTTCCTGGTTCATGTACACCAGCACGCCGCGGCCTTCGCGCTCAATCTGCTCCATGGCTTGGTGCAGCTGGGGGCCACAGTCGCAGCGGCAGGAGCCGAAGATGTCGCCCGTCACGCAGGAGCTGTGCACGCGCACCAGCACCGGCTCGGGGCCTGAGATGTCACCCTTCACCAGGGCCAGGTGCTGGGCGTTGGTCGACTGCTGGGTGTAGGCTACCAAGTCGAAGTCGCCGTGCTCGGTGGGCAGCTTCACGGACAGCTCGCGCTGAATGAGGCTTTCCTTTTCGAGGCGGTATTTGATCAGGTCCTGCACCGAAATCAGCTTCAGGTCCCATCGCTTGGCTACTTCGCGCAGCTCGGGCAGGCGGGCCATTTCGCCGTCTTCTTTCAGAATCTCGACTAGCACGCCGGCCGGCTCGAAGCCCGCCAGCCGGGCCAGGTCGATGGCGGCTTCGGTGTGGCCGGCGCGGCGCAGCACGCCTTCTTTGCGGGCTTTCAGCGGAAAAATGTGGCCGGGCTTGCCCAGCTCCTCGGGCTTGGTTTCGGGGTCGATGAGGGCCAGAATGGTTTTGCTGCGGTCGGAGGCCGAAATGCCGGTGGTTACGCCGTTTTTCAGCAGGTCGATGCTCACGGTGAAGGGCGTGGCGTGCAGGGCCGTGTTGCGGCCTACCATCAGTTCCAGGCCCAGCTCTTCGCAACGCTGCTCGATGAGCGGAGCGCATACGAGGCCGCGGCCGTGGGTGGCCATGAAGTTGATAACCTCGGGCGTGGCGCAGCGGGCTGCGCAAATAAAGTCGCCTTCGTTTTCGCGGTCCTCGTCGTCAACGACCACGACTACTTTGCCGGCCCGGATATCGGCAATGGCATCTTCAATAGAATCCAGCATGGAACTCGGATTTTACGGATTTTTTAAACGGATTCTACGGATGGTGTAGAACCGCGCGGCGCCCCGCTAAACGCCTGCTGCCGCTACAAACCGCATCGGCGCCGCGAAGTTACGAAATGGCGCACGGGTGACATGGGTGCCCTCTATAATTCGTTCCTTCGCGGCTTACTCCCGGGCCAGCTCGGTGGCGCGCACCTGGGCAGCCTGAATGCCGGCGGCCAGGGTTTCGGTGAGGTTTCCCGCCTGGAAGGCCCGGAGGGCAGCCTCGGTGGTCCCACCCTTCGACGCTACGTTGGCAATAAGTTCGGGCAGGCTTTTTTCGGAGTTGTTGAGCAGGTGGTAGGCGCCCAGCATGGTTTGCTTGACCAGCAGCGAGGCCACCGAATCGGAAAAGCCCAGCTGGCGGCCCGCGTCAATCATGGCCTGCACGATGTAGAAGAAGTAGGCCGGGCCGCTGCCGCTCACGGCCGTTACAGCGTCGAGCATGCTCTCATCTTCCAGAAACAGGGAGCGGCCGGTGGCGTTCAGCAGGTTCTCCACCTGGTGCAGGCGGAGCCGGTCGATTTCCGGGGCAGCCGAAAAACCAGTAATGCCCATGCCCAGCAGCGCCGGCGTGTTGGGCATGGCGCGCATCACGGCCTGGTGCCGGAGCTGGCGCTGCAGGCGGGCAATGGGAATACCGGCCATGATGGACAGCACCACCTGCTGGGGTTGCAGCACGGCCTGTAGCGCCTCGGCCACCCGGCCAAAATCCTGGGGCTTCACGGCTACCAGCACCATGTCGTAGGTACCTACCTGAGCATCCAGCTCCCCGGTGGGCAGGCCGGGGTGGGCTTCGCGCAGGCGCTGGCAGTGGTCGGCGTGCCGGCCCAGCAGCAGTAAATCCTGGCGCTCCACCAGGTTGTAGTGGAGAAACGACTTGGCGAAGGCCAGGCCCATATTGCCACAGCCCAGAATGGCTATTCGCAGGTTTTTCATGAAGCTCGAACTAGGATAAAGCAGCGGCCTATGTGCCCCTGCTGCGGCCGACAACATAAGCAGGAAACCGGAAAGCACCCTCCTTGCCCGGTCGGCCCCTACGATTTCCAAGCAGCAGGCTGCCGGAGCTGAACTGTATATTCATGCCCCGCTATAGTTTGGAAATACCAGCTACTTTTGAGCCGTACTGATTTCTCTTTCTTTCCCCTATGAAAAAACTTACCTACCTCGTGCTCGGCGGGGCCCTGCTGACTTCGGCCTGCGAACAGGCCCAGAAAACCAAGGAAACCTACGACAACCTGGCCAAGCTCAAGGACGCCGGCGAAAACATCGAAAACACCCTGGATGCAGCCAAGGCCCAACGCGAGGAGCGCGAAAAGCGCGGCGACACCCTTTCCCTGCCCTACAAAGAGCTGCAAACCTACCTGCCCACCAGCATCAGCGGCTTTACCGCCGGCAACCCTGAAGGCCAGTCGACGAAGATGGGCAGCATTGCTTTCTCAACGGCCAGCCGCGAGTTCACCAAGGACAGCGTGACCATCAAAACCGAGCTGATGGACTACAACGGCGCCCACGACCTGTACCAGGGCGCGGCGGCCATGTTTGCGCTGGGCATGGAAAGCGAAAACGACGAAGAACTGGTTAAATCCACCTCACTGGGCATTGAGGGGGCTTCGGGCATGGAAAACTTCCACAAGAAAGATGGCCGGGCTGAGCTCACGCTTACGCTGGGTGGGCGCTTCCTCGTAAAGATTGAAGCCGACAAGCAAAAAGACTTGGCCCTGGTAGAGTCCGTCGCCAAGCAGATTGCCCTGGACAAACTGGCTAAAATGTAAAGCTGGCTGACCAAGCCTAACAAAAAGCGGGGCGCAGATGGGAAACCCATCTGCGCCCCGCTTTTTTGTGGCGTATTCCTGCACTGCCGTAACAGCTGGATTCTCCGCCGTTGAATGATAGATGAACGATGTAGAGACGCATACTTGCGTCTTATTGTTAGCTCCGCTGACAATCCAATTCAGGAAACTTCTTATCTGGCGCGTTTCGGGTTGTTCAACGGCAAGACGCAAGTATGCGTCTCTACATCGTCCGATTACGCCTTATAACTCACTTCCCCCCCGCCTTCTGGAAGCGTTGGGTAGGCTGCCAGGTAGCGGGGCCGGCCCCGCGCAGGTAGCGCCAAAGGCCCACCAGCAAGGCCGCATTCATGCTGTAGAAGTGCGTGATAAAGCGCAGCAGGCGGGCATGACGGTTGCCGCGGCGCAGGCCTGCGTCGAGCAGGAGCAGGAGCGGCAGCCCTACCTGGCCCAGCAGTAGCAACTGGTAAAACCAGCCCGCCCCGCGCAGCACCAGCGCCGCGCTGGCAAGCAGCATCAGCAACAACAGCAGCGGCGTGAGCCAGCGCAGCACCTTGTGCGACCAGAAAGCATAGCTCAGCCCCCGCCACGGCGGCCAGAGCAGCTGCCAGAACTCGCGCAGGTTCTGGAAGTTGCCGGTGGAAATGCGGGCCTTACGCCGGAACTCCTCCGGTAGTCGGTCCGACACATCTTCGTAGCACACCGCGGCCAGCTCGTTCAGGGCCTGGTATCCGTCGCGCAGCACGGCCATGGAGGTGTAGAAGTCATCCACCAGAAACGAGGCCGGGGCGGCATGAAAGCACCTGCTGCGCACTGCAAAGCAGCCCCCGAAGGCGCCAATCATAGCACCCCACACCACGCCTTCCTGGTATTTGATGAGGTTTTCACGCTCCAGGTACGCTTTTTCCTGGCCCGATATGCCTTCCTGCCGGTGCTCGGGGTTCAGGATATTGCCGCCTACCAAACCTACCTGCGGTGCCCGAAAGTGCTTTACTAGCTGGTAAATGGTATCGGGCACGAAGAACACGTTGGCATCGGTGAGCACCAGCACCGGCGCGCTGGTTTCCAGGGCCAGCGCTTCGATAATGCCCGGCTTGCCGGTGCGCTGCCCGAATACGCGCAGATGCACGCCGGAATATTGGGCCTGCAGTCTTTCCACCAGCGCGTGGGTACGGTCGGTGGAGTTATCGGAGCCGATGTGCAGGGTGAGCTTATCGAGCGGGTAGGTGGTGGCGAAAGTGGAGCGGATTTTCTCTTCGATAACCTGCTCCTCGTTGTGGGCAGCCAGTAGGATGTCCACCTGGGGCAGTTCCTCGTCGTGGGGCGTGTACACCTGCACGTTGTGGTGCCGGCCCCGGGCCCGCCAGCTCAGCAGCAGCGGAAACAGCACGTAGGTATGGGCCACCAGCAGCAGGGCCAGCCAGAAGGCACCGATAAGCACCGCGTCTAGCATGAAACCGGCCGCTGGGCGGCTACTTGCTGGTACAGCTGCTCAAACCGCGCTACCACCCGGCGGTTATCGTACAGTTCGGCCGCGGCCTGGGCCGCCCGGGCGCCAATGCCGGCCACGTCGAGGCGGCCGTGGTAGTAGTCTTCCAGCAGGCGCACCCATTCCTCGGGGTCGTCGGCCAGCAGGATGTCGTGGCCGGGGCGGCAGTGGATGCCCTCGGCCCCCAGGGCCGTGCTCAGGATGCCTTTTCCTAGGGCCATACCCTCAATAATCTTCACCCGCATGCCCCCACCCGAAAGCAGCGGCACCAGCATCAGCTCATAGGCCCGCATAAAGTCGGCCGCCGACTCCACGAAGCCGTGCATGGTCACGCCGGGCAGGCGCAGCTGACGCAGGCGCTCAGGCATGCCGGTGCCCGCTACGTGCAGCTCCAGCTCGGGCAGGCGCTCCGTCAGGCGGGGCCACACGTGGGTTAGAAACCAATCGAGGCCTTCGAGGTTGGGCAGCCAGTTCAGGGAGCCAATCATGCACAACGTGCGCGGCTGGGGCAGCACGGCGGGCTCGGGCTGAAAGCGGGTTAGGTCGACGCCGGCGGGTACGAACGCCACCGGCTCCGGGCAGCCTACGGCCCGCAGACGCTGCTGGTCGGGCTCGGTGATGGCTGCTACAGCCGTGAAGCGCGGAAGGTAGCGGTGCTCGAAGGTACGCAGGCCGCGGGCCAGGTGGTGCAGGTACCACTTTTTCAGTGGGTTTCGCTCCCGCCCGGCCAGCATTTCCCAGATATTGTATTCCAGGTTGTGGGCCCGGAGCACCACCGGTACCTGCGGGGCAGCCTGGCGCACCACGTCCACGTACCAGGCCACGAAGGTGCCCTCAATCTGCACTACGTCGAAGGATTCCGTGGTGAGCAGCTCGCGCAGCTTCTCCGTGAGGGCCGGGCTGATGAACCGCTCCACGTTGTAGGGCACTTTGCCCACTGCCAAGTTGCGCAGGGCTTTCCAGGGCGAAAGGCGCGTATCTACGTCCACGGTGACGAGGCGCACCGCGGGCAAGTGGCTGAGAGCAGTAGCCGGCTGACGGTGCTTGGGCGTGTTAGCGGCCAGCACCGTAACCTCGTGACCGGCCTGAGAAAGGCCCGCGGCCACGTCGTACATGGCAATGGCGCCCCCATCGTGGGGCGGAAACGGGACGCGCGGACAGAGCTGCAGGATACGCACGGGGCAAAGGTAAGGGGCTGGCAAAGCTAGCAGATATGCGGCAACGGTCGACTTTTGCTAGTTGCCACACCAGAATCAACAGGCTGCCCGTTACCAGTCCGTCACACCCTTGTATCCCATCAAACGGTATGCGGCCTGTTACTACCCTCCTGCTATTCGCGCTGCTGAGTTTTGCCGGTTGTGAACCGAAGTTCCGCCAGTGCCCTACCACGCACACCGACCCGATCAAGCAGCTGTACAATGATGTGCTGATTGAAATAATAGAAAAACAACTCGGACGTGGGTATCTCCCTGATGAAGATAGAAAATTTGTTTGGCGGCATTTTCAGGAAGTCTACGCCGGAAACTGGCCCAATGAGCCTTCTCATCATGATTCAGTCTGGCTACATAACCAGGAGGCTATTTTTCATAACCGGCTTTTCCAGGACTCTGCTCGGTTTAAAACCTATTATCTGAACACGTCATCCCAGAGTATCTATCAGATAGCCGATTTACCCAACCGTTTCTCTGCTTATGCACCGGGCAGTAGAATCGGCAATTGGATAAAAGCCATTGCGCCACAGCAGGAACAAGCTGCGTTAGATAGCCTCAATAGTGTACAGAATAGTATACAGCCAGATAATTTTCAGCTATGTACTGCCAGAATCCTCTCGTACGAAGAGCACCGTCCTTATCGCCCAGAGAAAGGAGTTGGAGTGCTTACGATTTCCAAAATCGTATTCAGTAAAACCCAAAACCAAGCCTTATTAGCTTATGGTTGGCATTGTGGTAGCAAGTGCGGTTACGGGGAGGTTTTGTTCGTTGAAAAATTAGGCGGGCGCTGGCACATCAAGCAAGCTATAGGAACCTGGATATCCTAAGGCCCTACGCCCGGAACTGCCCGATCAGCGTGTGAATTTGCTCCTCGGTGCCTAGCAAGAGCAGCACGTCACCCAGGGCAGGGCGGATGTCGGCGTTAGGGCTCACCAGCAGCTCGCCGGTGCTTTGCTTGAGGCCGATGACGGTGGCCCCGCTGCGGGAACGAATGTCCAGCTCCCGGATGCTGCGGCCCTGAAACTCGCTCCGGATTTCGTCGAAGCGCATTTCTTCCAGGCGCAGCTTGTCGGGACCGAGGCCCGAAATCATATCCAGGAAGCGGATAACCTCGGGGCGCACCACCAGGTTGGCCATGTGCGAGCCCCCGATTTCGTCGGGCATCACCACCGAGTCGGCGCCGGCGCGCAGGAGCTTGGCCTCGCTGGTTTTGAGGGAGGCGCGGGCAATGATTTTGATGTTGGGGTTCAACTCCCGGGCCGTGAGGGCCACGAATACGTTGTCGGCATCCTTGGGCAGGGCCGTGATGAGGGCGCGGGCCCGGCTGATGCCCGCCGCGCGCAGGGTTTCGTCGGCGGTGGCGTCGCCAAACACGGCCGGAATGCCTTCCTGGCTGGTTTCCGCGGCGGCTTTTAGCAACGACTCGTCCTGCTCCACAATGACCACCCGGGCCCCATTGGCCCGCAAATCGTGGTAAGCTTTGCTGCCGTTGCGCCCAAAGCCGCACACGATGATGTGGCCGGCGTAGCTTCGGATTTCCTGGTCGGTTTTAAACATCTTGAATAGGTTGCGCAGTTCGCCGTCGAAGATATAGGTTGTCAGCACCGATACGAGGTAGGCAATGACCAGCAGGTTGAAGAAAATGTAAACCGATACAAACGCCCGCCCTGCCGGCGAAAAAGGGTGTATTTCCCCAAAGCCCACCGTCGAAATGGTGGTCATCGTCATGTACACCGCATCGAGAAACCCGTAGTCCTCAATCAGCATAAAACCCACCACGCCGCTGGCCAGGCTGAACATCGACAGCGTCACTGCCAGTACAAATCGGCTCAGGTTAAAGCGCTTCCACATGAAGGTGAAATGGTGAGGTGGTGAAATAGAGACTTTAAAGAAACCGTGTCATGCTGAGCGGAGCCGAAGCATCTCTACCGCTTCGTTGCAATGGTATTCAGACGAAGCGGTAGAGATGCTTCGACAAGCTCAGCATGACGCACTAAGTTGGCTGCTGTTCCTTGAAATTACTCCTTCACCTTTACCCCACGTTGCGCGGAATAACGGTACCGAGGTGAGCGGCCAGCTCGTTGTCGAGGCGCTTGTAGAGCATGAGGGCTTCCAGAATTTTATCGACGGCGGCCGGGTCGCGGGCGTCGCGCAGCTCCTTTTGCAAGCTGTTCAGCTCGCGCTGCACAATTTCCTTCTTCAGGCGCAGGATGGCGTTGTCGCAGGCTTCCTGAATCAGATCCAGCTCCCGGGGCACGTAAATCTGGTGGGTGGTCCAGTTTGGGCTGAGCTCGTAGCGCTCCGTGGCCAGGTCGCCGATGAGGGCGCGGATATCGGAGCGGCTGTGCTGGATGAGGGTGCGCACTTCGGGCCAGCGGCCCTGCTCCATCTCCTGCTGGCACACGTGCAGCACGTCGGCGTAGATGGGCGTGCGCAAGGGTGTTTCCTCCAGCTGGGCCAGCAGGTATTGGGCCACCGCTACGTCCGGCGACAAAGGCTGGGCGGCGTAAAGCACCAGCAGGCGCACCAGTTCCCGTTCGCACTGCTGCAGCACATCGGGTACGGGCTCCAGGTCTTCCCGGGTTAGCGTCGCCAGGTCGCCGCCCCCGCCCATCAGGTCGTCCGGCGAGGCCCCGTACATAAGGGCTTCGGCCTCTTCCTCGGGGCTCAGCTGGCGAGGACTGGAGGCTGATTGGTTGCTGGCTCTTGGCTGCGCAGTATTGCTCCCGCTGCTGCTCGCAGCCCCGCTCGAACTCCCCCCCGCCGTAGGAGCTTTCTGGCTGGCATTGCGCACCAGCTTGTTGTACTCGGTGATGAGCACCTGCTCGTCGATGCCGAACGACTGGGATGTCTGCTGCAGGAACACCTGCCGCTTAATGGGGTCGGGCACTTTGGCAATGCTCTGCAGCACGTCCCGGATGGCCTCGGCCTTCTTCACCGGGTCGTGGGCGGCCTCGCGGCTTACCAGCTCAGTTTTGAACTGAATAAAGTCCTGGCTGGCGACTTCCAGGTGTTCCCGGAAGCGCTGGTCACCTACTTTGCGGATGTAGGAGTCGGGGTCGTCGCCATCGGGGAACAGCACCACGCGCACGTTCAGGCCGCCTTCCAGCAGCATGTCGATGCCCCGCAGCGAAGCCCGGATACCGGCCGCGTCGCCGTCGTAGAGCACCGTCACGTTGTCGGTATAGCGCTTGAGCAGGCGAATCTGGCCGTCGGTGAGGGAGGTCCCCGAGGAGGCTACCACGTTTTTGATGTCGCCCTGGTGCAGGCTCAGCACGTCGAGGTAGCCTTCTACCAGGTAGCAGAGCTCCTCGGTGCGAATGGCCTGCCGCCCCTGGTAGAGACCGTACAGCACGTCGGACTTGTGGTAGATGTCCGATTCCGGGGAGTTCAGGTACTTGGCCGACTTGTCGTTGGGCTTGAGCGTGCGCGCCCCGAAACCAATGACGCGCCCCGACACGTTGTGAATCGGGAACATCACCCGGCCCCGAAACCGGTCGTAGCGGCGGCCCGTGTCCTGGCCCTGGTCGTCGTCGCGGCGGATGATGAGGCCGGTCTTCTCCAGGTATTTCTGCTCGAAGCCCGCCGCCGTGGCCGATTTCAGCAGGTCGTCCCACTGGTCGAGCGAGTAGCCCAGCTCAAAGGTTTTGATGGTGGTCTGGTTGAGGCCGCGCTGGCGCAGGTAGCTCAGCCCGATGCCCTGGCCTTCGTCGGTGTTGAGCAGGAGGCGGTGGTAGTGGTCCTTGGCCCAGTTCGAGACGATATACTGGGAGTCCTTATCGTTTTGGGCCAGCTGCTGCTCGGGGGTCTTTTCTTCCTCCTCTACATCGATGCCGTATTTCTTGGCCAGGTACTTCAGGGCCTCCACGTAGCTGGTGCCCTCAATATCCATGATGAACTGTACCACCCCGCCGGCCTTGCCGCACCCGAAGCACTTGTACAACCCCTTGGCCGGGGCCACCGAGAAGCTCGGCGACTTTTCGTGGTGAAACGGGCAGCAGGCCCACATGTTCTGCCCCTTGCGCTTGAGGCTCACAAAGTCGCCCACCACTTCCACAATGTCGGCGTGGTGGATAATCTGATCAACGGTTTCTTTCGGGATACGAGCCAAGGCAGTGCGGGGCAACAGGGTAGCAGCAGAACGGGACGCCGAAGATACAAGGAACCCGCGGGCAGGCCGGCAACTCCACCGCTATTTCCCTTATTCCAGGTAGCAGGTAGTTGTACTTTAGCTATACGGTGTCTTTATCTTGCGTCTATCGTGTCTCTATCGTTCCTCTATCCAAAGCATAGGTAAAGCAGGCCCAAAGCCGCCGATGACAATAGTAGTTTACCGGGAGAGGCCGTAGGAATTATGGCTACCGCTTGTCGGGCGGAAATGGATTGTGGTGCTGGTGCTATATAAGGACTGTCATCCTGAGCGGAGCGAAGGACCTTATCACGCCTGCATGAATCGTTGCAACGTGATAAGGTCCTTCGCTCCGCTCAGGATGACAGGCAACTCAGGATGACAGTAATTGAAACACGCCTACCCCCGCTTCTACCCCAGCAGCGGCTTCACCCGCTCACCCAGCAGCTCAATGGCGCGCAGGAGCTTTTCAGGGGCCAGGTCGGCGTTGTCCATCTGAAAGGTGACGCGGCTTACGCCGCCCAGGGCTTCGGCGTGGCGCCGGATCTTGGCGGCTACTTCCTCCGGGTTGCCCACCAGCAGGGCTCCGCGCGGGCCGCGCTGGGCTTCGAAGTGGCCGGGCGTGACGGGCGGCCAGCCCCGCTCCCGACCAATGCGGGTGAAGGTGCGGGCGTAGCCGGGGTAGTAGTCGGCCACGGCCTGCTCGGTGGTTTCGGCCACGTAGCCCAGGGAGTGCAGGCCCACTTGCAGCTGCTCGGGCGCGAAGCCGGCCTGCTTACCGGCCTCCCGGTAGAGGTCCACGAGGGGGCGGAAGCGGTGGGTTTCGCCCCCAATAATGGCCACCATCAGCGGCAGCCCCATGGCCCCGGCCCGCACAAACGACTCGGGCGTGCCGCCCACCCCGCGCCAGATGGGCAGCTGCGCCTGCATGGGCCGCGGGTACACGGCCTGCCCCGTGAGGGCCGGCCGGAACCGCCCGCTCCAACTCACTTGCTCCTGGTCGCGGATCTGGAGCAGCAACGCCAGCTTTTCTTCGAACAAGGCGTCGTAGTCGTGCAGGTTCAGGCCGAAGAGCGGGAAGGCTTCGGTGAAGGAGCCGCGGCCCACTACCAGTTCGGCCCGGCCGTGGCTGAGCAAATCGAGGGTGGCAAACTGCTGGAACACCCGCACGGGGTCGGCGGCGCTGAGCACGGCCACGGCGCTACCCAGCCGGATGCGCTGGGTGAGCGAAGCCGCCGCACCCAGAATCACGGCCGGGGCCGAGTCGAGGAACTCGCGGCGGTGGTGCTCCCCGATACCGAAGAAATCCAGGCCTACCTGGTCGGCCCGCTCAATGCGCTCCAGGAGCTGGCCCAGGGCCGTGGCGTTGTCGGAGGCGGTACCCCCCGTAGGGGCCGCGGCGAAGCTGTCGATACCAAGCTGCATAAGTAGGGAGTTGTCGGTTGTCAACGCTAAAGCTACTGCCTGGCAACTGACAATGCGCGGGACGATGTCGAGATACTAAGTATTGCGTCTCGCCATCGTGCATCTGCTCACAACGCCAGTAGCGCAAACCGCACGGCTCGCGCTACTGGGGCTAAAAGTTGTGGCTAGCCGTGGTTTCGGGAATGATAACCACGTAGTCGTAGCCCAGGATGGTGGCTTCGAGCTCCGGGTTGGCTATTTTCAGGCCTTGGCGCAGGATGGCCCGGCGCAGGGGGCGCACATCGAACACCTGCCAGGGCCCGGCGGCGGGGGTAGCGGCGGCGAAGGGCTTGATCATGTCTTCCTCGGCGTAGGAATACGGCGCCACGTTCTTGCTGAAATCGTCGGGGTTACTGCCGCCGTTCTGGATTCCCTGCTTGCCGATAACAAAGATGTGCAGGCTCTTTTGGTCGTGTACGTCGGCCAGATTCATGGCCAGGTTGCCCACGTCGTACATGTCGCCCCAGATGCTGCGGCCGCGCCCGGCGTGGTAGGCGCCGAACTTGAACAGCATGGGCGGCAGCGGCTGCCCGGTGGCGGTGTAGGGCTGCAGCTCCTGCAGCAGGTTGCGCTTCATCAGGTTGATGCGGGCCCGGTGGGCGCCGGGCTGGCCCGCCGCGTTGGTTTTGAAAATGGCGGAACTGGCTTCAAAATCCTGCAGCATCTGGCGCACCTCCTGGCTTTCGGTCCGGGTGAAGGCGCGCAGGCTGTCGAGGGTGGCGGGGCGGATGGTATTGACGGTGGTGTGCTCGTAGGAGCCCAGTAGCATATCGGCGCGGTCCTGGGCCTGAAACTTGGCGGCTATGCGCAGCAGGTAGGCATTGGCCTTCTTGCTTCTCACCTGCTCTGCCATAAGGCCGAACAGGCGGCCGGGGGTGGCCCCGCCCACCTGCTCCACCCCCACGAAAGCGGCATTCTGCGCCCGTAGCGTCCGGGCCAGCTCAAACTCCTCCACCCAGCTGTAGAACGACAACTCCATGGGATGCTGCCGGGTAAAGGCAGTGGGCAGGCCGGGCTGGGCAGCCAGGCGGTGCAGGTCGCGGGCCTGGTACTTGTCGATTTCGGCCACGTATACCTTCGGCTTGAGCACCTGGGCTACGGCCTGGGTAAACAGCGGCACCTGGGCCATGCCGTGACCTTCGCCCACCAGCACCAGCGTACTTTTCTCGATATCCTGGCGCAGCTTTTCCCAGCCGGAGCCGCTCAGTTGGGTGGCGGTTGGGGTAAGGGGAAACTGGTTTTTGACCAAGAGACGCTGGAAAGCGGTATCGGGCGCGGCGGGAGCCGTCTGGGCCTGGGCGGGCAGGCTGAGCAGGCCAGCCAGGGTCAGGCCGGCGGCCAGGCGTAGGCGACGGGTGGTAGCGGCGGCAGGAACGAAACAGAGCGGGAGGCGGAAGGAGCAGCGCATGAGCGAAGATTTAGTTGGCGAGCGGTAGATTCTGGAACAAAGAAATTCCGGAGCTTTAGGCTCCCGAAGTTTCTTCGACCAAGCGCGGCCCCCACACCACCAAAGCCCGACTTGGTCTGCCGTTTTGCTATGCCTGAATCTGATTTGGGGGCCGCCGGGCGCTGGCCGGTCCTGGGTGCCCGCACCACTACCCTGCTGCTGCAGGCACTGCTGTGGCTGGTGCTGGCCGGGTTCTACGTGGCCTGGAACCGCCGCCCCAACTTCCATTTCGACGGCCCCATCTGGCCGCTGGTGGGGCTGCAGATGGGCTACGCAGTGCTGCTGTTCAATGCCCTAGTGTACCTGATTATTCCGCGCTGGCTGCTGCGCGGGCACTACGGCCGGGCCCTGCTGGGCGGGGTAGCCCTGCTCTATGCCTTTCAGTTCTGGATGTATGCCGGCACCCGACTGGCCGAAGCGTATGCGCCGATTTCGCCGGGGTTGCGGCGCACCCTGCACGGGTTTTACGTGGAAGGGTTCCGGGCCGCGCTCCTCAGCCATGGGCAGCAGCTGAACGTGTTTTTCGGGCTGCTGGCCATCTGTCTGTTTCCGGTGCTGATCAGCTTTCTGGCCTACGCGCTGGTGGTGGACCGCCGCCGGCTGCAGCTGGAGCGCAACCACCTGCGCCTGGAGCTGGGCTACCTCAAGTCGCAGATCAACCCGCAGTTTCTGTTCCACACCCTCGGCAGCCTGCACCAGCTCACCCGCACCCGCGACGCCCGCGCCCCCGATATGGTGTTGCACCTGGCCGATCTGATGCGCTACACGCTCTACGAAACCGATACCGAGCGGGTGCTGCTCAGCCGGGAGCTGGAATTCCTGGCCGATTACCTGGCCCTGGAGCGCCTGCGCCGCCCCGCTACCGTGCGCATCACCCACGAAACCACCGGCCTGCCCGGCCCGCAGCAGCTGGCGCCGCTGCTGCTGCACCCCTTGCTGGAGCGCCTCTGCGCCGGCCTCGACGCCGCCCCGCCCGGCACCGCCGTCACCCTGCACAGCACCGTAGCGGTGCAGCCCGCGGCCGTAACCTTCACCCTTACCCGCACCAGCGCCGCGGCCCTGCCCCTCACTTACCGTCCCCATGCGGCCGTGCAGGCCGCCCTGCGCCGCCTGGCCCTGCTCTACCCCGGCCGGCACACCGTGGCTCTCACCGAAGATGCCCACCGCGTGCACCTGCGACTCCACCTCCAGCTCCCGCCCGATGCGCCTGCTTCCCGCTGATACCCGCGCCCGGGCCAGCCGGTTTTTCGCCACGCCGGGTGGCCGGCTGCTGCGGCACGCGGCTTGGTGGCTGCTGTTTGTGGGCTTTGAATACTACGTGTTCCGCAGCTTCGGGCAGCCGCCAGTGGTAACCTGGGCCTTTGTGCTGAAGGATACGGTGGCTACTATCGGCAGCTACTACTTCTTCGCGGAGGTACTGCTGCCGCGCATTTTGCTGCGGCGGCGCTGGCTGCTCACGGCTCTGGGGCTGGTGGCCATCTACTACTTCTGGGCGCTGTGCTCCTACGCCTGCTACGCCCTGCTGGACCGCGCCGGTCTGATTTCCGCGGACCTCTACAGCTACGCGCACCGCTTCCTCGACGGCAGCCTCTGGGCCGGGGTGTTTTCGTGGCGCAGCGTGAGCATGGGCCTCAACGATTTTGCCGTGACGGTGGTGCCGCCTATTCTGCTGCGCTTCCTGCGGTTTGTGCTCCACAGCAGCAACCACAGCCTGCGCCTGGAGCGCGAAAACCTGCACCTGGAAGTGAATTTCCTGAAAGCCCAGGTGAATCCGCACTTCCTGTTCAACACCCTCAACAACCTGTACATGATGGTGGTGAAGCAGGACAAGCGCGCCCCCGATATGGTGCAGCACCTCACCCAACTGCTGCACTACACGGTGTTTGAATCGGAGGCGGCGCTGGTGCCGCTGGCGCGGGAGGTGGAGTTTCTGGAAGCGTACCTGCAGCTGGAGCGGCTGCGCTACGGCCAGAAGGTGCGCATCGACTACCAGCAAACCGGGCAGCTGGCGGCCTACCGCGTCACGCCGCTGCTGTTCTTTCCCTTCGTGGAAAACGCCTTCAAGCACGGCGTCGATAGCAGCCTCGATGCCTCCTGGGTGGCCATTTCGCTCACGGCCGCCGAGGGCTGGCTGCACTTGGAGGTGCGCAACAGCTACAGCCCTCAGGCCCCGCGCCGCGAGGTGGGCGGCGTGGGCATTGCCAACGTGCAGAAGCGCCTGGCTCTGCACTATCTGCCCCAGGACTACCAGCTCCACCTCGTCCAGGACCCCGACACCCACACCTACCACGTAGTGCTGGCCCTGCGCCTGGCTTCGGCCGCCGCCGCGGTTCCCGCCGGGGCTTCCCTCCTGCCCATCTCCCCGACTTTATGATTAACTGCCTGATTATCGACGACGAGCCTTTTGCCCGCGAGCTGCTGCAGGGCTACGTGGCCCAGATGCCCGGCCTGCACTTGGTAGCCAGCTGCGAGCATGTCTTCGAGGCCCTGGAGGTGCTCCGGCAGCAGCGCATCGACCTGCTGTTTTCCGACATCAACATGCCCCAGGTCAACGGGCTGGAGTTCATTCGCTCGTTGCACAATCCGCCCTACGTCATCTTCGTCACGGCCTCGCCCCACCACGCCCTGGAAGGCTACGAGCTCGACGCCCTCGATTACGTGGTGAAGCCCGTGTCGTTTCCGCGCTTTATGAAGGCCGTGAACAAGGCCCTGGCCGTGGTGGGCAGCCGCCCGCCCGCCCCGGTGGCTGCCGCGCCGCAGTTTTTGTTCGTGAAGGAGGGCCACTCCCTGCGCCGGGTGCTGTTCGAGGAAATCTACTACATCGAGGGCATGAAGGATTACATCCGCCTCGTGCTCAAAAATCAGATGATCATCACTTACCTGCGCATGAGCCGGGTGGAAGACCAGCTACCGCCCAGCCGCTTCATCCGCATCCAGAAGTCCTACATCGTGCGCCTCGACGCCATCCGGGCCATCAGCGGCAACGAGGTAGAACTGTACGACCTGCCCGAAAAGCTGCCCGTCGGCAAGCAGTACAAGGAGGCTCTGCTGGCGCAGTTCGGGCTGTAGAGGTTCGTTCGTTGTTCCGAGCAGTCCGCGGAATCTCGCGGGCTGTGCGGAATGACGTTCTAGGGAAACCATGTTGTGCAACCGCCGCCCCGGTTTCCGGGTTATCTTTGCGCTTTGCATCCGCACTTTCTTCGCTGATTATATCCCATGGCACCCATTACCAAAGAAGCCGTCCTCAAGGCCCTGAGCTACGTGGAGGAGCCCGACCTGGGCAAAGACCTCGTCACGCTCAACATGATTGAGGACGTGCAGATTACTGGCCGCACCGTTTCCTTCACGGTGGTGCTTACCACCCCGGCCTGCCCCCTCAAACAGCTCATCCACGACGCCTGCGAGCGGGCCATCCACACGATGGTGGACGCCGAGGCGGAGGTGGTGATTGTGATGACCTCGCGCGTGACCACTATGCGCCAGAACCGCGACCTGCTGCCGGGCGTGAAGAACATCATTGCCATTGCCTCGGGCAAGGGCGGCGTGGGCAAAAGCACCGTCACGGCCAACCTGGCCATTGCCCTGGCGAAAACCGGCGCCAAAGTAGGCCTCGTCGATGCGGATATCAGCGGCCCCAGCATGCCGCTGATGTTTGGGGTGATGAACGAGCGGCCCCACGTGTTCCAGGGGCCCGACGGCAAAAACTTTATTCAGCCCGTGGTGGCCCACGGCGTGAAGCTGATGAGCATTGGCTTCCTGGCTCCGGCCGAGTCGGCTATTGTGTGGCGCGGCCCCATGGCTTCCTCGGCCCTCAAGCAGTTTATCACGGAAGTAGACTGGGGCGAGCTGGACTACCTGCTGCTGGACATGCCTCCCGGAACTTCCGACATTCACCTGACCATGGTGCAGACGGTACCCGTAACCGGCTCACTCATCGTGACTACCCCGCAGGCCGTAGCCCTGGCCGACGCCGAGAAGGGCCTGCAGATGTTCCGCCTGCCCCAGATCAACGTGCCGGTGCTGGGCATTGTGGAAAACATGGCCTGGTTTACGCCCGCCGAGCTGCCCGATAACAAGTATTATATCTTTGGGGAAGGCGGCGGCGTGGCCCTGGCCGAAAAGCACCAGGTGCCGCTGCTGGGCCAGATTCCGCTGGTACAGAGCATCCGCGAAAATGGCGACCTGGGCACGCCGGCCATCCTGCAGGAAAACACGCCCTCTGCGGTAGTGTTCGCGCAGCTGGCCGAAGACCTGGCCCGCCAGGTAAGCATCCGCAACGCCATGGCCCCGAAAACCAATGTTGTGGAAATGAAGTCGTAGCCAGCAGCACGTGAGCAACAGACCGTCCTGCTTCGCCTTCGCGGACGCCAGATGAAGCAGGACGGTCTGTTGCTCACGTGCTGCCCTTCACGCCTTTCCCTGAACTTCTGCGCGTTCCGGCCGGTTTACTGTTTGCGTCAACCGAATGCCCTACCTTTGTGGCCGTAGCCCCGCTGCTGATCTTCCGAAAGCTGCGGCCTCAGCCTATATTTCGCTTAATTCATCGATTCATGACACTATCTGCCGCCGTAGAAGCCCATCCGCTCCTGCCCCGCATCGAACAGGCCCTGGATACCATCCGGCCCTATCTGGCCGCCGACGGGGGCAACGTGCGCGTGCTGGACATTACCCCGGATATGGTGCTCCGCCTGGAGCTGCTGGGCGCCTGCGGTACCTGCCCCATGTCGCCGATGACGCTGAAAGCCGGCGTAGAGGAATCGGTAAAGAAAGCCGTGCCCGAAATCCGCGCCGTGGAAGCCGTGAACCTTACGCCCATGAGCGAGCAGCCCGCCGGCCAGACCGGCCACCCCGTGTCGCCCACCCCGGTGCCCACTCCACAGTTCTAAAACCGCGTTCAGTTTCTGCCGCCGCGCCCCGCTCCTACCGGTTTTCCCGGCAAGAGCGGGGCGCGGTCGTTTGGCAGCGCTGCGCGGCACCGGGCGGTTAGTCTTCTGCCGGGAGCAGCAGCACCGGCACCGGGCACTCCCGCAGCAGCTGGGCCGTGACGCTGTGGTGAAACAGACTACCCAGCAAGCTGTGACGCCGCGCCACTACTACCACTACATCGGCTGCCTGCCGGCTGGCTTCCTGCAGTATACCCTCGGCTACGTTGCTTTGCGCCACCGTATATACCTTGCCTACCGGCAGTTCATCAACCAGGCTATTTACCCGGATGGTCTCTAGTACCGCGCCCGGGTCGGCGGATGCTGCCTCAGCGCCGGCTACCTGCACGGCCGCCAGGGTGCCCGCAGTAGCGGCCAGCAGCTGCCGCAGTACATCTGGCTGGGGAAACAACCGAAATGGTTGCCCGTCGAGGGCCAGCAGGAAGCGCCGGGGTGGAAATACGTCCCACCCTACCGTTGGCACCACCAACAACGGGTAGGGAACATGACGCAACAGCTCCAGGGCAGTGGCAGTAATTTCCTCCGGCGGCACGGTAGAGGCCCCGGGCTGGCCCAGCACAAGCAACAACGGCTGGTGCTGGCGCACGGCGGCAGCCACCGCCTCGGGTAGCAGCTCCCCAGAAATGTCGACTTCAGCTGGCACGGGCTGCTCTGCCGCCAACTGCTGCAATGCCTGGGTAGTTTGCCGCTCTCCCTGCCGGGTATGCAGGGAAGAGTACGTTTCCGGGGCCAGCAGACCGTCATGGCGCACGTGCAGCAGCACCAGTTGGGCGTGCAAGGGCACGGCCAACCCGGCCGCGTAGGAAAGGGCACGGTTGGAAACGGCAAAAAAATCGGTGAGCACAACGAGCGAGGGTGCCATGACAATCGGGATGAGAGGAGAAAAAGGACCAAAGGCGGCCAGTTTTCCGGGGGCTGCCGGCCCGGACACTAGCTGAACCCGCAGGCGGCGTGGGCAGAAGCCAGACCAGCGCATTGGGCAAAGCTTAGCGGGCGGGCCGCTGATGGGTGCCGCGCAGGTAAGCGCTAGCCAGGGCCAGCGCGGCCAGCAAAAGGACTGGAAACAAAACCGAGGGCGTGAGCATGACGAAAGGAAGGTTAGGTGAAGGCCGCTGCCGGCCAGGCTGAAGAGCAGGAGCAAATAACGCCTAGCCCATAGGCCAGTGCCTTGATCAGCATTGGCTTATCACATGACTTTTATCACCCTTGCCTTGAGCAGCCCGCGCCCGAACCCCTAGCCCCCGGCGGGAAACAGAGCCCGGCGCAGCGCTTCGTCCCGGCGGTAGATGTCGGGCAGAAAGCGCAGGCGGCCGTTTTCGGCCACGCAGGTGGCATAGCGCACGTGCAGGGGCAGGGGCCGGAGCAGGCGCACGTCGTGCGGCCGCGGCTGGCGGGCGCACTCGGCTTCGGTCGGCAGCTCCACCTGGCGGTGTTCGCGGCGCAGCAGGTAGGCCGCCAGCACCAGGGGCTGCTCCACCCGGATGCAGCCGTGGCTCAGGGCCCGGGTGGAGCGGTTGAACAGCTGGCGCTGGGGCGTATCGTGCAGATACACCGCGTAGGGATTGGCAAACCGGAATACAATGTTGCCCAGCGCATTGTCACACCCAGCCGACTGGCGGATTACGTAGGAAAAGTTGCGCGCCGTGACCTGATGCCAGTTGATGCGGGTGGCATCCAGCGGACGGCCCCGGGCATCGTAGAGGGTAAGACCGTTGCGGGCCAGGTAGCCCGGGTCGGCCCACAGGTGGGGCAGCATTTCCCTGGTGGCAATGGAGCGGGGCACGTACCAGTCGGGGGCCAGGGTAAAGTGGCTGATGCGGCTGCTGAGCGTGGGCGTGGGCGTTTCGGGCTTGCCTACTATCACCCGATGCCGGCGCTGTACCGAGTCCTGGGCGACGAGCTGAAGCTCATAGGCCGGAATATTGATGAAGATGTAGGCTGAGTCGGCCGGCAAGGCATCCCAACGCCACCGCTCCAGGTTGAGGGCTGCCTGCTCGTACTGCCGGCGGTGCCCGTTCACCGAATCGGGCGCGACAGGGCGGGCCAGCCACCGGGCCAGCGCCTGCTGTAGCTGCCGGTATTCGCGGTGGGCCGGCTGGCCGGCCAGCATAGCCGCGGGTACTGCCCCGGTCGGACTAGCCGCCTGCAGGGCGGCCCGCAGCTCCAGGGCCGGCTGGCGGGACTGGCCCGCAGCGGTTTCCGCCGCCGAAAGGGTGTAGGGGCGCAGGCGCCCGCGGCTGACGTCCCGCATAAAG
Organism: Hymenobacter lutimineralis; assembly: GCF_008271285.1. NCBI lineage: Bacteria > Pseudomonadati > Bacteroidota > Cytophagia > Cytophagales > Hymenobacteraceae > Hymenobacter > Hymenobacter lutimineralis. Next base: position 47,451 of record NZ_VTHL01000014.1, on the reverse strand, counting down.
CGCAGCACGGCATCAGTCAGATATACTTCCAGCCGGGCTTGCTGCCAGGGCCGCCGCTCCGGCACCACCCGGCGGAAAAGCGAGTCACGCAGGCCCCGCAGCAGTGGCGTGTGGTACCCCTCCGGGGGCAGGCCATGCGCGGCGGCCCCGGCCAGCACCGTTAAGGCTGCCCGTGCCCCTGGGGTAGTGCTATCGGCCGGCACCGTCCAGGCTGGCTGATACGTGGAGCCGTAGAACGTGCGCACCAGGGAGCCGGCCTGCAGCTTCAGTCCTTGGTCGCGGGCACCCGCGGTGCCGCTGCGGGTGGTGTCGAGCAGGGCTTGGATGAGGGACGACACGGCTGGCTCCGGGGAAAGCGGGCGGGTTACTCCGGGCCGGGCCGGCGCCCCGGCGCCAGAAGAGGCCGGCACACAACGCGGCAAATTCAGGAGCGGCAAAAAACACCAGCAATACCGCAAAACAACGGAAACAAGCACGGCCAGATGGAAATTAAACCGGTGAAATGACTAGGGTGCTACGCGGCAACTACAGCTCGTGCGCGGCGGGCTCGTTACGGGCCCAGGCCGCCAGGCTGGCGGCCGTGGTGGTGGCAATGTTGGTGAGGGCCTCGCGCGTGAGAAACCCCTGGTGCCCGGTGATGAGCACGTTAGGGTGGTTGAGCAGCGCCGCCAGCAGCGGGTCGGGCGCGTCCCGGGAATGGTCGGCGAAGAACAGCCCTTTTTCGTGCTCATACACATCCAGCCCCAGGTAGCCCAGGTGCCCGGACTGCAGCGCCGTCAGGGCGGCGCGGGTGTCAAGCAGGCCACCCCGGCCCGTGTTGATGAGCATGGCACCCGGCTTGAGCAGGGCCAGTTGCGAGGCGGAAAATAGGTAGTGCGTGGCCGGCGTCAGGGGCGCGTGCAGGCTAATGATATCGGCGGCCGCGCACAGTTCGGGTAATGACACGTACCGCAGGTGGTAGCGCCGGGTCAGCTCGGGGTCGGGGGCCAGGTCGTGGGCCAGCAGGTGGCAGCCGAAGCCGTGCAGGATGCGGGCCAGCACCCCGCCAATGCGGCCGCAGCCCACCAGCCCCACCGTTTTGCCGTGCAAATCAAACCCTACCAGCGAGTCGAGACGAAAGTCGGCTTGGCGGGCCTGGGCATCTGCCCGGCGGAGCTGGCGGTTCAGGGCCAGCATAAGAGCCACGGCGTGCTCGGCAATGGCATGGGGGGAGTACTCCGGTACGTAGCTCACGCGCAAGCCCAGGCGGCGGGCCGCCTCCACATCTACCTGGTCGTGCCCAGCGGCCCGCACGGCCACGTAGCGCACACCCAGGGCGGCCAGCTGTTCGAGCACGGCAGCATCGGCCGTATCATTGGTAAACAGGACCACGGCCTCCGTGCCCCGGGCCAGCTCCACCGTGGCCGGGCCCAGGGCCTCCGTAAGCCAGCGGACGGAGTGGTCTTCGTCCAGGGCTTGGCTCAGAAAGGGTAGCTCGTAGCCCCGGACGCTGTAGATGGAAACCTGCATGGCGCTAAAGGTAAGGGCTTCGACGGGTGGGCAGGACAAAAGCAGGCCACGACCCGGCAGCCCCCGAAAATAGCAGGACTTTTCGCCAGCCGTCTGCCTCAGAGCCCATCCGGCTCCGGCTGCTCGCGGCCGAAGATGGACCCAAACAAAGACTAGTATTCAAGACATCCCTTTGACTGTTAATAAAATAGGATTTAAAAACAATTTTATCTGACGTTCGGCTAACGGGCTGGGTGAGCGGACTACATGATAAAAGTCATGCGCAAAGCTGACCTTCGGCATGCTCCGGCAAGGGGTAAGCATGGTCCTTTGTGGCAGACCTTCACCTTATCCCTGCCATGGTTGCTTCCTTGCTCATCCTCACCGACTTCTTTCAGGCAGCCGACCGTGCCCTGGACTACACTAGCAACCTGGCGGGCGAAATCGGGGCCCGGTTGGTGCTCCTGCACGTGCGCCGCGACTCGGTGCTGGACCCGGAAATGTTCACCGGACAGCTTTCCAACCTAAGCCAGGAAGCCATTGCCCTGGCCCTGAATAGCGTAGCCGGTAACCTGGCCGTGCCCGTGGTGGCCGAGGTAGGCCACGGCCAGGTGGCCTACGCCCTGGCCGACGCCGTGAGCCGTCACCACCCTACGCTGGTGGTCCTGGGCCGCCCCGATTATTCCGACCTGCCCGACGAGCTGATTCAGACTACTTCGCTCGATATTCTGCGCACGGCCCCCTACCCCATGCTGGTGGTGCCCCATACCCTGGTTACAACCACGCCCCCGCGGCGGGTGCTGCTGGCCGTGGATGGGGAGTCGTTTTCCTTGGGAGCCCACGCCGGGGCTATCCGCCACCTGCTGGCAGCCCTGCACGCGGAGCTGACCATCGTGCACGTAGCCCCCGTAGCGGCCGCAGAAGCCGCGCCCGACCCGGCCATCTGGGATTCGGCGGTGCAAACGGGCCTGGCCGTGGAGCTGCCCAAGGCGGTGCGCACCCGCACGGTGGTGCACCACCACCCCGGTGAGGGCATTCTGCAGGCGGCCCGGCCCGAGGATTTCGACCTGGTGATGGTGGTAGCCCGGCCCCGCAGCTTTTTGGGCCAGCTGTTTCATCACAGCGTCACGGCCCACGTGCTGCTGCACAGTGCCCTGCCGGTGCTGGTGCTGCCCGCCACCGAATAGCTCCACCCGCCTATCCCCTGCTGACGTCACCTTTCCCCCAAAACCCACGCATATGTTGCCTCTCACCATGAAAGCCGCCGTGGCCCGCGCCTACGGCCAGCCCCTGCAAATCGAACAAGTGCCGGTGCCTCAGGTCACGGCTGGCCGCATTTTGGTAAAAGTAGCAGCCTGCGGGGTCTGCCATACCGATTTGCACGCCCTCAACGGCGACTGGCCCGTGAAAGCCACCCTCCCCCTGATTCCGGGGCACGAAGGCGTGGGCACCGTGGTGGCCGTGGGGGAAGGCGTCACCCAGGTAAAAGAGGGCGACCGGGTGGGCATCCCGTGGCTGTACACGGCCTGCGGGCACTGTGAGCACTGCTACTCGGGTTGGGAAACGCTGTGCCCCAGCCAGCAGAACACGGGCTACTCGGTGCAGGGCAGCTACGCGGAGTACGTACTGGCCGACCCCGCCTACGTGGGCCTGCTTCCCGATTCCCTGTCGTTTCAGCAGGCGGCCCCCATTCTGTGCGCGGGCGTGACGGTGTACAAAGGCCTGAAGGAAACCGAGGTAAAGCCCGGGCAGTGGGTGGTTATTTCCGGTATCGGGGGCCTGGGCCATCTGGCGGTGCAATACGCCAAAGCCATGGGCATGCTGGTAGCCGCCGTGGATGTGCAGGAAGACAAGCTGCGCCTGGCCCAGAGCGTAGGCGCCGACCTGGTGGTCAACGCCGCCACCCACGACCCGGTGGAGGTTGTGCAGCAGCAGCTGGGCGGGGCCCACGGCGTGCTGGTGACGGCCGTGTCGCAGGCGGCCTTTGCCCAGGGCGTGGGCATGCTGCGGCGGCGCGGCACCCTGGCCCTGGTGGGCCTGCCCCCGGGCGGCTTCGACCTGAATATTTTTGACGTGGTGCTGGCCCGCAAAACCGTGCGGGGCTCCATTGTGGGCACCCGCCAGGATTTGGTCGAAAGTCTGGCGTTTGCCGCGGCCGGCAAAGTGCAGGTGCACTTTCAGACCGAACGGCTGGAGAACATCAACCAGGTGCTGGCCGACCTGAGCGCGGGCCGGATTAACGGCCGGATTGTGCTGGACATGGAGGCCTGATTTTTCGGGCCCTAAGTGAAAAATCCCCGAGTGATTTGGAGCGCATGGTCCATCTCACTCGGGGATTCTTCTGTGCAAAGCCCGTAGCCGTCGGTTTGAAAACTAGTCCCGCCGGGAAGGCAGCCTCCGGCGGCTGCGGAAGCGGAAGGGGTTAAAACTCTACGATAAACCCGATGGTAGGCAGTACGGTCGCGTCGCTGTTGTTGAGCAGCGTGGGCACGGCGTTGGCGCCGTCTTCGCGCACGGGCTGGCCGTCGGTGGTCACGAACCCGGAGTTATCGGCGGTGCGCTGGAAGGTGTAGCTCTCGGCGGCGGGCGTGGGCAGCACAAAGGCATTCTGCACGTCCAGGAAAAGGTCGAGCGTGACGCGGCGCCAGTTGATTTTCTTGTCGAGGCGGAAATCAAACTGCTGAAAGCTCTTCAGGCGCTGGGTATTCAGCTGCGAATAATCGAGCACGCCCTGGCCCAGGGTGAGGTAGTTCTGCTGGGAGGCCGCCGCATCGAAGGGCGTATAGGGCGCTCCGCCGGCAAAGCGGTATTTCAAACCCATTTCCCAGCCCCGCTTAAACTTGCGCCCCAGCAGCACCGAGGCCAGGTGGCGGGTGTCCCAGGCCGAGGGACGGTAGCGGCCATCGCCCCCGCTGAACTCGCTGCGGAACAGCGTGTAGGAAGCCACGGCAAACAGGTTGTTGGTGAGTTTCTGCTGGAAAAAGAACTCCCCCCCAAAGGCCCGGCCCCGGCCGGTGCTCGTCACGGCCTCGTTGCCCAGGGCGGCAAAGTCGCCGCCCAGGTTGGCCAGGCTGATGCCGTCCCGCACGCTGACGGGGTAATGGTCGTACTGCTTCCAGAAGCCTTCCAGCGTGAAGCGGGTAGCCGGGCCCGGCAGCCACTCGGCCCCGGCTACATAGTGCGTGCTGCCGATATAGCGGTTCGATTGGTTGACCTGGCTGCCGGCGGCGTCGCGGAAGCCCAGCAGCGTGGAGGGCGGGATTTTGTAGTAGCGGCCCACCGAGGCGTTCAGGTTCCAGCGCGGAGCCAGGGCGTAGGAGGCCGAAAGGCGCGGCGAGAACGTGCGCAGCAGGTTGGCGCCCTGCTCGGTGAAGGTGTTGCCATCGGCGCGCACCCCGGCCGAGAGGGTGAGCCGGTCGCCGGGCAGGAAGGGCCGCGTGAGCTGGGCAAACACCCCGAAGCGGGCAAAGTCGAGGTCCGTTTGAAACCGCACGTCCACGGCGGGCTGTTGCTCGGTGCCATCGGGAGCCAGCACGGCCCGGCGCAGGCGGTTGAAGTAACGGGAGTCGTAGTGAATCAGCTGGCCCACGGCCCCGTAGGCGTACTGCCACTTGCCCACCGATTTGTTCACGTCGGCGCGCAGCTTGGTTTCGGTTTCGCCGGAGCGCGTGAGCAGCACCCGCCGGCTTTCGTCGCCGGCAAAGGCCGTACCGCCCTCAAACCGGTCCAACTGGTTGTCGAGCTGGGTGCGGCTTAAGGCCACGTTGAGGTAGCCCCGGTCCAGCAGCTGGCGCAGGGATACGCCCAGGGTATAGTTCCACTGGTCGATGGTGGGCGTGTTGCGCAGGGTGTACTCACTTTCGGGGGACGCCTTTTTGGGCACGGCCAGTTCGAAATGGTCGATGGCCCCTACGCCCAGGGCCGTGAGGGTGGTTTTGGGCGAGAGGCGGGTGCTTACCTTGAACTGGGCATCCCAGTAGTTAGGCCGGATGGGCAGGTCGAGGGCCTGGAACAGCAACTGCAGGTAGGAGCGGCGCACCGAGGCCAGGAAGGTGGTGTTTTTGGCCAGGGGCCCTTCCAGCGTGCCGGCCACTTCGGTGCCGCTCAGGCGCACGTTGCCCTGCACCCGCTCGGGGTTGCCCTCCCGCTGCCGAAACTGCAGCACCGAGGACAAGGCATTGTCGTAGCGCGCCTCGAAGGCGGAGGTGCTCAGCGTTACCTCCTCAATAAACGACACGTTGAGTAGGCCTGTGGGGCCGCCCGAGGAGCCCTGGGTCTGGAAGTGGTTGATAACGGGCACTTCAATGCCGTCGAGGTAATACACGTTTTCGTTGGGCGCCCCACCCCGGATGATGATGTCGTTGCGGAAGCCGGCGGTGCCACCCGCGCCCCCGCCGCCCACGCCGGGCAGAGTTTGCACCACCTTCGAAATGTCGAAGTTGCCGCCCGGGTTGCTCTTGATTTCCTCCACGCTCAGGCGCTGCACGCTCAGGGGCGTTTCGGCGGTAGCCACCCGCACGGAGCGGTTGGCCGTTACCTGCACTTCGCCCAGCTGCTGGGCCGCGGGCGTCAGCTCCAGGCTCAGGATGTTGGCGTTACCGGAGCTGATGACCACGTTTGCGCGCAGCAGCGGCTCGTAACCCAGGAAAGGCGCCCGCACGTTGTAGCTGCCCGTGGGGATATCCGTCAGCCGGAAACGCCCCTCCGCGTCGGTGGCCGTACCCAGGGAGGTACCCTCCAGCACCAAGGTTACCCCGGGCAGGAGCTGCTGGGTGCTTCGGTCGCGCACGGTGCCGCCCAGCACGCCGGTGGCCTGACCGAAACCGGCCGTACTCACCGCCAACAAAAGAAAAAACAGACAGTAGCGAATTAGCATGACACCCGACTTTATTTGTTTGATATCCTCCTAACTTCGCTCAGCCAGATATGTTTTCATACTACTTCCGATTTCTTCACACTTTTTGCCTTACTACCTTGTTGCTTGCGTGTGATGGATTATTCATTTCTTAAAGAGCTGCTGGACCAGGTAGCGGCGTACGAGCAAGCCAGACCGGCTACCCCGGAACGCGCTACGCTGGCCGACTTCAGTGCCTGGCTGCAGGCCCAAACGGCCGGAACGCCGCCCGTGGCGCCTACGCCTCGGGCTACAGTCACGGGCGCACCGGCCATGTCGGTAGAGGCCGAGATTGGCCGCTTGCTCATTTTCCTGAACCGCTACGCCCGCTCCTACATCCGGCTGGGGCTGGCGGGCACTCCCCTGCTCACGGCCGACGATTTTTCTTACCTGGCCACGGTGCTCGGCCACCAGCCCCTGACGAAAACCGAGATGGTGGCCCTCAACGTGCATGAAAAAGCCTCGGGCACCGAGGTGATTAAGCGCCTGCTGGCCCGCGGCCTGGTGCAGGAGCAGCCCCACGCCACCGACCGCCGCCGCAAGCTGCTCACGCTCACCGAAGCGGGCCGGAGCGTGCTCTGGCAGGTATTTGGGCGCATGGAGCAGGCCTCCCAGCTCATTGCCGGCGACCTTACGCCCGTAGAGCGTCGGCAACTGCTGGCCTTGCTGGAAAAGCTGCACGCTTTTCACCACCCCATCTACACGGCTCCGCGCCCGGAAAGCTTCGATCAGCTGCTCCAGTGGCTACCCACCCCGCCCGAGGCCTAAGGCGACGCGTTGTGTTTAAGTGCTTCTAACCGCTCCCTGTATCAGCCAGCCGCCCCAGTTCGGCAGGTTCGCTTAAATCTATACAGCAACGCCCCGCTCCTGCCGGTTTTCCGGTTGGGACGGGGCATTATACTTGTTTGGTTAACCGTTTGCAGCTTGGCGAAGAAGCAGAATTCGAAGCATTTAAGTATCTGCCATCACAAAACTTCATTTAAGCGCTGAAACCGCTTTTTGGCCAACGCCTGTTAGCGGCAGTAGTTATTGTCTCGGTTAATGTTTATGTCATTTCGTTACTCACTCCCCCCTCATTATCTAAGTCAAGTTGCCCAAAATTATCTTTGACAATTGGTTTTTTATCAAACGTCACAGGGATGTTAAATGGATTACCAAACAAGTTTGTCCCATTGTGAAATTTATTGTTGCTAATTATCACTTCGTTTTCATACCAACAATCAAAGAAGTTTACAAAGCCTTTGAATTCGTTATTCGTAATAATAAGAGGGTTGCCTATCTTATTATGTCCGCCAGCTTGAAAGTCCAAATAATTGTCAAATGTGCAATTATCAACTATCAGACCGCCTAAAAAGTATGTAAAAACGAATTGGCATTTTTTGAAATGGCAGTTTACAAGTCTCACAGGCTTGTCGAAATGAGTGACACTACCCGAAAAATATTCTATAATACAATTCTCAAATACAACTTCTTTCTCCCAAGTATCATTTGTTTCTATTTTAATTTCTCCGTCAATATAAAAGTCAATTAAATTTAGTCCGTCTTTTAGCAAGTCAGTCGCTTTTTCGGCTGATATGTTATGTGTAGGATGTGTTATCATATTATTATCATTAACATTTATATCCCCAAAACCAAATCCCTTCCCGGTTTCGGCAATAGCTCCAACGGGTATCCTCTAACCGAAACAAATCCTCCCGTAACGCCTGCAGCAATACGTGGCGGGAGCTACGGCCGTAAGATAGCGCCTTCATAGGATTCCACCTCCCGGCTGCATTCCGCCGCCGCCACTACCTTTGCCCTTGCTACTACCAACCACCCTTCCCGAATGGCTAACCCCAACGACCCCGCCCTGCACTCCTGGATTGATATTGCGCCCGGCAGCGACTTTCCCATTCAGAACCTACCCTTTGGCGTGTTCGAAACCGAGGAGCGCGGCCCGCGGCTGGGGGTAGCTATTGGCGAGTACGTGCTGGATTTGTACGCCGTAGCCCAGTTCGGCTTTTTTGATGACCTGGAGCTGGGGGCCAAAATGCCCAAGGTGTTTCGCCGCCGTTCCCTCAACCAGTTTATTGCCCTGGGCCGGCCGGCCTGGCGGGCCGTGCGCCAGCGCGTTTCGGAGCTGCTGCGCCACGACAATACCGCTCTGCGCTCGGATGAGGTGATGCGGGAGTGCCTGTTGCGCCAGCAGGAAGTGCGCATGTTGCGCCCCGTGAAACCCCGTAACTATACCGATTTCTACAGCAGCATCGAGCACGCCACCAACGTGGGCATCATGTTCCGCGACCCGGCCAACGCCCTGCTGCCCAACTGGCGCCACATTCCCATCGGCTACCACGGGCGGGCGTCGTCCATTGTGGTGTCGGGCACGGATATCCGGCGGCCTAATGGGCAGCGCAAGGCTCCGGATGCCGCCGCGCCCACGTTCGGCCCCTCGCAGCAGCTGGACTTTGAGCTGGAAGTAGGCTTCATCGTCGGCAAAAGCACCCAGCTCGGCGACACGGTGCCGGTGCAGTACGCCGAAGACCACATCTTTGGGCTGGTGCTATTCAACGACTGGAGCGCCCGCGACATTCAGAGCTGGGAATACGTGCCGCTGGGGCCGTTCCTGGGGAAAAGCTTCGGCAGCAGCGTGTCGCCGTGGGTGGTCACATTAGACGCCCTGGAGCCCTTCCGGGTGGCGGGCCCCGTGCAGGAGCCGGAGCCCCTGCTCTACCTACGCCAGCTAGACAAGCACAACTTCGACGTGCGCCTGGAAGTCGCCATTCAGCCCGAAAACGGACCGGAGACTACCGTTTCGCGCACCAATTTCGGGCTGATGTACTGGAGCATGGCCCAGCAGCTCACGCACCAGGCTTCCAATGGCTGCAACCTGGAAGTGGGCGACCTGTACGCCTCCGGCACCATCTCGGGCCCCACGCCCGACTCCCTGGGCTCGATGCTGGAGCTGGGGTGGCGCGGTACCCGCCCCGTGCCCCTGGCTGACGGCTCGGAGCGCAAGTTCCTGCTGGACGGCGACCGGGTAACCATGCGCGGCTACTGCGAAAAAGACGGGCTGCGCATTGGCTTTGGCGAAGTAACGGGCAAGGTGCTGCCGGCGGCGCAGGGGTAACCTCCTGCCAGGCCTATCGGGAGTAGAAGTTACTTCGGTATCCCATCCCAGCCCGTTCCCTGGCCCATTTGCTTGTACCCAGAAGATGTCGCGCCTCGGGCCGAAGGCCATGGGCAGGAGTGCGCGGCGTCAGAATCACCAAAACCTGTTTTTGCACTTTTTCTACATATACACCAGCCCCATGCTGATTCGAGTGGGGCCGGTGTAAAATACGGGTACTTGACTTTCCCCGGCAAACAATGCCCTAAGGGGTTTGTTGGCATGTCACCACTATTCATTCGCAGCCTGGCAGCTGGCTTATTTCAATATTAAATAAAATATTCATCTCATTATATTCAAAGTTATCTACGTTCATTTCTAATAGCCTTGCTAAGGCATTTACGCCTTTCTTACCCTGGCCGGCTTATTCGGCAATAGAACTATATCTTTGCCCAGCTTCTCTACACTTGACTTAAGTACTGTTTCTCATGACATCTCTTCTGGTTAAGCCAAGTGCGCTGCCCTCGGGGGTAAAGAAAAAAGGCCTGAAACGCTACTGGCCCGGGCTGGTAGCGGCCGTGGTGCTAGCCGTGGGCACTTTTCACTACTACAACGTGGATAAGTCGCTCACGCACGAGGACATCACCTACATTGAGAAATTCCTGCGCACCTCACCCGAGCCCAAAGCGGCGCGCCTGTCGTACGCCGAGCAGCTCAGCCTGCTGCAAAGCGTCCAGCACGCGGTAATGGCCCGCACCGAGCTGGCCGAAAGCATTCCGGTGGCCCAATCCCGGGAACCCAAAGATTTATATCTCAGCCAAAAAGGCCTTTGCTACTCGCGCAGCCGCGTGTTGGAAAAGATCTACATGAGCCTGGGCTTTAAAACCCGCCATGTCTCCGTTTATGCCGATGTTCCTTCCACTCCTCTCTGGAAGGAGCTGTTTCGGCCGGGCTCCCCAAGCCACGCAACGCTGGAAGTGCTGACGGCGAAAGGGTGGATGATTGTTGACTCCAACATTCCCTGGCTGGCCGTGGATAAACAGCGCCGGCCTTATTCTTTCGAGGATTTAGCGGCCCTGTCGGAGGCTGGCCAGCACGTGCGCTGGGCTATGCGCCTCGAGCCCGGCTACGACGAGTTCTACAACGGCAAGTCCTTTTACGTGTACGGCCTGTATTCCCGCCACGGGCAGTTTTATCCGCCTTACACGCGCGGCGTGCCCGACTACAATGCCCGGGAGCTGCTCTACAATCTGTAGCAAGGCCCACCCCATTCCAGGTAGTACCCGCCCCGCGCCTCCTCCAGCGCGGGGCATTTTTTTGCTTGCCGGGCGCAGCACCTGCTGTTGACCCAGCAAGCCTTATCAAGTATATAACTAGTAGTCAACACACTATTTAAAGAGCTTCCTACTTACTATGGCTTCGAAACGCACTTAATCCGTTTCCTGCTAAGCTGAACAGTAGCAACCTTCTGCTGGGAGGGTAGTACTAATCTGGGGCCAGCCGCGGCGCAGATTTCCTCCCGAAACTGCCGGTAGCCGGCCTTCCCTCCCACCAACCAAACCCTAAATCCGGAGAAATATGTTAGCTATGGATTACCGAGGCCCGAAGCGGGTCCGCGCCGTGCAGAAACCCATGCCGGAAATCAAGCATCCCCAGGATTCCATCGTTAAGGTGCTGCGTACCTGCATCTGCGGCTCCGACCTGCACCTCTACAACGGCAACGTGCCCGATACCCGGGTAGGTACCACCTTCGGCCACGAGTTTGTGGGAGAAGTAGTAGAAGTAGGCTCGGAAGTCACCAAAGTGAAAGTTGGTGACCGGGTTCTTGTGCCCTTCAACATTGCCTGCGGCGAGTGTCACTTTTGTCGGCAGGGCATGTTCGGCAACTGCCACGAGTCCAACACCGAAGCTACGGCCGTAGGCGCCATTTTTGGCTACTCGCATACGGCCGGCGGCTACGACGGCGGCCAGGCGGAATACGCCCGCGTTCCTTACTCCAACGTAGGGCCCACCATCATTCCGGAGGGCATGGACCTGGACGATGCCGTGCTGCTCACCGACGTGGTGCCCACGGGCTACCAGGCCGCGGAAATGGCCGGCATTCAGACCGGCGACACGGTGGTGGTGTTTGGCGCCGGCCCGGTGGGCATTATGGCGGCCCGTTGCGCCTGGCTGTTTGGGGCCGGTCGGGTCATCATCATCGACAAGGAAGAATACCGCCTGGAGTTTGCGCGCAATTATTCCTACTGCGAGGCGTACAACTTCGAGGAAATTGGCGACCCGGTGGTGTTCATCAAGAAGATTACTGACTGGATTGGGGCCGACTGCGTAATTGACGCCGTGGGCGCTGAAGCTGCCGGCAACGCCATGCAAACTATTACCGGGCGCAAGCTCCTGCTGCAGGCCGGCTCGGCCACGGCCGTCCACTGGGCCATCAACTCGGTGAAAAAAGGGGGCGTGGTGTCGATTGTGGGCGTTTACGGCCCTACCGACAACCTCATTCCCATTGGCAACGTGCTCAACAAGGGCCTCACCATCCGGGCCAACCAAACCTCGGTAAAGCGGCTGCTGCCCCGCCTGATTCAGCACGTGCAGAACGGGACGCTCAACCCCAAAGGGCTGATTACCCACCGCATTCCGCTGGCTGAGGTGGCCGACGGCTACCGCATGTTCTCCGCTAAGCTGGACAACTGCATCAAACCGGTGCTGATACCCTAATCTGCCAACCCGAAACGCCGACTGACCCCATGGAAACCAACGTAATCAATACCCCCATCGACCCCAAGCAGATTCCGGGCTGGGGTGTGGATGCCGACCCCAAAAACGACCCTACCTACCCCATGCGGACCCGCATGAATGTAGGCCAGGATCCTGACAGCAAGCACCGCCCCACCCTGCAGCACGATGATACCGAGAAGCTACGCTCCATTGAGCGGCCCAACGTATCGGCCGTGTATGGGACTACCGTACCGCCAAGCGGCCTTAGCGGCATGATTCGCCGGGTGGCCTTTCACTACAGCGAAAACCGCTACCGGCACTGGCTGCCCCTGGTGCTGGCCGACCGCGTAAACGTAGTGGAAGGCATTATCGACGACCTGATCCACGGCACCGTGCCCAACATCTACGCCGAGAAAGGTTACCCCGTCGAGTGGAAGCACAACCGCACCAGCCTGATTCTGAAGCTGGCTACCGTGGCTGCCCTGGCGGCGGGCACGGTGGTGCTGCTAAGCTCCGGCGACAAGAAGCCCGCTAAGCGCAAAGGCTACCAGCGGGGCTACAACGCTCTGTAACCTGTGGCTAGCCAAGCCTTGGCGCTACAACCGAAAAAGCCCGAACGGATTCCTCCGCTCGGGCTTTTTGCTGGGCAGGTGGTTACTTTCTTCCCCCGATGATTTCGTCGACCACGGCAGGGTCCAGCAGCGTGGACGTGTCGCCCAGGTTGCTGGTGTCGCCCTCCGCCACCTTACGCAGAATGCGGCGCATGATTTTGCCCGACCGGGTTTTGGGCAGCCCCGTTACAATCTGAATTTTGTCGGGCTTGGCAATCTTCCCGATTTCGGCCACAATGGTTTCGATGATGCTGGCCTCCACGTGCGACTTGTCCGTGGTGGTGTCGCAGGCGCCGGGGCGGCAGATGACGTAGGCGTAAATGCCCTGACCTTTTACATCGTGCGGAAAGCCTACCACGGCACTTTCCACCACGTTGGCGTTCTGGTTGATGGCATTCTCGATTTCCGCCGTGCCGAAGCGGTGCCCGCTCACGTTGATGACGTCATCCACGCGCCCAATGATGCGGTACAGCCCGTTCTCGTCGCGCCGGGCGCCGTCGCCGGTAAAGTAATAGCCCTGGTACGGGGTAAAATAGGTTTGCACGGCGCGCTCATGGTCGCCGTAGGTGGTACGGATGATGGCTGGCCAGCTTTGCTTGATGGCGAGGTAGCCCTCTTTGTCGTTGCCCTCAATTTCCTGGCCTTCCTGGGTGAGTAGCACGGGCAATACGCCTGGCATGGGCCACCCGGCGTGCGTGGGCTTGCTGGGCGTAATGCCGGCCAGGGCCGAAATCATAATGCCGCCGGTTTCCGTCTGCCACCAGGTATCCACGATGGGGCAACGCTCCTTGCCCACGTGCTGGTAGTACCAGTACCAGGCTTCTTCGTTGATGGGCTCCCCTACCGAGCCCAGCACCCGCAGCGAATCCAGGGAGTAGCTCAGAACGTTGTCAAGCGGGGCGGCCATCAGGCTGCGGATGGCTGTGGGCGCCGTGTAAAAAATGCTGACGGAGTGCTTATCGATAACTTCCCAGAAGCGGCCGGCGTCGGGGTAAGTGGGAATACCCTCGAACATAAGGGAAGTGCTGCCGGCCAGCAGCGGCCCGTAGAGCAGGTACGAATGCCCCGTCACCCAGCCCACATCGGCGGTGCACCAGTAAATGTCGTTTTCCTCGATCTGGAACACGTTGCGGAAGGTGTAGTCCGTCCACACCATGTAGCCGGCAGTGCTGTGCACCACGCCCTTGGGCTTGCCGGTGCTGCCCGAGGTGTAAAGGATAAACAGCGGGTCCTCGGCGCTCATTTCCTCGGCCGGGCAGGTTTTGGCCACACCTTCGGCCTCCTCATGGTACCATACGTCGCGGCCCTCCTCCATCTGCACGGGCCAGCCCAGGTGCTCCACTACCAGCACGCGGCGCACGGAGGGGCATAGCTCCAGGGCTTCGTCTACCACCCGCTTCACCGGAATCTGCTTGGTGCCGCGGTTCAGGCCATCGGCCGTAATGACTACCGAAGCCCGGGCATCATTCACGCGGTCGGCAATGGCCGTGGCGGAGAAGCCGGCAAAGATGACGGAGTGTACTGCCCCAATACGGGCGCAGGCCAGTACGGCAACGGCCAGTTCCGGAATCATGGGCATGTAAAGGCACACCCGGTCGCCCTTCTCCACGCCGTTGTTGTGCAGCACGTTGGCAAACTGGCACACGCGCTGGTGCAGTTCCCGGTACGTGAGGCGCAGGTGACGCTCCTTGGGGTCGTTGGGCTCCCAGATCAGGGCCAGCTTATTGCCGCGGGTGGCCAGGTGGCGGTCCAGGCAGTTTTCGGTGATGTTGAGGCGGGCCCCAGCAAACCACTCGTTGCGGCCGGCTGGCATATCGGAGGTGAACACCTTATCCCACTTACGGCGCCAGGTAAAGGGCGCCGCCACCGAGGCCCAGAACTCTTCGGGGTGATGAATGCTGAGGTAGTAGGCTTCGTGGTAGCCTTCGATGCTGCGGATGCGCGGGTGTTTGGGCGAGGTGTCGGGCATGGGAAAGAAGAAATGTGAGGAGTTAGTGAAATGGGTGAGCAAGGCCAGCTACTGGTTCAGCGGCTTGGTGCCGGCTCCGGGGTTTAGCAGGTCCTTCACTTTGTCCATCAGCTGGCGGGTGCTGAAGGGCTTGGGCAGATACAGGTCGGCGCCGGCATCGTAGCCTTTTTGAATGTCGGCCTCCTTGCTTTTGGCCGAAAGGAAGATAACGCGGGTGGCGGTGCGGTCGGGGCGCTGGCGCAGGGTGCGGCACACCTGGTAGCCATCCACGTCGGGCATCATAATATCCAGCAGCACCACGTCGAAAGCCGTGCGGTCAATAGCCTCCAGGGCTTCGGTGCCGTTGCGGGCAATGCTGATGGTATAGCCGGCTTTGCGCATCAGAAATTCCAGGGACATGACGATGTTGGGCTCGTCGTCGACAATGAGAATATGCGGAACCATCTTCGGGGAGTGAAGAATGAAGAATGAGGAGCGAGGAATGAAGAATTAGAAGCGAGAAGTTAAGGCGCGGAGGCCGAAGGTGGTGAGAGCAGCTGCTTCATTGTTCATTGTTCATTCCTCATTTTTCATTGAAACGGGCAGCTCTACCGAAAAGCAGGCGCCGTGGCCGGGGTGGCTTTCCACCCAGATGCGGCCGGCGTGCAGCTCCACTATCTTTTTGGTGATGGCCAGGCCCAGCCCCGAGCCTTCGGGCTTGCGCATAGTTTGATGGCGGGCCTGGAAGAACTTGTCGAAGATAAGCTGGTGGAACTCCGGGTCGATGCCCTTGCCGTTGTCCTGCACCGAGAGGCGCAGCAAGTCAGGCCCCGCCTCCACGGCTACCGCAATGCTACCCGAGCCATCGGCCCGGCAGGACTTCACGGCGTTGCTCAGCAGATTCACCAGCACCTGCATCAGCCGGTCCTGGTCGCCCGGCAGCGGGGGCAAATCGGGCGGGATGGTCACGCGCAGCTGAATGTGCTTGTCGCGCAGCAGCTGACCCACGGCGTCCAGGGCGTCGGTAACCACATCGGCCATAGCAACGGGTGCCAACTCCAGCGTAGCCTTGCCCGACTCGTACTTTTCCAAATCCAGCACCAGCGTAATCAGGCGCCCCAGCCGCTCCGACTCCCGGGTGATGGTAAGCAGAAACCGTTGCCGCTCCTCCTCATCCAGGTCGGGGTTGTCGGTCAGGATTTCGGCCAGGGCCCGGATGCTGGTAAGCGGGGTACGCAGCTCGTGGGTAACGGTGTACAGAAACTCATCCTTGTGCTGGTCCAGCTCCTGCAGCTGGTCGTAGGCCGCCTGCAGCTCCTGGGTAAGGCGCTGGAGCTGGCGCTGCTGCTTTTGCAGCTGGCGGTTGGCTTCCAGCAGCTGCTGACTTTCCTTGAGAATGCCCACTACGTTGTCGAAGCTGATGTCTTCCACCCCCACCGAAGAACGCAGCAGCAGCCGGGCCGAGGCCGGGCCGATGGAGCCGGCCAGCAGCTGCTCGGCGTAAGCCAGCAGGCGCGGGTCGGCCTGGGGTGGGGCTACGGTATCCGTGGTATGCGCCCCGGGGAACCGGTCTTGAAACGCCTTCAGGGCTTGGTTAGCCCGCTTTTTACCCAGGAACCCGGCCAGCAGCTCCCGCACGTCGGGCAGGGGCGCGGCGCTGTGCCAGCCAGCCGGGCCTTCGAAGCTGGCCCCGTGCTGGAACACGTCCACGAACACCTCGGCCTGGCGCTGCTCCAGGGCCGAAGGCTGCCGCCCCAGGGAAACGCCCACGTACAGGCCCAGGTTGAAAAACCAGCTCCAGAACAAGCCGTGCGAGAGATAATCCAGGCCGTCGAGCCCGAACAAGGCAAAGGGCCGCAGCCAGCTTTGGCCCAGCAGGCCATGGCTGAGCAGGTCGGCGGGCAGCATGCCGGGCCCCACCAGCGTGGGCAGCACCAGGGTAAAAAACCAGATGATAAACCCGGCCAGAATGCCGGCGGTAGCGCCCTGGCGGGTGCCGCCTTTCCAGTAGAGCCCGCCCAGCACCACCGGCACAAACTGCGCCACCGCCGCAAACGACACCAGCCCAATGTTGACGAGCGGCAGCAGGTGGCCCACCACGGCGTAGTAGCCGTAGGCCAGCAGTAGCACCAGCACCACGGCCAGGCGGCGGCTGTGCAGGGCTACCTGCCCCAGATAAGCAAACCACCGGGCGCCCTCGGCGCGGGCCGCGGGCACGCGCACCAGCAGGGGCATGAGCAGGTGGTTGCTCATCATCACGCTGAGGGCAATGGTTTCCACGATGATCATGCTGCTGGCCGCCGACAGCCCGCCCAGGTAAATGAGCAGCGCCAGCCAGGGGTGCCCCGCCTGCAGGGGCAGGGCCAGTACAAACGTATCGGCGTCGAAGTGCCCGTCGCCGTCGAGCAGGCGGCCCCCAAACGCCAGGGGCAGCACAAATAGGTTGATGATGATCAGGTAGAGCGGAAACAGCCACATGGCTTTGCGCAGGTGGTTTTCGTTTACGTTCTCTACTACCGACACCTGAAACTGGCGCGGTAAGAGCAGAATGGCGGCCATGCTCAGCAGCAGCAAGGTAAACCACTGTCCCGGCGTGGTGCCGGCCCCTTCCAGCGTAAACAGGCGGCGCAGCTCGGGCAGGGCCGCGGCCCGCTCGAACACATCGGCAAAGCCCCCAAACAGGCCGTAGGTGACGAACAAGCCGGCAGCCAGAAAAGCCACCAGCTTCACCAGGCTTTCCAGGGCCACGGCCAGCACCATGCCCTCGTGCCGCTCGGTGGCCTCAATGGACCGCACCCCGAAGATGATGGTAAAAAACGCCAGCGCCACGGTGGTGTACAGGGCCGAGCCCACTGCCGACGCCGTGTGCAGGGGCTGGCTCAGGCTGGCAGCAGGCCGCGTCAGAATGTCGAAAGAAGCCGCAATGGCCTTTATTTGCAGGGCAATGTAGGGCACTACTCCCAGCACACACACCACCGTCACCAGGGCGCCTAGGGAGGCACTTTTCCCGTAGCGGGCGGAAATAAAATCGGCAATGGACGTAAGGCGCTGGCGCCGGCAGATGCGGATGATTTTGCGCAGCACCAGCCAGGTGGCCGGGGCCATGAGCGTGGGCCCCAGGTAAATACCCACAAACTCCAGTCCGAAGTGCGCGGCCCGCCCCACCGAGCCGTAGTACGTCCAGGCGGTGCAGTACACGGCCATGCTCAGGGCGTACACGTAGGGGTTGCTCACCAGGCTGCGCCGGGCCGCCGACCGGCGCTCCGCCGCGTACGCCACCCCAAACAGCAGGGCGAGGTAACCGAAGGAAAAGCCAAGAACCAGCAGCGTGGGCATGTGGTGAGAATTAGGAATGGGTAATTAGCAATTAGTAATTCAGCAAAGAGCAGCAGGCAGGCCAGAGAAATTATTCCTTTTCTATTCCCTGATGAATTCTGTTTTACTGATCAGGAATTACTGATTCTTCGGCGCCCTTACCAGCCAGGCTGTAGCGAGTACCAGCGCACTCCAGGCCAGCAGCACGTAGAGGTAGAGTACCGGGATACCCGCCACCCGCCCATCGTGGTCGAAGACCGCCAGGAAGGGAAAGTTGAGCAGCACCGCAAACAGCAGCCCCACAAACAGCAGGCGCTGCCCGCGCCGCTGCTCCGGCTGTTCCTGGGGAGAAATGGGTGGCATACGTAGGGGGGTTGAGCGTTGCTGACTCGCGGGTTTGGAGGCTATACTACACAATCATCCCGTACTATCGGGTTTCGGCAAACCGCAGCGCGGCATCCGATTCATGCGAAGTCCGCCGGGCCAGCGACACGACGGACTTCACTTTCTCACAAATTCACTTTTTCACCGCTAGTCCATGATGCGCACGTTGCGCACATCGCGCATATAGATTACGCCAATCACGAAGCAGATGAAAGCCACCAGCACCGGGTAGGCCAGCCCGATCAGGCTGCTGTGGTCCTTGGCGAAAGTGCCCTCGGGCTGGGTGGTGGCCCACACGCCTATCCAGGTGGCCACCAGCGGCACAAATCCCCCGAATACGCCGTTTCCAATGTGGTAAGGCACCGACAGGCTGGTGTAGCGCACTTTGGTGGGAAACAGCTCTACCAGATAAGCCGCAATCGGGCCGTATACCATCGTCACGAACAGCACGAGGATAAACGTCAGGGCAATCATGGCGGGGATGTTGGGCGTCAGGGCCTTCATCACGGCGGGCACGGCTTTGCCGGCGGCATCCACGGTGGCCGGGGTAATTTCGGTGAGCGGCCCGGCAAAGGCCTTGATGCCGTAGAACAGCGGAATGGTGAACAGCGCCCCGCAGATCATACCCGTCATGATGATGCGCTTGCGGCCGATGCGGTCGGACAGGGAGCCGAAGTACACGAACAGCGGCGTAGCCAGCAGCATAGCCGTTACCAGAATGGTGCTGGAGTCTACCAAGTCCATCTTCAGGGTATTATTCATGAAGGAATAGGCCTGAAACTGGCTGGTGTAGAAAATGACGCCCTGACCCATGGTCACGCCGAACAGGGCAATAAGCACCAGGCGGCGGTTTACGGGGTTCACGAAGGAGTCGCGCAGCGGATTGGTGCTGGTGGTGCCAGTGGCTTTGGCCTTGGCAAACAGCGGCGACTCGTGCAGCTTGCGGCGGATGTAGTAAGAAGCAATAACCAGCAGGCCCGAGAGCAGGAAGGGCACGCGCCAGCCCCACTCCTTGAAGGCCTCCTCGCCCATGATCTTGCGCGTAATCACAATCACCGAAATGCTCAGGATCAGCCCGCCAGTGGCCGTAATCTGGATAAAGCTGGTGAAGTAGCCCCGCTTTTTATCGGGAGCGTGCTCGGCCACATAGGTAGCGGCCCCGCCGTACTCGCCGCCCAGGGCCAGGCCCTGCAGCAAACGTAGCACCACCACAATGAGGGGCGCGGCAATGCCAATGGAATCATAGCTGGGAATCAGACCCGTCACGAAGGTGGCCCCACCCATAATCAGCAGCGTGACCAAGAAGGTGTACTTGCGCCCGATCATGTCGCCAATGCGGCCGAAAAACAAGGCCCCGAATGGCCGCACCACAAAGCCCGCCCCAAACACGGCCAGCGCCCCCAGCAGGGAGTCTTCCAGCTTGCCCTGGTGCCCAAACAGCACCGGCCCGATAATGGCGGCCAGCGACCCGAAGATGTAGAAGTCGTACCACTCGATGACGGTGCCCACCGACGAGGCGGTAATCACCTGCCAGATTTTACTGGACGAAACGGCGTTGTTGTCATGGGTCACGGCCTCGTCGGCGACGGGGCTGCCCACGGGCGCGGCACCGGCGTAGGCCGCCGCGTCGCGCTGGGGTAAGTGCTGGTTCATGGGAATTACGGGTTGGAGTGAAAGGTTCGGTTGACAGCTGGGCCGAGCGGCTTACAGGGAAACCTGCGTCTGCAGGGTGATTTCGGGCCGGTACTGCACGTCGTTCACGTTCGTGAAGTCGGGGCGGTGGCGGTAGTTGAGGGTGAACTTGGCGTTGTGCCCGTCCACGTAGAAGTTGGCGCCGGCATCGAAGATGTTCACGTTCTTTTGCTCGCCGGTGCTGGTTTTCAGGCCCTCGTACCCAGCCAGCAGGTGGGAAGCGTAGGGCTGCACGCGCACCTTGGGGCCGAGCAGATTTTTGGGCAGCAGGTAGCCGGCCTGCACGTAGCCCACGTTGCCCGTGCCCGACTGTGGCACGGCGTTGCCGCGGCGGGCATCGGCCCCATAGCCGGGGTTGGCCGCCCCGATAAAGCGCACGTGGTTGGGGCCCATGTTGTAGTTGTAGTACACGCCGTAGAGCGTGAAGGCCGTGCCCGTCTCCTTGTTGAGGGGCGTATCAAAAAACACGTCCGCCGAGAACAGGGCAATGTCGTGCTTTTCCGTACCAATAGCCGCAGTCTGCGCCGGGGTGAAAGCCGTGCCGGGCACGCTCACTACGCTGCCCGTGGGGCGCGACACCATGCCGTCTTTGTTATAGAAGAAGCCGGCCCCAATGTTGAATACGCGCCGGGCGCCCAGGTAGGTGCCCACGTTGAAGGGCAGCAGGTTGCCTTCCTGCTCCAGAAACTCGTAGCTGAAATAGCCCTGGTAAATGTGGTTGGTTCCCTGGGGATTGTACTGAGCCGTGTTGTTGCCGGTGCTGGTGGTCACCTGGTCGGGGGCGGTGCCGGTGGTGGCGGTGGTACCCAGGCCCAGAGGAGTGCTGAAGGCCCCCGTCTGGTTGGTCAGAAACGACTCATTTACTGACAGCGCGTAGTCCAGCTTGCCGATGCGGCCTTTGCCGTACACGCCAATGCCGCGGGCAAACTGGTCGATGGTTTCGATGGTGGGCCAGTTGGTGAGCGGGGCATCCAGCGTGAGGTAGTTGATGGTGCTGGAGCGCGTCATGCGCGAGAGGCCGTTCTGGTAGTGCATGCCGGCGCCCAGGTTCAGGTATTGGTTTACCTTGTATTCCACCACGGCTTCGTGCACAAACAGCTGCGGCTTCTTGCCGTCGGTGGTGGGCGCGGTGCCCCCGCTCACGGCTGTCTGGTTATTAATCCCCAGGTGCGTGTACACCAGAAAGCGCGGGTTCAGCTGCGAAAGCACAATAAAACGCGAGCGGCGCAGGGCGAAGTCCACCTGGCTATCCTGGGGCTTGCCGGGGGCGCGCAGCGTACCAGTGTTGTTCTTCGTCCAGCGCGACCACACCTGATGCCAGGTAATAAAGCGCACGTACTTCGAGCCATCGGGCGAGATGTTCACCTTCATGCCCGCCCCGTACGGTACCGATTCGGTGGGGGCAGCCGGAGTGGGTGGCACAGCCGGCGCGGCGGGGGGCGGGGCCGGCTGGGCCGGCGGCACGGGCTGAATCTGAGCCGTGGCGGCGGTAGCCGTGAGCAGGGTGCTCAAAGCCAGCGCATAACGGACGTTTTGCATGGTTGGGGGAATTGCGGTGAGGGAAAGTTCGGCGGGGCCAACCGCCACCGCCTTGGGGTGCCGGACTGGTACCGCCAAGTAGAAAAATCCCCCGCTGGAAGCCACACCCCAGCTATAGTTCTGCTAACCGCTATAGGCTTAGGCCTGCCGGAACCGCTCCCACCGGATCATCATGTACTTATCGCCCAGCTCCGTTACCATCAGGCCAGCGCTTTTCAGGTTTTCGGGCTTCTGAAAAAACTCCGCCAACTCTTTCTGATTAAGTATTTTATACGTGGGGTGGTAACCGGTCTGGCGGGGAGCCTTCACCCCGTACTTCTTCACCCAATTCATGACCGATACGTGGCTCACGCCCAGCAACCGCTCGATTTCGCGGTAGCTCACGCCTTCTATAAACAGCTGCAGGGCTTTAATCACGTAGTACGGATTGGTTTCCTTGCCCGCCTTGGCTACCGAGTAGTGGTAGCCGCAGTTCTTGCACTTATAGCGCTGCCGTCCCCCTACCACGCCACTTTTCGTAGCTTCCATCGATTCGCATTTGGGGCAGCGCAGTTGGGACATGAGGCGGGTGAGTAAGGGCTTACCTACTAGCTATAGGTATTTAGTAAAGATATAGTATTTTAGCAAATAATCTACTAATCATCCTTCTATGCCGGCTTCTAAAAAGATCCGTGGCAAGCGCCGCCGCTTTGCCGGGCTTCAGCAACGCTACCAGCAAGGTACCGCTGCGTTGAATCCTGCCAGCCTGAAGCATTGGCATTATGATTATGAAAAACTCGGCCTTGGTCCCTGGCACTGGCACCAGCGGCAGCCGCCCAAAGCGGTACGTCAGGTAGCGGCGCAGTACTTACTGGACACTTTCCTGGCCTGGAACCAACGGCTTCACAACCAGCCCGAGTCCTATTATCTGGCGGTTTGGCTGGTTTCGCCCGATTTTGCGCACAGCTCCCAGGTAGTAGCCGGCGTGCAGGAGCGCATCAGTTGGTACGCTACGGGTTCCGGCCACGCCGTGCCGGAGGGCCCTCCCCTGCCACCGGAGTACCAGCAGCTACCCGGCGCCGGGCAGCTTTCCTGGCGCACCCACCGCTGGGAAGCCATGCTCGACCGGTTTGATTACCCCACCAGCTGGCCCGCCTGGGTGCTTCGCAAGCCGCACCGGCCCTACCAGGCCCCTGATGGGCAGGAGTACCTACTAGTGCAAACCGGCTGGGTATGGGTGGGTACGCTACCCACACCCAGCCACCCCACTTAAGCGGCTGGTGCAGCGTGGCCACCGGGGTAGTTGCAGGCAGTGCAGGACCTTAGAAGCTATTCAGCGGCGCAAGGCCGGCGGGGCCGCCGCAACTGAGTACCAGGAGTGGTTTTTCTTCGTCCGGGGTGCTGCTTAGCTGGTTGAGTCTGGGACGTTGCCTACCCCCAACGCGACTCGGAACTCTGCCTGGGAACCATATGCCAAGGGCTTTCCCGCCTGCGGAAACCCCAGGCAAAAAATAGTTGGGGTATATTTGAGCTACCGCGCCCACGGGGCGGCACTCATCCATGCGACGCTTCGCGTACTAGCCTTATGCCTTTGTCAGCTGAGTCCAACGAACTGCTACCGGAAGCGGAGCTACTAGCGCGCCTGTTTCCCGGCGGCGGGGAAATGGGCGCCCGTATTCGGCAGCTGGACTGGTCCCAGACGCTGCTTGGCCCCGTGCGCACCTGGCCTCAAAGTCTGCGCACGGCCGTGAGCATTAATCTTGGCTCGCAGTTTCCGATGATGGTGCACTGGGGGCCCCAGCTTGTGCACTTCTATAATGATGGGTACGCCACCATTCTGCAAGGCAAGCACCCTGGCGCCCTAGGCCAGCCTGCCGAGCCGTGGTGGCGGGAGATGTGGCCCTTTCTGCTGGATATTTTCCAGCCCGTGCTGGCCGGGCAGACTACCTACTTCGAAAACAGCCTGGTATTGCCCAACCGCCGGGGCACGGTCGAGGAGGCGTACTTCACCTTCTCCCACAGCCCCATTTACAACGAAGCCGGCGTAGTGGCCGGTATTTTCGTAACGGCGCTGGAAACCACTGCTACCGTGCTTCAGCACTGGCGCCTGGCGCTCCTTAGCCACCTCACGGCCCAAACGGCTTTGTCGGCTCTGCCGGCCGAAGCGGCCCAGCACGTCATTGGTGCCCTGGCCACCAACGCGGCCGACATACCTTTTGCCCTGCTCTATACGCACGAGCCCGCCGCTTCCCATGCCCAGCTGCGGGCCTGGTTTGGCCTGCCTGCCGGGGAGCCCGCGGCCCCGGCTGCCCTCCCGCTGGTGCCCGACTTTTCTTCCCCGGGCTGGCCACTGGCCGAAGCCGTGCGCCGCAGTGCGCCTCTGCTGGTCGAGAACCTGACCGAGCGTTTTGGCTCCTGGCCCACGGGGGAGTGGCCCGAGCAGCCTTCGGGTGCCCTGCTCCTGCCCTTGCACAATGGCCTGCCGGGAAGCGCCGCTACGACCGTGCTGATTGTGGGCCTGAGCGCCCGCCGCCCCCTGGACGAGGCATACCGGGCCTTTTTCAACCTGGTAGCCGACTACGCCGGCCGGGCCCTGGCGCGCGCCGACGCTGCCTACGAGGCCCAGCGCCTAAACCAGGCCCTGCGCGAGGCCAATACGGCCCTAGACTCCTTTGTGCACATCGTGGCCCACGACCTGAAGGGGCCATCCACGAATTTGCGTAGCCTGCTGGAGGTGTACCACGAGGAGTCTTCGGAGCCGGTGCGGGACCACGTCCTGACTTTGCTGGATCAGGAGGCTACCCGCCTCGCCGACACGGTGCAGGGCCTGCTGCAGGTGCTGCACACCCAGCACGGGGCGGCGGCTTCCGCCCCGGAAGGCGTGGCCTTTGCCGACGTATTTGCCACGGTGCAAGCCGAAGTAGCCGAGCTCCTGCACCAGCAATATGGGCAGCTCACGGCCGATTTCCAGGCTGCACCCAGCATCTATTACCCGCGCATTTACCTGGAAAGCATCCTGAAAAACCTGGTTCACAACGCCCTGAAGTACCGCGCCCCGGAGCGGCGCCCGGTAATTGAAGTACGCACCCATCGGCAGGATAACCTAGTGGTGCTTACGGTGACCGACAATGGCCGCGGCATCGACCTGGCCCGGGACCGGGACCGGCTATTCCAGCCCTTCACCCGCCTCACGGCCGAGGGCGAGGGAGTAGGCCTGGGCCTGCACATGATTCAGAGTATTATTCAGCAGCGCGGTGGGAAGCTGGATGTAAGTAGCACCCCTGGTGTTGGCACTACCTTCACGGTAAGCCTACCCAATGCGCCATCGGCTTGAGCTTCTGGCTCCTGAAGAAGTACCCACGGCCCGGTTTCCTGCGCTTCATCTGCCCTATACCTGGATGAGCGGAGCCCCCACCGCTGGCAGACTGAGGCTAGAATACCCAGCGCTCCGGCGGCCCCAGGTCTATTTTCCACTGGCCCTATTACCACTAGCCGGCGCCATTCGTTGTTTGGTCGGCGCATCCTAGCAGTTAAGGTTGCAGTACCACCGCCAGCAGAGCATCCACGGCCAAACCCAAGCGGCGCATATCCAGTCGGTCCAGCGTATCACTGCGCTGGTGGTAGTGCTTGTTGCGGTAGAAAGCCGTGTCGGTGAGCAGTACAGCCGGGTAGCCGAAATGCCAGTAGTTGAGGTGGTCGGAGAAGTCTATGCCGGGCAGCCAGGCCGGGGCTTTGAAGCGCTTCACGGGCAAGGCAGCAGCTCCCCGGTAACGACGGGCAAACTGCCGCCCAAACCGGCCGTTCCCGAATTTCTGGGCCACCGTTACGTAGTTACCCCTGTTGCCATATAGCCATTTCAGGGGTGACAGTGGATAGTCCTGGGTATGCTTTCGGTCGTCGAAATACCCGAGGGTTTCCAGCGCCACCATGCCCCGCACCGCCACGCCTGCTTCGTGCAAAGCCTGAGCGTGCACGTAGCTGCCCATGTTCCTGGTGCGAAAAAACGGTGGCTCTTCCAGGGTATAGGCTACCACATCCACCCGGTAAGGCAGCGCCGCCTGCTGGCCCAGCAGGCGGGCCACTTCCAACAGGGCCGCTACCCCGCTGCCGTTGTCGTCGGCGCCGGGCTGCTCCCCGAACACGTCGTAGTGCGCCCCCAGGATGAGGCGCGGCCCCTCAGCTGGCCCAAACGAACCCAGGATATTGCGATACACGCGGCCTTGCACGGTGTACGTCTGCTCGGCAGGGCGGGCCCCGGCGGCAGTCAGCTCGGCTTTAATATAGTCGGCGGCCTGGTTGAGGCTAGGCAGGTGCAGATAGTTGCGCGGCTCGGGCGTGGATGTAAGCGCGACAATGTGGCGGCGCAGCCGGACTGTATCGGCCGCCGAACCGGCAGAAGGCTGAGCCGCTGCCGAAGCAGCTAGCAGGCCTAGCCCGGCTAACGTTAGTAGCCGCTTCATATGCTTTCAGGCAGCTCCGGCTGCAGATACCGCGGTGGCACGGCGGCCGTCAGCCACACGCCGTTGGCCGATTGGTAGAACGGAATTCCGGCCTCGTGCATAGCCCCGGCCGCTACCAGCAGAATAGCGGGCTTGCCGTGCCGCCGGCCAACGGCTTCGGCGGTGGCGCGGTCGGGAGAGAGGTGCACATGCTGACGGCTGCCCGGCCGCAGCCCCTCGGCCAAGATGCTGGCCACAAACCGGGTGGCGGTGCCGTGGTATAGGGCTGCGGGCGGCACCACGGGTTCTAGGCCCAGGTCAACCTCCACGGAGTGGCCCTGGCTGGCCCGCAGCAACTGGCCATCTTCGGAAAAGGCAAACCGCTTTTTGTCGTTGGAGGCTACTACTGCCTGCAACTGGCTCAGAGAAATGCGGGCATCGCGGGTTTGCAGGGCTGTTAGGAGGTCAGTTACCGGCACCCAGCCCTGGGCGTCGAGGGTGAGACCCAGCTCGTCGGGGCGGTGGCGGAGAGCATAGCTCAGGAGTTTGCTTAGCTGGGTATTCTGCATCATGAATGGAAGTAACTGATGTTACACAGTGAGGCATCCAGTATCTGTTTCGGGTTTCGGGTTTCGGGTTTCGAGTTTCGAGTTGAACGTCAGGAACAAACCAGAAACTCGAAACCAGAAACCCGAACAGAGGCTTCGGCAGCTACTGCGTAATCTCAGGAAGTAAAGCAATTGGCAACGGTTAGCTCTTCAAAACCAGCCGCGCTTTTTCCGGGGCCACCCCGACGGTGGCAATAGCGCCGGAATTGAACTGCAAGAAGTCGGTTTCGACGCCATCGGAGAAGATGACGCCGTTCGTGGGCATCATCGATTCCACGCGTAGGGGTGTTGTCGTATCCAGCAGGCCCGCCGTCAGCCCGGCCTGGGTGCGTTTGCTCTGAAATGGCTCCCGCACCACAAACATCAGCTCTTCCTCCGTCAGAGCCGGCCGCGGCAGGGCTTCTTCGTCATCTTCCAGGAAGCGGCTCATACCGGCCGTCATGTTGAATACCGAGCTCAGCCAGCCCGTCGAGCCCGATTTGGTGGACACGATGATGCCCGACGAAGAATGCTGCTCCTGCGCCTCTTCATACGCAATGCGGTAGCGGGCCGACACGTGCGAGGCGGCCCCGATGAACAGGTCGTTGAACGCCAGCAGGCGCTGCCCGTCGTGGAGGCGGGCTTCGGCCAGCGTGGCTTCCCGCGCCTGAAAACGGCCGGCCACCACGCGCTCCACGGCCGGCAGAAAGTCCTGGGGCGTGAAGGGCAGCAGCACCCCATCGTTGCGCTCCTGGTCGGGGTTTACGGCAATGATGGGAATGCCGCCCACGTACTTGGCCGTGTTGGCTACCAGCCCGTCCTGCCCCACCACTACTACCAGCTGCTTGGGGTTAAACAAAAACGACGGAAGGTAGGCCCGGTCGACTACCTTGTTCTTGATTACCGACGACAGGCGGCGCTGCACCAGGGAAAACGACTCCTGGAAACGGGCATTTTCGGCCTCGTACTCGGCAAACTCGCCCCCCACACTTTCGATGTAGAACTTGGCCTGCGCCTTGGTGTTGAAACGCTCCATGAGCTGCTCCAGGCGCGTTTTGTTGCGTACCAGAATGGCGTAGTCGAGGCTCATCGGCGGCCGGGCTGGGGCTTGTCAGAATCGTTCAGCAGGGAATCCAGTAAATCGGGGGAGATGTTGAGGTTCCCGATTTTGCCCGCGTTTTCGGCCAGTTCGCGGAAGGCCAGGGCAATGTTGAACTTCGGGTCGGGGTTGTTGCTGAGGGCCACCAGCAGGCGCCAGTCCATATCCTTGTAGGGCCGCAGGGTAGTTTCCAGCACGTAGCCCCGGGTTTCGGCTTCCTTGCGCTGGTTTTCCGCGTTCTGCTCAATCAGGAGCTTGCGCTGCTCTTCCACCGAAATATCGGCCTGCACTTGCATTTCGCGCAGCTTGCGGGTGCTTTCGGCCTTCTGCATCTCGCCCTCGGTTTTCTTCTCGGCAATCTGCTTGTTCTTCTCCTCCACCGCTATTTCGGTGTTCAGCTCACTTTCCCGGATTTTGCGCTCCTGCTCCACGGCAAAGTTGCGGCGCTCAAACACGGCCTGGTCGGCTTCCTGCTGGATCTTCTCACGGGTTTCGGTTTCCAGGGCGCGGCCCATTTCCGGGGTGGCTTTCACGGCCAGAATATTCACGCTCAGCACCTCAATACCCAGCAGCATAATAGCCTTGGAAGCAGCCAGCCCCTCGGCAATGTTTACTTCAATGGCTTTGGCTGCGCGCATGGCGTCCTTCAGCCCCAGGCTCTGCACGAAGGTGGCAGTAGCCGTCTGGGCCTCGTTGATGATGCGCTGGTGCAGCTTTTCTAGGTCGTTTTTCTTGTACACGCCGCGGCTGTCCACCGTAAAGTCGAGCTGCTCGGCCAGTTGCTTGGGGTTGCCGGCTTTGTAGGTAATCTGCCCCTGGATGGAAACCGTCTGGTAGTCGTGGGTGGTTTCGTTGAAGATAAAGGGCAGGTCGTTGCTGCCCATTGGAATGGCTACGATGGAGCTGTTGGGCCCGAAATAATAGAACGACAACCCCCGCCCTTCTTTCGCTATCCGGCCATTCTTGTAGTGAATGGCATAGGTCATGGAGTCAAACTTAATGTGGTTTATTCCGAACATAGCGAGGCTGGTTAGTGCAGATGGCGCAGCGGTAAAAGTATCTATAGTTCAGAAGTCTTGCCGTGTGACGGGCGTCAACCGCCGAAAATCTTTCCGCTGGCACGCTTCGGCATGTGCGCCGGATTTCCTTTTTCGCCTGCCCGCTGTTTGCCCGCAAACGCTGACCTTTGGCATCTCATTCTTGCTTCCACCCCATGTCCACCCCTCCCACCCCATTCCGCAGCATCACGCCCTCCGACCTCTCGCCCTCCGACTGGCACCCATTTATGGTGGGCGCCGTAGCCCCGCGCCCGGTGGCGTTTGTAAGTACCGTAGATGCCGAAGGCCGCGTAAACCTGAGCCCCTATAGCTTCTTTAACTGCTTTGGCTCCAACCCGCCCATCCTGGCCTTCTCGCCCGCCAACCGGGTACGCGACAACTCCCAGAAGCATACCCTACAAAATGTGCGCGAGGTAGCCGAGTGCGTGGTGCACATCTGCGACTACGCCATGGTGGAGCAGATGTCACTGGCCAGCACGGAGTACGCCAAGGGCGTAAATGAATTTGTAAAGGCCGGTTTTACCGAAGTAGCGAGCCAGCGGGTGCGCCCGCCCCGGGTGCTGGAAGCCCCGGCCGCCTTCGAGTGCGTGGTGGAGCAGGTGATTGAGCTGGGCCAGAACAACGGAGCCGGCAACCTGGTGCTGTGCCGGGTAGTGCTGGCGCACTTCCGCGAAGACATTATCCTGCCCTCCGGCATCGGCATCGACCCCGTAAAGCTCGACGCGGTGGCCCGCCTCGGCGGCGACTGGTACAGCCGCTCCGCCCAAACCCTGTTTGAAGTGCCCAAGCCCAACCGCAACCTCGGCATCGGCTTCGACCAGCTCCCGGCCCATATCCGCCACTCCGATATCCTCACCGGCAACAACCTGGGCCGCCTCGCCAACGTGGAAGCCCACGCCCTGCCCACCCCCGAGGAAGTAGCCGCCTACCGCCAGGAGCCTGCCGTGCTGGCCATTCTAGCGTTGCCGGAGGCCGCCACGCAACAGCAAGCCCTGATGCAGCTAGGCAAGCAGTTATTGGAAGAAGGAAAGTTGTTGGACGCGTGGAAGGCGCTGCTGGTGGCTGGCTCGGCAGAATAGGTAGGCTTACCACACCCATTGCTTCAGTGCCGGCCCCTGATTGCTTCAGTCGTCGCCCCTGAAGCAATCAGGGGCCGATACGCGTTGCTCCGCTCGGGTCGTGCGCTTGCTCCGCACGGCCTGAGCGGAGCAGGCACACACCGTGAGCGGAGCAATGGCTGCATGGCAGCCGCTACCGGACGCCCGCCGTGCCGTCAACAAAATCCGTGAAATCCGAAAAATCCGCCCGAATCCGTGGTTCTAATTCCGCACGGCAATCATCAGGCCCAGCTCCTTATAGCGCATATTGAATTTCTTGGCAATGACGGAGTTGGTGAGGGAGCCTTTGTAGGCGTACACGCCGGAGCGGAAATGCTCGTTCGTAAACAGCACCTCGTTGATGCCGCCGTGCTGGCTGATTTCCTGCAGAATGGGGGTGAAAATGTTGCTCAGGGCGTTGGTAGCCGTACGCGGCACACGGGAGGCAATGTTGGGCACGCAGTAGTGCACCACGTCGTACTTGCGGTACACCGGCTTGCTGTGGCTGGTCATTTCCGAGGTTTCGAAGCAGCCACCCTGGTCGATGCTCACGTCGATGATGACGGAGCCCGGCGACATGGAGGCCACCACATCCTCCGGCACCATGAAGGGAATGCGGCCTTCCTCGGCATTCAAGGCCCCAATCACCACGTCGGCGCGGCGAATCTGCTGGTTGAGGGTGTAGGTATCTAGGGTACTGGTGTACAGCTGAATACCCAGGTTTTGCTTGAGGCGGCGCAGTTTGTAGAGGTGGTTGTCGAACACCTTCACCTCGGCGCCCAGGCCCGTAGCGGCGCGGGCGGCGTACTCGGCCACGGTGCCCGCGCCCAGAATGACCACCTGCGAAGGCGGCACGCCCGTGATACCGCCCAGAATTACGCCCTTGCCTTCGTTTGAGCGGGCCAGGTACTCGGCCGCTACCAGCATCACGGTAGAGCCCGCAATTTCCGACATGGCCCGCACCACCGGCCGGGCCCCCGAGGGGTCCTTGATCAGCTCAAAGCTAATGGCGTTGACTTTCTTCCGCAGAATGCCCGTAATGTACTCCGCCGAGAGGGAGCCGAATTGCAGGGCCGAAATCAGCGTTTGGTTGGGCCGGAGCAAATCAATTTCCTCGGCGGTGGGCGGAGCTACTTTCAGCACCAGGTCGGCCTCGTACACTTCTTTGGGCGTGTAGGCAATGGAGGCCCCGGCCTCGGAGTAGTTGTGGTCGGAGTACTTGCTGGGCTCCCCGGCCCCGCTTTCGATGACGACCTCGTGGCCTTCCTCCACCAGGTGCTTCACGGCCTCGGGCGTGAGGCAGATGCGGTTTTCCTGCAGAGACGTTTCGCGGGGCAGCCCGATAAACAGCCGGCGCTTGCGCGTTTCCACGGCCAGCATGGATTCCTGCGTGAAATACGCGCGGCTCGCGGCCAACGCCTCAAATCCAGGGGGTACTGCTTCGGGCATCTTGGTTTAATTAAGAAGGAAGAAGGAGGAAGGAAAAAGGAAGGGCTGGCAGCTCCGCGCAACGGGAAAAGGCCAACTCTTCATTCGTCCTTCTTCATTCTTAATTCTCTTGAAAAGGGTCCGGTGACGGAAAGCGTGAGAAGTAGCCGGTCAGTCGGCAGCAAAGGCTCGATGCGGCTGGGCCACTCAATCAGGCAAAGATAGCCAGAATCGAAGTACTCCAACGTGCCTATTTCCAGGGCCTCTTCGGGGGAATTGAGCCGGTAGAAGTCGAAGTGGTAGATGGGCCGGTCCTGGGCGTCGCGGTACTCATTCACCAAGGAAAACGTGGGGCTGCTTACTTCCTCCCGCACCCCCAGGCTGGCGCACAGGGCTTTGATGAACGTGGTTTTCCCGGCCCCCATCTCGCCCTCGAAGCAGACGATAGAGTGCCCCGCCAGGAATGCCCGCACCTGCTCCGCCGCCGCGGGCAGCGCCGCTACATCCGGAATATCAACTCTCAGCATACGGGCAAAGGTAATGAGTGACAGGTGACAGGTGCTACCTGGCGGCAGACTTAGCCCGCGCCGCGGGTGCGTCTGCCCGCCGACGGATAGAAACCAGCTTCCCGCCTGGCGGCCGCCCCAGCGGCCCGCCGGTACCACGCCGTGTCACCTAGTCACCTATCACCGCCTCACCTATTACCTTTAGCCGACCATAACCACACCAACCCATGCAAGTTTCCCGGATGGCGGGCAGCCTTATCGGCTCCGAAATCATCAAAATCGGCAACGAAGTAAACGACATGATTCGCAAGGGGGAGCAGATCTGCAACCTCACCATTGGCGACTTCGACCCCGGTATTTTCCCCATTCCCGACGAGCTGGCCGCCGAAATCACCGGAGCCTACGCCGCCCACAACACCAATTACCCACCCGCCAACGGCGTGGCCGAGCTGCGCCAGAGCGTGAGCCGCTTCCTGGAAGCCCGCCTGGGCCTGCAGTACTCGCCCAACGACATTTTGGTGGCCGGCGGCTCCCGCCCGCTCATCTACGCCACTTACCTGGCCCTCATCGACCCCGGCGACAAAGTGGTGTTTCCGGTGCCCTCCTGGAACAACAACCACTACTGCCACCTGTCAGGCGCTGAAGGGCTGCTGGTGGCTACCTCCCCCGAAAACAACTTCATGCCCTCGGCGGCCGAAGTGGCACCTCATTTGGCCGGGGCTACCCTGCTGGCCCTCTGCTCCCCGCTTAATCCCACCGGCACCGTTTTCTCCAAAACCGACCTGGAGGAAATCTGCGACCTGGTAATTGCCGAAAATAAGCGGCGGGGCCCCGACGAAAAGCCCTTGTACATTATGTACGACCAGATTTACTGGCTGCTGACCTTCGGCAACACCGCCCACTACGACCCCGTGAACCTGCGCCCCGAGCTGCGCGACTACGTCATCTACATCGACGGTATTTCCAAGTGTTTGGCGGCTACCGGCGTACGCGTAGGTTACGCGTTTGGTCCGTCGGTTATTATTGACAAGATGAAGGCCATTCTGGGTCACGTGGGCGCCTGGGCGCCCAAGGCCGAGCAGGTGGCTACCGCCGCCTATCTGCCCCGGCAGCCCGAGGTGGATGCCTTCCTCGGAGATTTCCGCCAGCGCGTGCAGGCCAGCCTGGAGGCACTTTACCAGGGCTTCCAGGATTTGCAGCAGCAGGGCTACCCCGTGCAGGCCGTGGTGCCCATGGGCGCTATTTACCTCACCATCAAGCTGGATGTGCTAGGCAAAACCACCCCGGCCGGGCAGGTCCTGACGTCTACCAAGGAACTGACCTCGTACCTGATTGCCGAAGCGCGCCTGGCTTTGGTGCCCTTCAGTGCCTTTGGCTCGGCCGATACCGACCCCTGGTTCCGTGCTTCCGTGGGTGGTGCCTCGCTGGCCTCCGTTCAGGCCGCCCTGCCTCGCCTCAAAGCCGCGTTGGACGCTCTTCGCTAAGCAGCCTCAGGCAGGTTTTCCTAAACCCGGACTCAGCAGCTGAGTCCGGGTTTTTTATTGGGCCTGATAGCCGCGGCCAGTTTTTTCAGTTGAATAACAAAATTATTTCGCTGATAATCAGCACATACTACAAATCAACTCATTTAAGTACGAATTATTTCGTCAGACGCAGGCAACTTCTATAACATATCATAGGTCTATTCAATCAAATTCATTTCCTGATGCTTTCTCAGATCATTTTCTACTCCATCGACCGGGCCATCCGCACGTACCGGAAGCTGGCCCAGGCCAACATCGACCGGGCGCGCATTGCCATTACCATTGACCAGTGGCTGGTGCTGCAGGTGATTGAGGAAGACCAAAACCTGACTCAGACCGAAATAGCGGAGCGGGTGCTTAAGGACCAGGCCTCGGTGGCCCGCATGATTGCCCTGCTACTCAAGCAGGGGCTGCTTACCTCGGAGGCCGTGGCCCACGACGCCCGCCGCACCCGCCTGCGGGTAACCCCGCTCGGTACGGCTACCCTCGCCGCTGTGGAGCCCGTGGTGCTCAGCAACCGCGCCGTAGCTCTCCAGGGCATTTCCGACGAAGAAGTGGCCACCCTACGGCGCCTGCTGGACCGCATTTACCTGAACTGCGCTTCCTGAGTTCTCCCCTGCTGCCGACCGGCTGACTTAACAACAAAAACCAAAATCATTTTTCATCTACGAACACATTCGTATATTTACTACGAAATTATTCGTACAGACATTTACTGGTCTGACACTCGCCGCTGCTTTCCCTCACCAACCTGCTGTTTTGCTATGAAAACCTTTGCTTTTACCCTGGCCGGCACCTTGCTGGCCCTTTCGGCCCGGGCCCAGACTGCGCCCATTACCGGCCAAGTGCGCGACGCCCAGGGCGCGGCCGTGGAGTTTGCCACCGTTACCCTGCACCGCGCCGCCGACTCGGTGGTGGTGAAATCGGAGTTCAGCGACGAGCGGGGCGCCTACCGGCTGGAGGCCACCGCCACCGGCCGCTACCTGGTTTCGGTGGCGCAACTAGGCTTCCGGCGGGCCTGGGCCGGGCCCCTGGATGTAGCCGGCAGCCCCGTGACGGCGCCCCTTATCACCTTGCAGACCAGCGGCGCGACTACCCTGAAGGAAGTGACGGTGGTGGGCACCAAGCCCCTGTATGAGCGCCAAGCCGACCGCACGGTGGTGAACGTGGAAGGCTCCACGCTGGCGGCCGGCAATACGAGCCTGGATGTACTGCGCCGCTCCCCCGGCGTGACGGTGGACGGCAACGACAACCTGGCTTTGCGGGGCCGCCAGGGCCTGCTGGTGCTCATCGATGGGAAGCGCCAGCCCATGACGGGCCAGGAGCTGGCCGACTACCTGCGCGGGCTACCGGCGGAGCAGCTCAAAAGCATTGAGCTGATTACCAACCCGCCGGCCAAGTACGACGCCCAGGGCGGGGCCGGCATTATTGCTATTAACCTGAAGAAGGACCAGCGCCAGGGCACTAACGGCACCGTGAATACCAGCCTGGGCTATGGGCGCTACCATAAGCTCACCTCGGGCCTCACGCTCAACCACCGGCGCAAGCACTACAACGTGTTTGGCTCCTACACCTTTGCCGACCGCCGCAACTTCAGCGCCCTCACCATCAACCGGGACTTTTTCGACTACTCCGACAACGGCCGGACGCTGGTGGGCAAGTCGTATCAGGACAATGAAAGCGTGGGGCACGGCCGCTCGCACAGCTGGAAAGCCGGCCTGGACTACACACTTTCGGAGCACACGAGCATTGGGACGGTTTTCAATGGCCTGGCCCTCAAAACCGACAGCAAGGGCAGCAACTTCTCCGAGCTCTACGCCGCCGACGGAACCCCCACGCGGCGCTACCGCTCCGACAACGGCCGCACGGGCGACGTGCCTAACTTCTCGGGCAACGTAAACTTCCGGCACACCTTCCAGGACTCCCTGGGCAACCACGAGCTGACCGTGGATGGGGACTACGCCCGCTACGACACGCGCCGGGGACAGCTGCTGGATACGCGCTTCACCTTCCCCCGCGACTCGGCCGACCGCCTCACCAGCGACCAGCAAAGCCTACTGACCATCCAGTCGGTGAAGGCTGACTATACCCGGCCACTAACCAAGGCGCTGCGCCTGGAAGCCGGGGGCAAAATCAGCTGGGTGAACTCCGACAACGACCTGGAGTTTCGCATACCGGCCACAGCCGATAACCTGGACAACCTGGTGCGGGACCCGCGCCGCTCCAACCGTTTCCGCTATGATGAGAACATTGTGGCTGGCTACGTGAACTTCAACCAAACCCTGCCCCAGTGGACTTTGCAGGCGGGCTTGCGCGGGGAGCAAACCAACGCCGAGGGCAAGCCGGAGGATGAAACCCAGCGCTTCAGCCGCCACTACTTCCAGCTGTTTCCCAGCGCGGCCGTGAAGCACACCTTCTCGGACAAGCACGAGCTGGCCGTTTCCCTGAGTCGCCGCATCGACCGGCCCTCCTACGGACAGCTGAACCCGTTTCGCTCCTACATCGATATTACCACCTACGGCGCCGGCAACCCGGCCCTGCTGCCCCAGACCAGCTACAACGCCGAGGTGACGCACACCTTCCAGCAGAAATACAGCGTGGGCCTGAGCTACGCCGTAACCTCCAACCCCATTGTGGGCACCGTGCAGCCCGCGCAGGATGGCGGCCGCATTGTGGTATCGACCAGCCAGAACCTGGACCGGCAGTACAACTACTCGCTCACGGTTACGGCCCCGGTGGAGCTGGCCAAGTGGTGGAGCGTGTACAACAACGCGGTGTTCTACTACAGCCGCTTCGTGGGCGAAGTAGCCGGCACTGCCCTGAATGCGGGCCGCCCGGCCTTCAACCTGAGCAGCAACAGCACCTTCACGCTGGGCCACGACTGGAAAGCCGACCTCAACGCCACGTACCAGTCGAAGGAGCGGTACGCGTTTTTCCTCTCCAAGCCCCAGGGCGAGCTTTCCTTGGGGGTGCAGAAAGGCTTGTGGAACAACAAAGCCACCGTGAAGCTCAATGCTACCGACGTGCTGTACACTAACAAGGGCCGGGCTACCACGACCTTCAATAACTACACCGAGCGGTTTTACCAGCGCTTTGAGTCGCGGGTAGTTACCCTGTCGCTCAACTACCGCTTCGGCAACGATAAGGTAGCCCCGAGCAAGCGGCGGCAGGGCGGCGCCGAGGATGAAAAGCGCCGGGCTGGGTAAGGGCTGAGTGGCTTGAATCACTAGATGCCCTTTATTACTTTACAGCCGCTCTCTAGTTGTGGGGCCTTCCAATACGCACGCAATGAGGACGGGAGCAAGCCCCGCACATGACAGCAAGTAGAACTCCTTGCTACCAAATTTGTGAGATTATGAAACGCTACCGAAGTACCTGTCATGAGCTATAGGGATTAACCTACAGCTCAATATGAAACAATCTAAAAAACGCTGGGCCTGGACTCCCCGGCAACGTGGTCGCATCTGGCTCTACCGCAGCTTTGCGTATAATTTCTACCACCCCGGCAGGGCTTTCACTCACTTGCTTTGGGTTCGGCATCGGAGTCAAAGCCGCACTGCTTTGGTTCAATTGCGGCAGGGCGCTGAGGAAACAGAAGTACGTTTTCCTTATCACCACAAGCACAACGGCCATTGGCTGTACGCCTAAAGCAAAAAGGCCGGTCAACTGACCGGCCTTTTTTATGACTTATCCTCATCTACCCTCGCGGGCTCAGCGTCACGTAGGGGATGATGCATTCCTCCAGGGAGATGCCGCCGTGCTGGAACGTGTCCTTGTAGTAGTTCACGTAGTAGTTGTAGTTGTTGGGGTAGGCGAAGAAATAGTCGCCGACGGTGAAGACGTAGGCCGTGCTTACGTTTTCGCGGGGCAGGAACACGCGCTCCGGCTTGCGCACGGTGTACACGTCGCGGGAGTCGTCGAAGCCCAGGTTTTTGCCGTGCTTGTAGCGCAGGTTGGTGTTGGTGTTCCGGTCGCCCACAATCTTGTAGGGGCGCTTCACCCGAATGGTGCCGTGGTCGGTGGTGATGATGAGCTTGCCCTTTTTCTCGGCAATAACCTGCAGCATTTCATACAAGGGCGAGTGCAGAAACCAGGAACGGGTGATGCTGCGGTAGGCCGACTCATCGGCGGCCAGCTCCCGGATCATGGCCATGTCGGTACGGGCGTGGGAGAGCATGTCCACGAAGTTGTAGACGATGACGTTGCACTTGTAGTTGTTGTGCAGGTTGCTCATTTTGCCCAGCAAGTCCTTGCCCGCCTGCAGGTTGGTCACCTTGTTGTAGCTGAACTTGTGCTTCTGGTTGGCCTTCTGGAACATGATTTCCATGAACTCGGCCTCGTGCAGGTTCTTGCCCTCATCGTCATCGTCCCACACCCACAGGTTGGGGTATTTCTTTTGGATGTCGCCGGGCATCATGCCCGAGAAGATGGCGTTACGGGCGTAGGCCGTGGTAGTGGGCAGAATGCTGTAGTAGGTTTCCTCGGAGTCGACGGTGAACAGCTCGGCAATGATGGGCTCGAGCACCTTCCACTGGTCGTAGCGCAGGTTGTCGATGAGCACGAAGTACACGGGCTGGTCGCCGGTTTCCTTGAGCAGCGGGAACACGCGCTTCTGGAACAGCTCGTGCGACATGAGCGGGGCGTCCTTGTCGTCGCCGTTCACCCAGTCCTCGTAGTTCTCGGTAATAAAGCGGCCGAAGTAGGTGTTGGCCTCGTCCTTCTGCATGTTGAAGACTTCAGCCATGCTCTTGCCTTCCGTCTCGTTGATTTCGAGCTCCCAATACACAAGCTTCTTGTACACATCGGCCCACTCGGAGGGCGAGAGGCGGTCGGAAAGCTGCATGCCCAGCTGACGAAAGTCGCGCTGGTAACCTGAGTTGGTGGCTTCGCTGATGAGGCGCTTGTTGTCGAGCACCTTTTTCACGGCCAGCAGAATCTGGTTGGGATTCACGGGCTTAATGAGGTAATCGGCAATTTTAGCCCCGATGGCCGATTCCATAATGTGCTCTTCCTCGCTCTTGGTAATCATCACCACGGGCACGGTGGGCCGCAGGGCTTTAATTTCGGTGAGGGTTTCGAGGCCCGTGAGACCGGGCATGTTCTCGTCCAGAAACACGATATCGTAGGTCTTCTCCTGGATTTCCTCCACGGCATCGGTGCCGGAGTTTACGCCCGTCACGTCGTAGCCTTTGTCCTTGAGGAAGAGAATGTGGGGTTTCAGGAGGTCGATTTCGTCGTCGGCCCAGAGGATGGAGTATTGCATATGTTGGGGTCTTGGGGTCTTGGGATCTTGGGGTCTTGGTTTTTGGCCACTCCCGCTTTTCCCAAGCTATTTGAAATGCGGCAATGCTGAAGGCAAAGCAACTAGCTTTACCGTGAATCCGGTAAATAAGATACAATCTTGCGTTGTCGTTTTTCCTTAATGTCTATTTCAGGAGCCGTATGTTCGATTTTCGCAAGCTGCGTATCTGGCAGGAAGGGCAAGAACTGACACTGGCTATTTACCGCATCACCCGCCATTTTCCGAAAGAGGAGTTGTTTGGTCTCACCAGCCAGATGCGCCGTGCGGCGGCTTCTATCCCTCACAACATTGCGGAAGGCTGCGGTCGGCAGTCAGCACCCGACTTACTCCGCTTCCTGACCATTGCTATGGGCTCGGCCAGCGAACTGGCTTCGCAACTGCTCCTGGCCCAGGGTTTGGAATACTTACCAACGGAAACAGCTGAACAGTTATTGTCCGACGTAGAAAAGCTGCGCCGGATGCTGACTGCCTATTATCAGAAAGTAAAAGCCAACCTGCCCGACGGCCGCGCATCGTAGTTTTACCTTTTTTAACCCAATCCCGAAATCATTAAGCACTAAAAGCCTCCGTCACAATTCCATCGGCTTTCAGCATAGCTGTTCTTTGGGGAATAGGAAATTGGCCGACAACCAAGACCCCAAGACTCCAAGACCCTAAGACCCCAATGAATAAGAAAAAAATCTTCAACGACCCTGTGTACGGCTTCGTGACCATTCCCACGGAGCTGCTGTTTGACCTGATTGAGCATTCCTACTTTCAGCGGCTGCGGCGCATTCAGCAGCTGGGCCTCACCATGTATGTATACCCGGGGGCTTTGCATACGCGCTTCCACCACGCCCTGGGCGCTATGCACCTGATGACGCTGGCTTTACGCACACTCAAGGACAAAGGGGTGAAGATTTCGGCCAAGGAAGGCGAGGCGGCCATGGCGGCCATCCTGCTCCACGACATTGGGCACGGGCCGCTCTCCCACGCGCTGGAGCGCAGCATCTTCCACGATGTGCACCACGAGCAGGTGAGCTTGCACCTGATGAACAAGCTGAATACGCAGTTTGGCGGCGCCCTGACGCTGGCCATTGAGGTTTTCCAGGGCACCTACCACCGGCCGTTTTTTCATCAACTGGTGAGCAGTCAGCTGGATATGGACCGCCTCGACTATCTCAACCGGGACTCGTTCTACACCGGCGTGCAGGAGGGCCGCCCCGGCGCCGACCGCCTCATTAAAATGCTGACAGTAGTAGACGAGCGGCTGGTGCTGGAGGAAAAAGCCGTGTACAGCATTGAAAACTTTCTGGTGAGTCGGCGGCTGATGTACTGGCAGGTGTACCTGCATAAGACTGTGACGTCAGCCGAGCAGATGGTGATTCGCATCATGCAGCGGGCCCGTGACCTGGTGCGGGCCGGGGTAGACGTGCCTGCCTCACCCAACCTGCACTTCTTTCTCTCGCGCAACGTCACCCAGCAGGAGTTTGAGGCCGACGACCAGATTCTGCGCCGCTTCACCCGCCTCGACGATACCGACGTGTGGGGGGCGGTGAAGCTCTGGGCCGACCACCCCGATAAAGTACTCAACTACCTGGCTCAAAGCATGCTCGACCGGCACCTGTTCAAGATCCAGCTGCAGGCGGAGCCGTTCGAGGAAGAGTTCAAGCTGGGCATTGTGGAGCTCATTGCTGAACACTTCCACCTTGCCCCCGCCGACGCGGCCCAGCTCATGCTGGTGGGCCGCATCAGCAACAATGCCTACGACGCCGACGGCCAGGACACCATTGATGTGCTGACCAAGCGTGGCCGGGTGGTGAACGTGGCCGAAGCCTCCGACCTGCCTAACATTAAGGCCCTGGGCCAGCGGGTGGAAAAGCACTACATCTGCTTTCCCAAGGAAATACTGCAGTAGTCCTGCGGGCAGCATCACCTAGGTCTTTTGCCTTTGCCGCTGACGTTGAGGCAGTTTGTTACTCTTTCCAATATGCCCTCGTTTCGTCAGCAGTTGGCTGAAGGAAGCCGCAGCTTGCCGCTAGGCTTGTTTGCCCTGTGTCTGCTGCTGGTTAGTGGTAGTCTGGCCCTGCTGTATGGTTTCACTTCTCCCGCGGATTTCCAGACCCTACGCCACGCGCTCTACGCGCAGAACGACGTGCCGGGCTTTGTGCTGCACGTAGAGGCTAGCCGCTACCGAGTATTTATAGCGGGGCTGACCAGCTGCTTTCTGCTGGGGGCGGTGGCTACCTATTATGAGGTACGGCGCCGGCCTGGGGACTATACTATGCGGGCCTTTTGGTGGGATGCTCGGCGCCTGCTCGGGAGCTTACTTAAGACCTGGCGGGCGTTATCGGGACTGGAGTGGGGACTGAGCGGAGCGCTGTTGCTGAACATTGTAGCCGTGCGCTTGTACTACGCGCTGGCCTACCCCTTAGGCACCGACGAGGTGGCTACCTACGACTACTTTGTGCGGGGCGGTGCCTTGGCCAGCACCAGCTTTTACCCCTTCCCCAACAACCATGTTCTCTTTAGCCTGAGTTGCTGGCTGGTTAGCTGCTTCTCTGATAATGCCGCCCTGGTTCTACGGCTTCCGGCCTTTCTGATAAGCCTG
Organism: Hymenobacter lutimineralis; assembly: GCF_008271285.1. NCBI lineage: Bacteria > Pseudomonadati > Bacteroidota > Cytophagia > Cytophagales > Hymenobacteraceae > Hymenobacter > Hymenobacter lutimineralis. The sequence continues at coordinate 6,166 of NZ_VTHL01000014.1, read as the reverse complement.
GTCGGCACGGTGCTGCTCTTTCTGCTACTCCTGCGTTTCGCTGGTTTCCGCGTGGCCTTTCTAGTTGTTGGCTTAGTTAGCTTCTCGCCTATGGCGCTGTATTACGCCGTAGCTGGGCGGGGGTATTTTTTGCTGCTTACCCTATCAGTAGTGTAGTTTTTTGCCACTCTACGCCTGCTAGCGGCCCCGAAGGAACAGGGATTCCTGTGGTTTGGCTTCGTGTTGACGGGCGTACTGGGCATGTACACCGTGCCTACCTACGCGTATGTGTTAGCGGCGCTTACCGTTGTGGCCGTTCCCGGCTTCGCGCGGCGCCAGCAAACCAGGCCGTTGCTTACGTTGGCTTTAGCTCTTGTAGTAATAGTCGGCGGGGCGCTCCTGGTATATAGCCCGATCATAGCCATTTCCGGGCTTAGGTCCTTGGTGGCTAACGCCTACATTGCTCCTCAGACCCTCAGCGCCTTTTTAGAAAGCTACACGCCGTACTTGCAGGCGCAAATCCACGAGCTGTTTGGGCAGCAGCGCTTGGTTGAGTGGGCCGTTTTTCTGGTTCCCGTAGGAGCCGTCGTCCTGCTGCCAATGCTCCCACCGGAACGGCGCCGGGTATGTGGTGCTGCTTTGGTCATGCTCCTGCTGCCGCTGGTGCTAATGCCGTTGCAGCGCGTGCAGGTCCCGGCCCGGGCACTCTTGTATCTGCTGCCTTACTTCTTTCTGGTAGCAGCCACCTGCCTCGATTACCTGTTCACGCGCTTCCGCCTGCCTAAAGGGTGGGCTGCGCTGCTAAGTATGGTGTTGGTGGGCGCGTATGGCGTGTACAAAATAATCCGCGCCCACCAAGTAGTAGTTGCTATGCAGCAGCGCGAACAGCAGTTGCAGCGTGCATACCAGTGGGTGCGCCGCCGACAGCCGCGACACGTCTACTACCGGGCGCCTTTTCATCAGCTATATTTTCACCACTACGCCCAGTCGGCTCACTACCCGTTGTACGCGTTCAGTAATAGCACCTTGTACCCAAAGCCCTTCGATCTGCTGGTGCTGGAACGCCCCGTCCGCTCGGCGCGGCTGCAGTTGCACGGCGTAGCTTACTGCCCTGTATATGCCGATGGGTGGGTAACTATGTATGCGCCCGTAGTTCAGCTTAGGCCAGAGGCACAGCCGAGCAGACACTAGCCGCTGGTAACGGGCGGAAATAGATATTTCTCTACTTTTGCCTGATGGAATTTACCGTAGGCCAGATAGCAGAGGTGCTGCACGGAGCAGTGGAAGGTGACGCCGCACTACGCGTTGATCGGCTGGCAAAAATCGAAGAAGCCCAAGCGGGTGCCATTACCTTCTTGGCCAACCCCAAATACGAGCCCCAGCTGTACACCACGGGCGCTACGGCCGTCATTGTAAGCCGCACCCTGGAGCTGCGCCAGCCCGTGACGGCGGCGCTTATCCGGGTAGAGGACCCTTACTCCTGCTTTACGGCCTTGTTGGAGTTTTACCAGCAAAGCACCCGCACTGGCCGCCGCGGCGTGGAAGAGCCGTCCTTCCTGGGCGCTGGCTCCACCATCGGCGACAACCACTACCGCGGGGCTTTTTCCTACATCGGCGAAAACTGCATCATTGGGCAGGACGTGCTCATTTTCCCACATGCTACCATCGGCGACCGGTGCCGCATTGGTGACGGCACCATTATCTACGCCGGAGCTAAAATATACGCCGATACGGTGATTGGGGCACGCTGCGTGGTGCACGCCGGCGCCGTTATTGGCTCCGACGGCTTCGGCTTTGCCCCCCAGCCCGACGGCTCCTACCGGCCCATCCCGCAGATTGGTAACGTGGTGCTGGAAGACAATGTAAGTGTAGGTGCCAACGCCACCATCGACTGCGCCACCATGGGCTCCACCATCATTCGGGAAGGCTCGAAAGTGGATAACCTGGTGCAGATTGCCCACAACGTGGAGGTTGGCCGTCACACCGTTATTGCCGCCCAAACCGGTATTTCGGGTTCTACCAAGATAGGCAGCTACTGCGTATTGGCCGGCCAAACCGGTATTGCAGGCCACCTCACCCTGGCCGACAAAACCACCGTCACGGCGCAGTCGGGCGTGGGCAAGTCCATTAAGGTTTCGGGCGAGTTTCTGCAGGGCTCCCCCGCCTTTAGCCTGCGCGACAGTTTACGGGCCAATGCCATCTTCCGGCACCTGCCCGAACTGGACCGCCGCCTCACGGCACTGGAGCGCAATGCGCAGACGCCTGAAAAGTCCTAGCTTTGCAGACGCGAAGCTGCTGACGAATGGCTGTTAGTTATTGGTTAGCAGCTTTTTGATCCTTACCACCCTCCTCTCCGATTTTTTTTGAACGTCAGCTAACCGCGAAAACGCCAGCAGCTCACAGCTTATCAATGAACGACAAGCAACATACCATTAAGGCTCCCGTGACGGTAAGCGGCATTGGCCTGCACACCGGCGTGGTAGCTACCATGACCTTTTGCCCGGCGCCCATCAACCACGGGTATAAATTTCAGCGCGTAGACCTGCCCGGGCAGCCCATTGTAGACGCCGACGTAGACAACGTAGTGGACCTGAGCCGCGGCACAACCATTGAGCAGAACGGGGCCCGCGTAAACACGGTGGAGCACACGCTGGCCGCCTTGGTAGGGTTGCAGATCGATAACGTGCTGATTCAGCTCGATGGCCCCGAGCCGCCCATTATGGATGGCTCTAGCTACGAGTTTATCAAGCCCCTGCAGGAAGTAGGCCTGGAAGAGCAGAACGCCCTGCGCAACTACTTCGAAATTCCCGACGAAATACGGTTTGTCGACAACCCGCGGGCCGTGGAAATTGCCGGCCTGCCCCTGAACGACTACCGCGTAACAGTGATGGTGGACTACAACTCCCCCGTGCTGGGCTCCCAGCACGCGTCCCTCACCGATATCACCCAGTTTGCCTCCGAAATTTCCAGCTCACGCACCTTCTGCTTTCTGCACGAGCTGGAAGCCCTCTACAAGCAAAACCTCATCAAAGGCGGTGACCTGAGCAATGCCATTGTGGTAGTAGACCGCGTAGTAAGTGAAGAGGAACTGAGCGAGCTGGCCACCATGCTGGGCAAGCCCAAAGTAGCGGTGAAGAAGGAAGGCATCCTCAACAACGTGGACCTGCGCCACAAAAACGAGCCGGCCCGCCACAAACTCCTCGACCTGATTGGGGACCTGGCCCTGGTAGGTCGCCCGCTGAAAGGCCAGATCCTGGCGGCCCGGCCCGGGCACGCGGCCAACGTGGCCTTTGCCAAGAAAATCAAGAAAAAGATGCTGGAGGCCAATTCGTCGCCGGTGCCTACGTACGACCCCTCGCGGGAGCCGGTGATGGACATCAACAAGATCAGCCAGATCCTGCCCCACCGCTACCCCTTCCTGCTCATCGACAAGATCATTCATCTGGATGCCAACACGGTAACCGGCGTGAAGAACGTGACGATGAACGAGCCGTTTTTCCCGGGCCACTTCCCCGGCAACCCGGTGATGCCCGGCGTGCTGCAGATTGAAGCCATGGCCCAGACGGGCGGTATTCTGGTACTCAACACCGTGCCCGACCCCGAAAACTACTGGACCTACTTCATGGGCATCGAAAGCTGCCGCTTCCGCCGCAAAGTTCTGCCCGGCGACACCATCATTTTCAAGTGCCAGTTGTTGGCTCCTATCAAACGCGGCATTGCCAAGATGAGCGGCAAGGCCTTCGTGAATGGCAAAGTGGTGATGGAGGCCGAAATGACGGCCAGCATCGTCCGCAAAGACGCCTGATTTTCAATTAGTAATTAATAAGTAGGAATGAATAATTCTCAGCCGACCACCGTTTGCCTGGGCGTTGAGACAATTCTTAATTATTAATTCTTAATTACTAATTACCCACCGAATGAACCAGCCGCTCGCCTACATCCACCCCGAGGCAATTATTGCGCAGAATGTCGTCGTTGAGCCCTTCACCACGATTGATAAAGACGTGGAAATCGGGGAAGGCACCTGGATTGGCCCCAATGTGACCATTATGGCGGGGGCGCGCATTGGCAAGAACTGCAAGATTTTTCCCGGCGCCGTTATTGCCGCCATGCCGCAGGACCTGAAGTTCGCCGGTGAGCGGACCACGGCCCACATCGGCGACAACACCGTGATTCGGGAGTGCGTGACGGTGAACCGGGGCACCATCGACAAGCTCAAGACAGTAGTGGGCGCCAACTGCCTGATTATGGCCTACGTGCACGTGGCCCACGACTGCGTAATTGGTAACAACTGCATTCTGGCCAACACGGTGCAGGTGGCCGGGCACGTAGAAATTGGCGACTACGCCATCATCGGGGGTTCCTCTTCCATTCACCAGTTTGTACACATCGGGGCCCACGCCATGATTTCGGGCGGCTCCCTGATTCGCAAGGACGTGCCGCCCTTCGTAAAGGCGGGGCGGGAGCCACTCAGCTACGCGGGCATCAACTCCATTGGCCTGCGCCGCCGGGGTTTCTCCGACCAGAAGATTGCCGAAATCCAGCAGCTCTACCGCCTGCTTTTCCTCAGTGGCCTGAACAACAACGCGGCCCTCGACCAGATTGAGCTGGAGCTGGCCCCTTCGCCCGAGCGGGATGAGGTCGTGAACTTCATTCGTAACTCCGGCCGGGGCGTTATCAAGGGCTATTCCCGCAACGGCAACGGGGGCGGCGAGTAGTTGATAGTAAGCTGTTAGCTGATAGCTTTTTCAACCAGCTAACAGCCATCAGCTAACAGCTTAACGAACATGCAGATTGAAGCTACCGGCCTGGGAAAACGCTTCGTGCGCGACTGGATATTCCGCCGGCTGACGCACACCTTTCAACCGGGCACGGCTACGGCCATTCTGGGGCCTAACGGGGCCGGCAAAAGCACCTTGCTCAATACGTTATCGGGGCAGCTGCTGGCGTCGGAAGGGACCGTAACGTACTCGTTCAAAGGGCAGGCAGTAACGGTGGAAAACGTGCCCGGACTGCTGGCCTATGCGGCCCCCTATCTGGAGCTGATTGAGGAACTCACGCTGCTGGAGCTGCTGCAGTTTCATGCCCGGTTCAAGCCATTTCGGGCCCGCTACAGCCCCAGCCGCCTGATTGAGCTGATGTACCTGGAAAAATCGCGCCACAAGCTGGTGCGCGATTTTTCATCCGGCATGAAGCAGCGCCTCAAGCTGGCCCTGGCCCTGTACTCCGAAGCCCCCCTGCTGCTGCTCGACGAGCCCACCACCAACCTCGACCGCACGGGCGTGGCCTGGTACCAGGAGCACGTCCGAAATACCCTGCCCGGGCGCCTGGTGCTGGTGTCGAGCAACGTGCCGGAGGAATACGATTTTTGCCAGCATCACCTCCAGATTACCGATTTTGGCGCCCGGCCTGCTCATTAACTATAGTTCGCTACAGCAGAAATTTTCACCGAATTATGGCTGCGCACACGCTGCAATGGTTTTCTGTCCTAAATTGTAACGTCCGGTGTTCGGCCACGGACCACTGAACTTCGGGGCCGCTCTGCCCGTATCTTTGCCGCCTACGCACGGCTTGCTTTCTTTGAATTTCCAACCCTTACTGCCCTAGCCAGGCCATGAGACAATACGACAACCTCGACGACGATTTCCTCGATGATGATGACGAGCTGGATAGCTTCGCCAAAACCGGCGGTAGCAAAACCCGCGGCTCCTCTGAGGACCAACTATCGGCCAAATATGCCGACTACCTGATGTGGCGCGACACGGGCTCTTCCCACGACGAAGCCCTCGACTTGGCGAGCATGACGGAGGAAGAATTCACGGCCGCCGAAGCCGCCGAAGACCCCGACAGCGGCAGCGGCTTTGGCTCATTCGGCGACGATGACGACGATGACTTCAACGACGACCTCGACGATGACGACAGCTTCGGCGGCAGCCGCGGCAAAAGCAAAGGCCGCTACGACGATGATGACTATTAGAGCTTAGAGTGTATGTTAAAGGCCCCGCAACGGTTGTTGCGGGGCCTTTCTTTTTCTTCCGTTTTTTAGTTATCTGCTACAAGTTTTCTAGAGAGTGTGGACAGTCAGCGCATCCAATCCAGGGCGGCGAGCAGGTGAGCGACGGCTAAAAAAGAGGCGGCGGTTTTCTCGTAGCGGGTGGCCAAGCCTCGCGCTTCTTTGAGCCGGCCG